>NZ_BQIJ01000013.1:0-174991 GCF_021602465.1 Pseudomonas urethralis
GAGACAGCCGTAGGGGTGTGGTGGGGGCGGGCGTTGGGGCTGGCCTGTGCGGCGGTGGCGCTGACCATTGGCGTCGAGTGGCGGATGAAGCGGTTGCTGGGCAAGGCCGGGGTGGGGGCTGCCGCTGCGGCCTGACTTGAGGACGTCTCGCGGGTAAACCCGCTCCAACAGGGACCGCATGAGTCCGTGGGAGCGGGTTTATCGAGGCATCGAACGCCGCGAAGCGGCCTTACAGGGCAGCCAAGAGGGGGCGGCCGGACGCCTGCAGCAGGTAGTCGATCAACTCGCCCACCGGCAGCGGCTTGCTGACCAGGAACCCTTGCACCTGGTCACAACCGAACCCGCGCAGCAAGTCCATCTGCTCCTGGCTTTCCACGCCTTCGGCAACCACCTCCAGGTTGAGGTTGTGCGCCAGGTTGATCATGGCATGCACCAGCTTGCGGTTCTCTTCGCGCATCTCCATCTCGGCAACGAAGCTGCGGTCGACCTTGAGCAAGGTGATCGGCAGGCTGTTCAGGTGCACGAAGGACGAGAAGCCGGTACCAAAGTCATCCAGCGAGAAGCGCACACCCAGGCGACCCAGGGCATCCATGGTCTGGCGCACCAGCTCGTTGCGGCGCATCACTGCCGTTTCGGTCAGTTCGAACTCCAGCCAGCGCGCATCCACACTGTGCTCGATGATCAGCCGGCTCAGGGTGGCCAGCAACTGGCTGTCCTGGAACTGGCGGAAGCTCAGGTTCACCGCCATGTGCAGCGGCGCAAGCCCCTGTTCGCGCAGCGCCTGCATATCGCGCAGGGCACGGGAAATCACCCAGTAGCCCAACGGCACGATCAAACCGCTCTGCTCGGCCAGCGGCACGAACTCGCTCGGTGGCAGCAGGCCGCGCTCGGCATGGCGCCAGCGCACCAAGGCCTCCAGGCCGACGATGCGGCCATCGGCCAGGTTCAGCCGCGGCTGGTAGTGCAACTCCAGTTCGTCGCGGCGCAGCGCCCGGCGCAGCTCGCTTTCCAGGTCGGCCAGGCTGCGCGCATTACGGTTGATGCGTTCGTTGAATACGTGGAAGGTGCAACCCTGGCTACTTTTGGCCTGGCGCATGGCGATGTGCGCATGCCACATCAGCGGGTCAGGGCCGCCCTGGGCGCGGGCATGGGCCAGGCCCAGGCTGCAGCCAAGCAGCAGGCTTTCGCCGTCGATCCAGTAGGGTTCGGCCAACGCCTCGACGATACGCTCGGCGATCCATTCGGCGCGGTTGGCATCGCGGCGCGTGTCGATCAGCAGGGCAAACTCGTCGCTGCCCAGGCGCGCCAGCTGGTCACCGGCCTCCAGTTGCTGCTTGAGCCGCGCGACCACCTGCAGTATCAGGCGGTCGCCGCACTGATGGCCAAGGGCGTCGTTGACATGACGGAAGTTGTCCAGGTCCAGGTGGCCGAGGGCCACGCCGCGGCCTTCGTTCTCCGCCAGGCGCGTGGTCAGCAAGGCCTGGAAACCCTGGCGGTTGGCGATGCCGGTCAGCGGGTCCTGCTCGGCCAGGCGCTGCAACGTCGCCACCAGCACACCGCGCTCGCGCACATGGCGCAGCGAGCGGCGCAGGGCATCGACGTTCAGCTGGTCACGTACCAGCCAGTCGCTGACCCCCGTTGGCGACGTGTCTGGTTCGTGGTCGAGCAACAGGATGGTCGGCAGTTCGCAACGCCCGGGTGCAGGCTGCAACGCCGGCGTCGCCAGCACCACGGCCTGGCGATCATGGCTGAACAGGGTATCGACCGCCGCCCAGTTCGGCGCGGTCAGCAATACTGCGCTACCGTCCAGCGGCAGCAGGCACTCGCGTAATAAGGCGGCCCATTCCGGCTCATCAGCCAACAGCAGCAAACGCAAAGGTTCGACAGGCGTGGACAAGCGGGCTCCTTAAAGGCTCGAAAGGTATAGCGTTAGAGGTCGGATATGCTACTGCATAGTGAAAATGATTTTCACTTTTAGACATATCCTTTGCCTACAGTGCCGCCCGTCGCATTTTGACGTGCATCCTGCGCGAAAGTCGTCAAACCGGCAATTACGATTTTTTCAGTGAATAGCATTAGTTTCACTAATGCTCATGCCTGAACAAAAGTCTGACTCAAACGTCAGACGGTCGCGCCACAAGTGGCCCATGCCTGTTAGAATGCGCGGCTATTTTCTGGCGACCCCCGGTTTCTAGCATGTCCCGACTCAATCCCCGGCAACAGGAAGCCCGTGACTACGTCGGCGGCCCTCTATTGGTGCTCGCCGGTGCTGGCTCGGGCAAGACCAGCGTCATCACGCGCAAGATTGCCCACCTCATCCAGAACTGCGGCATCCGTGCCCAGTACATCGTGGCCATGACCTTTACCAACAAGGCCGCCCGCGAGATGAAGGAACGGGTCGCCACCTTGCTGCGTCCGGGGGAAGGCCGCGGCCTGACGGTGTGCACGTTCCACAACCTGGGCCTGAACATCATCCGCAAGGAGCATGAACGCCTGGGCTACAAGCCGGGCTTCTCGATCTTCGACGAGTCCGACATCAAGGCACTGCTGTCGGACATCATGCAGAAGGAATACTCCGGCGACGACGGCATCGACGAGATCAAGAACATGATCGGTGCCTGGAAAAACGACCTGATCCTGCCCGCCGAAGCCCTGGAAAAGGCGCGCAACCCCCGCGAGCAGACCGCTGCCATCGTCTACACCCACTACCAGCGCACGCTCAAGGCGTTCAACGCGGTGGACTTCGACGACCTGATCCTGCTGCCGGTCAAGCTGTTCCAGGAGCACCCCGACGTGCTCGAACGCTGGCAGAACCGCGTGCGCTACCTGCTGGTGGACGAATACCAGGACACCAACGCCAGCCAGTACCTGCTGGTGAAGATGCTGATCGGCATGCGCAACCAGTTCACCGTGGTGGGCGATGATGACCAGTCGATCTATGCCTGGCGTGGCGCACGCCCCGAGAACCTGATGCTGCTCAAGGAGGACTACCCCTCCCTGAAGATCGTCATGCTCGAACAGAACTACCGCTCCACCAGTCGCATCCTGCGCTGCGCCAACGTGCTCATCGCCAACAACCCGCATGCTTTCGAAAAGCAGTTGTGGAGCGAGATGGGCGTAGGCGACGAGATCCGTGTGATCCGCTGCAAGAACGAGGAAGCCGAGGCCGAGCGCGTGGCCATGGAGATCCTCACCCTGCACCTGCGCACCAACCGCCCGTACAGCGACTTCGCGATCCTTTACCGCGGTAACTACCAGGCCAAACTGATCGAACTGAAGTTGCAGCACCACCAGGTGCCGTATCGCCTGTCGGGCGGCAACAGCTTCTTCGGCCGCCAGGAGGTCAAGGACCTCATGGCCTACCTGCGCCTGCTGGTGAACCCGGATGACGACAACGCCTACCTGCGGGTGATCAACGTACCGCGCCGGGAAATCGGCTCGACCACCCTGGAAAAGCTCGGCAACTACGCCACCGAGCGCGGCATTTCGATGTACGCCGCCAGCGAGGAGCTGGGCCTGGGTGAGCACCTGGATGCGCGCTACACCGAGCGCCTGCAACGCTTCAAGCACTGGCTCGACGGGGTGCGCCACAAGGTCGCCCTGGAAGACCCGATCGCCGCGCTGCACGAGATGATCCGCGACATCGACTACGAGAACTGGATCCGCCAGCAGACCGCCAGCGACAAGGCGGCGGAGTTCCGCATCAGCAACGTCTGGTTCCTGGTCGAAGCGCTGAAGAACACTCTCGAGAAGGACGAAGAGGGTGACATGACCATCGAGGACGCCATCGGCAAGCTGGTGCTGCGCGACATGCTCGAGCGCCAGCAGGAAGAGGAAGAAAACGCCGAGGGTGTGCAGATGATGACCCTGCATGCCTCCAAGGGCCTGGAATTCCCTTACGTGTTCATCATGGGCATGGAGGAGGAAATCCTCCCTCACCGCTCCAGCATCGAGGCCGACACCATCGAAGAGGAACGCCGCCTGGCCTACGTGGGCATCACCCGCGCGCGCCAGACCTTGGCTTTCACCTTCGCTGCCAAGCGCAAGCAGTACGGCGAGATCATCGACTGCACGCCCAGCCGGTTCCTCGACGAACTGCCACCGGACGACCTGGCCTGGGAAGGCCTGGACGATGCGCCGGTCGAGGTGAAGGCGGCTCGTGGCAACAATGCCCTGGCCGATATCCGGGCAATGCTCAAACGCTGATCAACCATTACTCTTTAACTTTGCCGCTATTTGCGGCCACGGTGGTTTGTATGGCCGATTTGTGAGCCCAAATTCGAGTGCCAGAGTTCGACACGCAAGGCGCCGCGACGAGTCGTAGCCCAGCTACGGCGAGGAGCGGCAACGCAGTGTGACGAAGTTTGGCGCCGAAGTTGGGCTTACAAATCGGCTATACAGACCACTACCTACATCGAGGAAAACATAGTGGAAGCACTGCATCAGAAGATTCGCGAAGAAGGCATCGTGCTTTCCGACCAGGTTCTCAAAGTCGACGCGTTTCTCAACCACCAGATCGACCCGGCGCTGATGCAGCTGATCGGTGACGAGTTCGCCCGCCTGTTCGCCGATGCCGGCGTGACCAAGATCGTCACCATCGAAGCCTCGGGCATTGCCCCGGCGGTGATGACCGGCCTGAAGCTGGGCGTACCGGTGATCTTCGCGCGCAAGCACCAGTCGCTGACCCTGACCGAGAACCTGCTGACCGCCTCGGTGTATTCCTTCACCAAGCAGACCGAGAACACCGTGGCCATCTCGCCGCGCCACCTCAACAGCAGCGACCGCGTGCTGGTGATCGACGACTTCCTGGCCAACGGCAAGGCATCGCAAGCGCTGATCTCGATCATCAAGCAGGCCGGAGCCACCGTTGCCGGCCTGGGCATCGTCATCGAGAAGTCGTTCCAGGGCGGCCGTGCCGAGCTGGACAGCCAAGGCTACCGCGTTGAATCGCTGGCCCGGGTTAAGTCGCTGGAAGGTGGTGTGGTCAGCTTCATCGAGTAAGCCCACACACGGTCCCTGTGGGAGCGGCGGTGCGGCGATCCGATTTACCCGCGAATGCGATTTCGCATGTGCCATCGCATTCGCGGGTAAACCCGCTCCCACAGGGGACGGTGAGCCTTCACATTTATCTTGTGGCCTGCAACCCCGCCAGCAGCAAACGCTGATACAACTCCTCCTTCAACCCCTGCGGCCGATCCAGCTGCATCCGCGCCAGGTGCGCCTCAAACCCCTCTGGCCCTGGCGCTTCCAGTGCCGCCTTGCCCAGCTCCAGCACCTCGCTCAGCTTGAATTTGCTCTTCAACCAATTCAGCGCGCGCAACAAATCCCGCTCCTCGGCCGTGAAATCCGTACCGAGCGGATACTCCGGGAACAGCCGCGCATGACGCGCCTTGATTGCGTCCAGACGCTCAGGCGTATTGTCGCTAAACCGCGCATCCAGCTGAAAATCGCCCGCCAGCTTGCCGGCGCGCTTGGCCTGTTCCATCAACGCCCCCTGGAACCGCGAATCGCTCACCGCCAGCAGCCGCGCAATCACTTCGCTGTCGGTCTGCCCACGCAAGTCGGCAATGCCGTACTCGGTCACCACGATATCGCGCAGGTGCCGGGGAATGGTGCAGTGGCCATAGCTCCAGAACAGGTTGGAAGTCACCTCACCCCCCGACTCACGCCAGCTGCGCAGCAGCAGGATCGAGCGCCCACCCTCCAGGGCGTGGCCCTGCGCAACAAAGTTGTACTGCCCGCCCACGCCGCTAAGCACCCGGCCGTCTTCCAGCTGGTCGGCCACGCCGGCGCCGAGCAGGGTCATGCCGAACACCGTGTTGACGAAGCGCGCATCGCGGCGCTGGCGGCGCTTGAGGCCTTCCTGCCCGTACAATTCGTTGATGAAACTGATGCGGGTCATGCCGAACCGGGCGCGCTGCTCCAGCGGCATCTCGCGCAAGCGCTGGTAGAACGCCTGCGGGCCGAGGAAGAAACCGCCATGCACCAGCACACCCTGCTCATCCGCCGGGCGGCGCACCACGCCCGCCTCGACCAGCGCCAGCAGGCCGTTGACGAACATCTCGCTGCAACCGTAAAGACCTTGGGCGAAGGCCTCCAGGCCCCCTTCGCGCTCGATCAGCGTCCGCCAGGGGCCGACATCCAGTTCGTCGAGCAAGGCGCGGTAGCCCGCGTTGTCGCCCTGGCGCGCCAGCAATGCCGCCGCCAGTGCATCGCCCATGGCGCCGATGCCGATTTGCAGCGTGCCACCGTCACGCGCCAGTGAGCTTGCGTGCAAACCAATGCAGTGATCCTGCGTGGTGACTGGCATGTTGGGAGTGGAAAACAGTCGGCGCTGCTCCGCTTCGTCGATCAGCAGGTCGAACGCATCGATCGGCAGTTCGGCATCGCCCGGCATGTACGGTAACTCGCTGTGAACCTGGCCGAGCATGAGGATGGTTTCCCCTGCCGCACGCCGCTTGGCGATCATCGGCTGCAGGTCGAGGGTGATGTCGGGGTTGCAGGCCAAGCTCAGGTGGACGGGCTTCTCCGGCGTGGCAGCGACCAGCTGGGCGACCAGGTTCAGGCCCTTGGCGTTGATGTCACGGGCGGCGTGGCTGTAGTTGCTGCTGATGTAGTCCTGCTGGGCAGTCTCGCTGTGCAGCAGGCTGCCGGGTTGCATGAAGAACTGCTCGACGCGGATGTTCGGCGGCAGGCAGTCGTTGCGCAGGTCGGCGAGGTAGGTGAGTTCTTCATAGTCGGCGAACACGCGCTCGACGAAGGGCTCGAGGAAGCGTCGTTGCAAGCCATCGCCAAGAGCTGGGCGCCCCAGCGACAGCGCGGTGTAGAGAGTCAGCTGGCGCTCAGGCAGGTCGCGGACCCGGGCGTACAGGGCATTGACGAAGGCGTTGGGCTTGCCCAGGCCCAGCGGCAGACCCATGTGGATGTGGGCCGGCAACTTGTCGAGGACGTGCTCGACGGCCTGGTCGATGGAGCAGAGGTGCATCGGGGCCTCCTGAATCATCCATGGGGTCAGGTGTTGGACACGGGCTCAAGCGGGTTGGTTGCTTGTGCCGGCCCTGTCGCGGCCAATGCCGCTCCTGCGGGCGCCTCACGCGGCGCTGTACCTGTAGGAGCGGCTTTGGCCGCGATAGGGCCGGCACTGGCAGCACAAATACAAAGCCCGCCGGAATAGGCGGGCTTGGTGCAATTCAATGGTGGCTCAGAGCCCGGACATCTTCTTGATGGCCCCTTTCAGGTCATCATCCGAGCAGTCCGCGCAGGTGCCCTTGGGCGGCATGGCGTTGATGCCCGTAATGGCCTTGGCCAGAATCCCTTCCAGGCCGCCCTGATGGTCGGCGCGCTCTTTCCATGCGGCGGTATCGCCAATCTTCGGTGCCCCCAGCAAGCCTGACCCGTGGCAGGCGTTGCAGTGCTTGGCAATCACCTCATCCGGGGTCTTGGCCCCACCACCGCCGGCTGCGGCGGCCACTTCCATACCCTTGCATTCCTGGCCCTGCACACACACCTGGCCGACCGGCTCAAGGCGTTTGGCAAGCTCGTCGTTGGTCGCTGCGGTTGCGCTCATTGCCCAAAGGGCGAATACGGCTGCTGGTATGGCCAGCATCTTCTTGATTTGGTTCACGCGAACACCCTCATGGTGGCTAATCACGCCCGCGGCCACGGTAATGCGAGCGTTGAAAAGTATAGCGGGAACCCGGATACCGTGGAACGACCCTACTCGGGAAAGGGGTATTGCCGAAGCAATGCACTGCGCTGGATCAAAAGTTCGAAGGGGTAGCCGCGCTGATCAGCCGCGCAGGCGCGTCGAACGGGTTGCGAAAACGGTGCGGGCGGGTACTTTCGAAGTAATAGCTGTCGCCCGCTTCGAGGATGAAGATCTCGTTGCCCACCACCAGTTCGAGCCTGCCCTCGAGCAGGATGCCGGTTTCTTCACCATCGTGGGTGAGCATCTCGGCACCGGTGTCGGCACCGGGAGGGTAGACTTCGGTAAGGAAGGCGATAGCGCGGTTGGGGTGTGACTTGCCAACCAGCTTCATGGTCACTGCGCCGTCGGAGATGTCGATCAGCTCATGGGCCTTGTAGACGATCTGTGCCGGGCTTTGCGCCTCCAGCTCGACCGAAAAGAATTCGACCATCGACATGGGAATGCCGCTGAGCACCTTGCGCAGCGAGCTGATCGAAGGGCTCACGCTGTTCTTCTCGATCATCGAGATGGTGCTGTTGGTCACCCCCGCGCGCTTGGCGAGTTCCCGCTGGGAAAGGCCCTTGAGCTTGCGGATGGCTTGCAGTCGTTCGCCGACGTCCAAAGCTTGCGCCTCCTGAAACGGTGAGATGGCGGGGTGAATGTGAACGATATCATGGCAATGCCGTTCAGTATTTACAACACACCGCCCCTCAAGCTGGCCGCTTCGGCGCCTTATTCGCCGTGATAGTCCAGCGGCACGCGCCTCAGGTTGCAGAAGATCTGGTAGGGAATGGTACCGGCCTGCGTGGCCACATCACTGGCCAGTACCTGCTTGCCCCACAGCTCGACCGGGCTGCCGACGGTGGCTTCGGGCACGTCGGTCAGGTCGATGCAGAGCATGTCCATCGACACGCGGCCAATCAGCTGGCTGCGCTTGCCGGCGACCACCACCGGCGTGCCGGTGGGTGCGTGGCGCGGGTAGCCGTCGGCGTAGCCCATGGCAACCACGCCAACGCGGGTTGGCCGCGGGCTGACGAACTTGGCGCCGTAACCCACTGGTTCCCCGGCAGGCAGCTCGCGCACGCTGATGACGCGTGATTGCAGGGTCATCACCGGCTGCAGGCGTGCGGCCTGGGGCTGGTCGGCTTCGAAGGGGCTGGCGCCATACAGCATGATGCCTGGGCGTACCCAGTCGCTCGGGGCTTGCGGCCAGGCCAGCACACCGGGCGAATTGCGCAGGCTGCATTCGGCGGCCAGGCCTTCGCGGGCGGCGTTGAACACGGCGATCTGCTGCTCGGTGGCATCGGCCTCCGGCTCGTCGGCACGGGCGAAGTGGCTCATCAACACGATGCGCGAAACCTTGCCGCTGGCCAGCAGGCGCTGGTAGGCGTCGTGGTAATCCTTGGGGTGCAGGCCGACGCGGTGCATGCCGCTATCGAGCTTGAGCCAGATGGTCAGTGGCTTGTGTATCTGGGTCTGCTCGATCGCTTCGAGCTGCCACAGCGAATGCACCACACACCACAGGCCGTGCTCGGCGATCAGCGCCAGTTCGCTGGCCTCGAAAAAGCCTTCGAGCAGCAGCACCGGCGCCTTGATGCCGGCAGCGCGCAACTCCAGCGCCTCTTCGATGCAGGCCACAGCAAAACCGTCGGCCTCGGGCTCCAGGGCCAGGGCGCAACGCACGGCACCGTGGCCGTAGGCGTCGGCCTTGACCACGGCAAGGGCCTTGGCACCGGACAGTTCACGGGCCAGGCGGTAGTTGTGACGGAGGGCTTGCAAGTCGATCAGAGCGCGGGCGGGACGCATGGCGGCTGCCTTATGGTGATTCACAGGTTGAAAACGGTGTCGGGTTCTTCGCGGCTGAAGCCGCTCCTACAGGGATTGCACATACCTGCAGGAGCGGCTTTAGCCGCGAAGAGGCCGGTACAGGCGACCTTACTGCTGGTGGGCAGGCGCGGTCTGACCGTGCTTGGCGACTTCCGGGCTGTTGCCATACCGGGAGATGTCCAGGCCCTCAGCACTGATCTGCGGTTTCTTGCGCGCAATCAGGTCAGCCAGCAGGCGGCCGGAACCGCACGCCATGGTCCAGCCCAACGTACCGTGGCCGGTGTTGAGGAACAGGTTGCGGAACGCAGTGGCACCCACGATCGGCGTACCATCCGGGGTCGCCGGGCGCAGGCCGGTCCAGAAACTGGCCTGGCTGAGGTCGCCGCCGCGAGGATAAAGGTCGTTGACGATCATCTCCAGCGTTTCGCGTCGACGCGGGTTCAGCGACAGGTCAAAGCCGGCGATCTCAGCCATGCCGCCCACACGGATACGGTTGTCGAAACGGGTAATCGCAACCTTGTAGGTCTCGTCAAGAATGGTCGAGGTCGGCGCCATGTCGGCATCGGTGATCGGCACGGTCAGCGAGTAACCCTTGAGCGGATACACCGGGGCCTTGATGCCCAGTGGCTTGAGCATCTGCGGCGAGTAGCTGCCCAGGGCCAGCACGTAGCGGTCTGCGGTTTCCAGTTTGCCATCGATCCATACGCCGTTGATGCGGTCACCGGCGAAGTCCAGGCGCTGGATGTCCTGACCGAAGCGGAATTCCACGCCCAGGTTCACGGCCATTTCGGCGAGCTTGGTGGTGAACAACTGGCAGTCGCCGGTCTGATCGTTGGGCAGGCGCAGGGCGCCGGCAAGGATGTCCTTCACCCCGGCCAGGGCCGGTTCGACACGGGCGATGCCGTCGCGGTCGAGCAATTCATATGGCACCCCGGACTGCTCGAGCACGGCGATGTCCTTGGCCGCAGCGTCTACCTGGGCCTGCGTGCGGAACAGCTGGGTAGTCCCCAGGCTACGGTTTTCGTAGGCAATACCGGTTTCGGCACGCAGTTCGTCGAGGCAGTCACGGCTGTACTCGGACAGGCGCACCATGCGCTCCTTGTTCACCGCGTAGCGGCTGGCGGTGCAGTTGCGCAGCATCTGCGCCATCCACAGGTACTGGTCGACTTCACCGGTCAGCTTGATGGCCAGGGGCGCGTGGCGCTCCAGCAGCCACTTGATGGCTTTCAGCGGTACGCCTGGGGCGGCCCAAGGCGAGGCATAGCCGGGCGAGATCTGGCCAGCGTTGGCGAAGCTGGTTTCCAGGGCCACTGCCGGTTGGCGGTCGACCACGGTCACCTCGAAGCCTTGCCGGGCCAGATAATAGGCACTGGCGGTACCGATCACACCGCTACCAAGTACCAATACTCGCATTGTTCATCCCTCGCACGCGGCGCACCGCTATTTTGTTGATATGGCATGGATGCGCGCAGTATAAGAATCTAAGCCCAGTGCATTTCACTATATAAAAGCCTATTATTGGCGAGAATTCTCGGCAAAATCGCCTTTCACGGAGGGGCATCCCCTATGAGAACCCAGCACCAGAGCAAGCGTGAACTGGACAAGATCGACCGTAACATCCTGCGCATCCTGCAGAATGACGGGCGTATTTCCTTCACCGAACTGGGCGAGAAAGTCGGGCTTTCCACCACCCCTTGTACCGAGCGCGTCCGCCGCCTGGAGCGCGAGGGCATCATCATGGGCTACAACGCCCGGCTGAATCCGCAGCACCTCAAGGGCAGCCTGCTGGTGTTCGTGGAAATCAGCCTGGACTACAAGTCCGGCGACACCTTCGAGGAGTTCCGCCGGGCGGTGCTCAAACTGCCTCATGTGCTGGAATGCCACTTGGTATCCGGTGACTTCGACTACCTGGTGAAAGCGCGTATTTCGGAAATGGCCTCGTACCGCAAGCTGCTCGGCGACATCCTGCTGAAACTGCCGCACGTGCGCGAATCGAAGAGCTACATCGTGATGGAAGAGGTGAAGGAGAGCCTCTGCCTGCCAATCCCGGACTGAGGCTAGACCAGCACCTGGCGGGTGCTGGCGATGAACTGGTGAACCAGCTGCTCGGCCTCGGGCTCGATCATCGGGTCCGGGCCACGGCCGCGTGGGCAGGCCATGCGCGGCGTGGTGCCGAACAGTCGGCAGATCATCGGCCGTTCTTCATAGACGGTGCAGCCGCTGGGGCCCAGGTGCACGCAATTCAGGTGCTCCAGCGCGGCATCCTGCTCGGCCTGGGTCTTGCGCGGCAGGCGGGCCATCTCTTCGGACGAGGTGGTAACCGGGCCGCAGCAGTCGTGGCAGCCGGGCTCACATTCGAAGGAAGGAATCAGTTCGCGCAGGAAGTGGATTTTGTGACGGTTGCAGGACATGGCCGGAGAAACACATGAAATTTAAATCAGGCTGAATTATAAGGCCAACTGTCAGGCCTCGGCTTATTCTGCCACTTTCACAACAGCAACAGGACTTCGCCCATGATCCACAGCGCGCAGCACGCCGCTTCCTATTACGCCGCCAGCAGCGCGCCCCACCCGGACCATTCCTTCCTGCAAGGTGAGCACAGCGCAGATGTGTGTATCGTCGGTGGCGGCTATTCGGGGCTGAACACGGCTATCGAACTGGCCGAGCGTGGCTTCTCGGTCATCCTGCTGGAAGCGCGCAAGCTCGGCTGGGGAGCCAGCGGGCGCAATGGCGGCCAGCTGATCCGCGGCGTCGGCCACGGCCTTGAGCAGTTTCTTCCAGTGATCGGCGAGGAAGGCGTACGCAGCATGAAACTGATGGGCCTGGAAGCCGTGGAGATCGTCCGCGAACGGGTCGAACGTCACGCGATTGCCTGCGACCTGACCTGGGGTTACTGCGACCTGGCCAACAAACCCGACGAGCTGAAAGGCTTTGCCGAGGATGCCGATGAACTGCGCAGCCTGGGCTACCGCCACGAACTGCGCCTGGTCGGCAGGGACGACATGCATAGCGTGGTGGGCTCCGATCGCTATGTCGGCGGCCTGATCGACATGGGCTCGGGGCACTTGCACCCGCTCAACCTGGCCTTGGGTGAAGCGGCTGTCGCCAGTCGCCTGGGCGTCAAGCTGTTCGAGCAGTCCGAGGTCACGCGCATCGACTACGGCCCTGAAGTGCAGGTGCACACCGCCCAGGGCCGGGTGCGGGCCAAGACCCTGGTGCTGTGCTGCAACGCCTACCACAACGACCTCAACCGCGAGCTGGGCGGCAAGGTGCTGCCAGCCGGTAGCTACATCATTGCCACCGAGCCACTCAGCGAAGAACGCGCCCATCAGTTGCTGCCGCAGAACATGGCCGTGTGCGACCAGCGCGTGGCGCTGGACTACTATCGCCTGTCGGCCGACCGCCGCCTGCTGTTCGGCGGTGCCTGCCACTATTCCGGGCGCGACCCCAAGGACATCGCAGCCTACATGCGGCCGAAGATGCTCAAGGTGTTCCCACAGCTGGCCGACGTGCGCATCGATTATCAGTGGGGCGGCATGATCGGTATCGGCGCCAACCGCCTGCCACAGGTCGGCCGCCTGGCCAGCCAGCCGAATGTCTATTACGCCCAGGCCTATTCCGGCCACGGCCTGAACGCCACGCACCTGGCCGCACGCCTGCTGGGTGAAGCGATCAGCGGCCAGGAAAGCGGGCGCTTCGACCTGTTCGCCAAGGTACCGCATGTCACCTTCCCCGGCGGCAAGCACCTGCGCTCGCCGATCCTGGCCCTGGGAATGCTCTGGCATCGCCTGAAAGAGCTGGTCTGAAGGCCGATACATTGCCCCCGTGGGAGCGGGTTCACCCGCGAAGCATGCAACGCGGTGCATGGCAGCGGCTTTGCCGCGGATAAACCCGCTGCCACAGAAGGTGCGACGGCTCAGTCTCTCCAGAAGGGTTTGCGCCCCTCGGTACGTGCCTGTTCCCAGCTCAGCCCGATATCCCGCAGCTGGTCATCGTCCAGCTGCAGCAGGGCCCGGCGGGTGTGCCAGCGATGCAGCATCAGCCCCCAACGCCCGAGCCCTTCCGGTGCGTTGAACACCTTGGTCTGCTGCCCGGCGTCCAGTTCCTTGGCCAACAGTTGCAAGCGCACATCGCTCATGCCCCCCATCGCTGCTCTCTCCCATTCAGTGTGTAACCGTGGAGAAAGCATGCGCGACGACAGGCCCGACAATACAGATCCAATACGGGCTTATTATTCCCATACAGTATTGGTCCTCTGACGCCTGAATGCTGTATTTTCGACGCAACTGTACTGGTCGCTTTCTACAAGAAGCGTAGGAGTATGCCTTGACCCTCTACTTGAACCTCGCCGAACTGCTCGGTGCGCGCATCGAACAGGGCCTCTACCGCCCCGGCCAGCGCCTGCCATCGGTACGCGCCCTGAGCGTGGAGCACGGGGTCAGCCTGAGCACCGTACAGCAGGCCTACCGCATGCTCGAAGACAGCGGCATGGTTTCGCCACGGCCCAAGTCCGGCTACTTCGTCAGCGACCATCGCCACCTCCCTGCCCTGCCCGCCGTCAGCCGCCCGGCCCAACGCCCGGTGGATATCTCGCAATGGGAACAGGTGCTCGAACTGGTGCGCAGTACCCCGCGTCCGGACATCATTCAGCTCGGTCGCGGCATGCCCGACATCGACAGCCCGACCCTCAAGCCGCTGCTGCGCAGCCTCGCTCAACTGAGCCGACGCCAGGACATGCCGGGCCTGTACTACGACAACATCCATGGCAACCTGGCCCTGCGCGAGCAGATCGCCCGGCTGACGCTCGACTCCGGCTGCCGCCTGAGCCCGGCCGACCTGGTGGTGACCACCGGCTGCCACGAGGCGCTGTCGTGCAGCATCCGCGCAGTGTGCGAGCCAGGCGATATCGTGGCGGTCGACTCGCCAAGCTTCCACGGCGCCATGCAGACCCTCAAGGGCCTGGGCATGAAGGCCCTGGAAATTCCTACCGACCCGGTCACCGGCATCAGCCTTGAAGCCCTGGAACTGGCGCTTGAACAATGGCCGATCAAGCTCATCCAGATCACCCCGAGCTGCAACAACCCGCTTGGCTACATCATGCCCGAAGCACGCAAGAAAGCCCTGCTGAGCCTGGCCCAGCGCTACGATGTGGCGATCCTGGAAGACGACGTGTATGGCGACCTGGCCTACACCTACCCGCGCCCGCGCACCCTCAAGTCGTTCGACGACGACGGCCGCGTGCTGCTGTGCAGTTCGTTCTCCAAGACCCTCGCCCCAGGCCTGCGCATCGGCTGGGTCGCCCCCGGCCGTTATCTGGAGCGGGCGCTGCACATGAAATACATCAGCACTGGCAGCACCGCCAGCCAGCCGCAACTGGCGATCGCCGACTTCATTGCCGCCGGCCACTACCAGCCCCATGTGCGACGCATGCGCAGCCAGTACCAGCGTGGTCGCGACCTGATGAGCGACTGGGTAACCTGTCATTTCCCGGCCGGCACCCGGGTCAGCCGACCGCAGGGCGGCTTCATGCTGTGGGTGGAATTGCCTGAACATTTCGATACGCTGCGGCTGAACCGCGCTTTACTGGAGCAGGGTGTGCAGATTGCCGTGGGCAGCATCTTCTCGGCCTCGGGCAAGTTCCGCCATTGCCTGCGCATGAATTTCGCCGCTCGGCCAACGCCGCAGATCGAAGCGGCCGTGCGCAAGGTCGGTGAAACCGCCCTTCGTCTACTGGCTGAAGATAACGCCGAGGCGTAACTTTGCGCCGCCTTTGGTAGTCCAACCCCTTAGCGCTTTGCCGTACAGGACGATACCCCCTTGAGACTCCAGCGAGCCTTGCCTCTGCTGCTGGTGCTGCTGCTCGGCCTCAACGGCTGTGCCAGTATCGGCACGCCCCGCGAAACCAGCCAGGCGCTACCGGCCAGCGAATCGGCCTTCGGCCGCTCGGTACTGCGCCAGGCCGCGCCCTATGAGGGGCGCTCGGGCTTTCGCCTGCTGCCAAACAGCAACGAGGCATTTCGCGCCCGCGCCGAGTTGATCCGCAACGCGCAGGCGAGCATCGACCTGCAGTACTACATCGTTCACGATGGCCTGAGCACCCGCGCCCTGGTGCACGAACTGCTGCGTGCAGCCGACCGCGGCGTGCGCGTGCGCATCCTGCTCGACGACACCACCAGCGATGGCCTGGACACCATCATGGGCACCCTCGATGCCCACCCGAACATCCAGATCCGCGTGTTCAACCCCTTGCACCTGGGGCGCAGCACCGGCGCGACGCGGGCAGTCGGCCGCCTGTTCAACCTGTCGCGCCAGCACCGGCGCATGCACAACAAGTTGTTCCTGGTGGACAACAGCATGGCCATCGTCGGCGGGCGCAACCTGGGTGACGAGTACTTCGATGCCGAACCCAACCTCAATTTCACCGACATCGACCTGCTCGGCGTCGGCCCGGTGGCCGAGCAATTGGGGCACAGCTTCGACCAGTACTGGAACAGCGCCCTGAGCCGGCCGATCACCGATTTCCTCTGGCAGGCACCGGATGCCGATGACCTGCGCGCCAGCCGCCAGCGCCTGGAAGTGTCCCTGGCCCAGGCGCGGGTAGAGCGCAAGGCCCTGTACGACCGGCTCATGTCCTACCAGTCGCAACCGCGCCTGGATGTATGGCGCAACGAACTGATCTGGGCCCACGCCCAAGCGCTGTGGGATGCCCCGAGCAAGGTGCTGGCCGATGATGAGCCGGACCCACAGTTGCTGATGAGCCAGCAGCTGGCACCGGACCTGGCCAGCGTGCAGCACGAGCTGATCCTGATGTCGGCCTATTTCGTACCGGGCGAGCCGGGCCTGCTGTACCTGACCGGCCGGGCCGACGCCGGCGCTTCGGTGAAGTTGCTGACCAACTCGCTGGAGGCCACCGATGTGCCGGCTGTTCATGGCGGCTATGCGCCCTATCGACGTGCGCTGCTCGAACACGGCGTGCAGCTGTTCGAACTGCGTCGTCAGCCGGGCGACCCGACACCTGCGCGCCTGAGCTTCCACGGCAGCAGTTCGGATTCGAGTTTGCACACCAAGGCCATCGTGTTCGACCGGCGCAAGACCTTCATCGGCTCGTTCAACTTCGACCCGCGTTCAGTGCTGTGGAACACCGAGGTCGGCGTGCTGGTGGACAGCCCGGAGCTGGCTGAATACACCCGCGAACTGGCCCAGCAGGGCATGGCACCGGCATTGAGCTATCAGGTCAAGCTGGCGGGTGACGAACTGGTCTGGGTGACCGAGGACAATGGCCAACGGCACATGCTGACCTCCGAGCCGGGTGGCCTCTGGCGGCGCTTCAATGCCTGGATCAGCAAGGCCGTCGGCCTGGAGAAGATGCTGTAGGCTCAGGCCGAGGCTGGCTCGAACGCACCGCGCCTGCGGGTCAGCACTACCAGGCCGGCGGCCCCTGCCGCCATCAGCCACAGCAGCGCATGGCCGCTGATCCACTGGCTGCCCGCACCTGCCAGCAATGGCCCGAGCAGGCACCCGATCCCCCACAGCTGCGCCACATGAGCATTGGCCCGCACCAGCGCATCATCGCGGTAACGCTCACCGATCAAGATCAGCGACAAGGTGAACAAACCACCGGCGCTAGCACCGAACAGTACCCACAGGGGCCAGATCGCCAACGTCTCCAGCAGCAACGGAATCGCCAGGCTGGTAACCATCAGGGTCACGGCACAACCGGTGAACAGGGCCTGCCGCGACAGGTGGTCGGCCAGTGCCCCGATCGGCAGCTGCAGCACGGCATCGCCTACTACCACGGTGCTGACCATGAACAAGGCAATTTCGGTGGTGAAGCCCTGCTGCAGGCAATACACCGGCAACAGCGTCAGAATCATCGCTTCGAAAGCGGCGAACAAGGCGACAGCCCAGGCGATCACCGGCAAACGTCGGCAGAAGGCGAACAGGTCGCCGAAAGTTACGCTGCATGCTTCGGTGCTCGGTGCGCCACCCCGGCCCAACAACAGTAATGGCGCCAACAGCAACAGGCTGGTCGCAGCCCAGAAGCCGAAGTCATCGTCGGAACCCAGGAAGCCCAGCACCAGAGGCCCGGCCAGCTGGCTCAAGGCGTAGCTGCTGCCGTACAAGGCCACCAGGCGGCCGCGCCATTGCTCGACTACCAACTGGTTGATCCAACTTTCGCCGAGGATGAACACCACGGTCAGCGACATGCCGATCAGCAAACGCAGGGCCAGCCACAACGGGTAGCTCGGCAGCAGCGCCACCAGGCCAATGGACAACGCCCCTCCCCACAGGCACAGGCGCATCGCCGAGGGTACGCCGACCCAGCCGGCCAGGCGGCTGGCCAGGCTGGCGCCGAGCAGCACGCCCAGCGCCGGCATTGCCGCCATCACGCCGATGGCGAACCCACCGTAGCCCCAGGCCTCCAGGCGCAGGGACACCAGCGGCATGCTCACACCGAGCGCGAGCCCGACACTGAGCACCGACGCCAGCACGGCAAAATAGGTTCCCCAACGCATTGCAGCCTCCCAGGCAGAATTCTTGAATGGCAGAAACGACGAAGCCGGGGCGGTATGAGCCGCCCCGGCTATGGTTGGGGCCGCCAGGCGGCCCCCACTGGAATTACAGCTTGATCCAGGTCGCTTTCAGCTCGGTGTACTTCTCCAGCGCGTGCAGTGACTTGTCACGGCCGTTGCCCGACTGCTTGAAGCCGCCGAACGGTGCGGTCATGTCGCCGCCGTCGTACTGGTTGACCCAGACGCTGCCAGCGCGCACGGCACGGGCGGTCTTGTGGGCCTTGGAGATGTCCGAGGTCCAGATGCCGGCGGCCAGGCCATACGGGGTGTCGTTGGCGATGGCGATGGCTTCTTCGGCGGTGTCGAAGGCGATCACCGACAGCACCGGGCCGAAGATTTCTTCCTGGGCGATGCGCATGGCGTTGGTCACGCCGTCGAAGATGGTCGGCTCGACGTAGGTGCCACCGGTCTCTTCCAGGGTGCGCTTGCCACCGGCCAGCAGCTTGGCGCCGTCCTTGTGGCCGGCGTCGATGTACGACAGCACGGTGTTCATCTGCTGGGTGTCGACCAGAGCACCGACGGTGGTCTGTGGGTCCAGCGGGTTGCCTGGTTTCCAGCCCTTGAGGGCCTCGACCACCATTGGCAGGAACTTGTCCTTGATCGAGCGCTCGACCAGCAGACGGGAACCGGCAGTACACACTTCGCCCTGGTTGAAGGCGATGGCGCTGGCGGCGGCTTCAGCGGCGGCTTGCAGGTCCGGAGCGTCGGCGAAGACGATGTTCGGGCTCTTGCCACCGGCTTCCAGCCAGATGCGCTTCATGTTCGACTCGCCCGCATAGACCATCAGCTGCTTGGCGATCTTGGTGGAGCCGGTGAACACCAGGGTGTCGACGTCCATGTGCAGTGCCAGGGCCTTGCCCACGGTGTGGCCATAGCCTGGCAGCACGTTCAGCACACCCGCCGGGATGCCGGCTTCGATCGCCAGCTGAGCGATGCGGATGGCGGTCAGTGGGGACTTTTCGGACGGCTTGAGCACTACCGAGTTACCGGTGGCAAGTGCCGGGCCGAGTTTCCAGCATGCCATCAGCAGCGGGAAGTTCCACGGTACGATGGCGCCGACCACGCCAACCGGCTCACGGGTAACCAGGCCGAGCTGGTCGTGTGGGGTCGGGGCGACTTCGTCGTAGACTTTGTCGATGGCTTCGGCAGTCCAGTGAATGGCTTGCGCCGCACCCGGGATGTCGATGCTGGAGGAGTCACTGATCGGCTTGCCCATGTCCAGGGTTTCCAGCAGCGCCAGCTCCTCGACGTTTTTACGCAACAGGTCGGCGAAGCGGATCAGCGTGGCCTTGCGCTTGGCCGGGGCCAGTTGCGACCAGACGCCGGAATCGAAGGTGGCACGGGCGTTTTCAACGGCGCGGTTGGCGTCGGCCAGGTCGCAGCTGGCAACCTTGGCCAGGAAGCGTCCGTCGACCGGGCTCAGGCAGTCGAATGTTTCACCGGATGCGGCGTCGGTGTATTCGCCGTTGATGAAGGCACGGCCTTCGATCTTCAGTTGCTGGGCACGTTGTTCCCAATCCGCACGGGTCAGGGTGGTCATACGAAACTCCTCCTCTTGTTTAGGTGCAACGCCGCACTGAGGACTCACAGGCGTTGTCAGAATTCTGGCCGGGCGACGAACGCACACTGGCAAGCGATACCCTAAACCAGGCTGGGTAAAGTATCAATATATTTGACACGAACGGCCTAAAAGCCTACTGATGTGCATTTTATTAAACAACAAAAGGAGCCGCACCATGAGCATCGACAGCATCATCGACTTCGCCCAGGTTCTCACCGAGGCCGAACGCTACCGCCCAGCCGCGGAGAAAATCCTCAAAGGCGAGCCGGACCAGGCTGTCTACAACCATTATTCCAGCCCATGCGGGCAGTTCGCTGCGGGCGTCTGGGAAGGTGAAATCGGGCAATGGACGGTGAGCTACACCGAACATGAATATTGCGAGATCGTGCAGGGCGTCTCGGTACTGCGCGACCAGGACGGCGGGGCCAAGACCCTGCGTGCCGGTGACCGGTTCGTCATCCCGGCAGGCTTCAAGGGCACCTGGGAAGTACTGGAACCGTGCCGCAAGATCTACGTGATGTTCGAGCAGAAGTAATTATGTAGCGCAGCCGGTTTGCAGGCCTGCAGGAGGATGACCCAGCGCACATCGGCCATCCTCACATCAATGGAAATCGCACATGAACAACGACGAAATCCTGCAAACCCTCGCCCATCTGATCGGCACCCGTTACGAACCATCGGTCAAGCACGTCATTACCCAGTTAACCGCTCGTCCTCGTGTCGTGGGGCCCAACGAGATCAGCACCCGCGAATACGACATCACCCGGATTCACATCAATACCGATGCAAACCAGTTGATCCAGGGTTTTACCTTCAACTGACCCCACCGCAGGCATAAAAAAACCCGCGTCCTATCGGATGCGGGTTTTTTTCAGGTCGCCGATCAATTACTTGATCTTGGCTTCCTTGTACACCACGTGCTTGCGAACAACCGGATCGTATTTCTTGATCTCGATTTTGTCCGGGGTGGTGCGCTTGTTCTTGTCGGTGGTGTAGAAGTGGCCGGTACCGGCACTCGAAACCAGACGAATCAATTCACGCATGATGTTCTCCCTTAAACCTTGGCGCCAGCTTTACGGATATCAACCAGAACGGCGTCGATGCCGCGCTTGTCGATGATACGCATGCCTTTGGCGGATACACGCAGACGCACGAAACGCTTCTCGGACTCAACCCAGAAACGGTGGTGCTGCAGGTTCGGCAGGAAACGACGACGGGTTTTGTTGTTTGCGTGGGAAATGTTGTTCCCGGTTACTGGACCCTTACCAGTAACTTGACAGACTCTCGACATGACTCAGCCCTCTAAAACCTCATGCCCAACCCGGCATGGGTTGGCCGCTTAATCTCTCAGTCTTTGGCGCCAGGCGCCGTGATTCTGGAGGTCTTATCGACCGGATCCGCTGATGCGACAGGCCGAGCCCCTAGAAAAGAGCGCTGCTTTATACCAGAAAGACTACGCCGCAACAACAGGAGATGAGCATCCTGCTGCCACGAATTGTGCGCGAGCAGCATAACGACTCGCTCGCCCCGCTGTCGACCGCTCGTCGCCAAGCGTCTGAAAAAGAGGGTGGTCATTTCCTTTTACGCACACTAGGGTAGGACATTTCCAGACTGCGCCGGCAGATGGGCCATCGATCAGCCAAGGAGCCACCATGCGTGCTGCCGCCCTTTCCTTATTGTTCACATCCCTGTTCGCCGCAGGCGTTGCCCAGGCCGCCCCGCTTAGCGTCTGCACCGAGGCCAGCCCCGAAGGCTTCGACGTGGTCCAGTACAACTCGCTGACCACCACCAACGCTTCGGCCGATGTGCTGATGAACCGCCTGGTCGAGTTTGACGCGGGCCAGGGCAAGGTGGTGCCGAGCCTGGCGCAGAGCTGGACGGTGTCGGCCGATGGCCTGACCTACGATTTCACGCTGCGCGCCGGGGTGAAGTTCCACACTACGCCGTACTTCAAGCCCACCCGTGAACTGAACGCGGACGACGTACTGTTCAGCTTCCAGCGCATGCTCTACCCCGCCCACGCCTGGCACAAGACCGCCCCGGGCGGCTATCCGCATGCCCAGTCGCTGCAACTGGGCAGCCTGATCAAGACGATCGAGGCGCCCGAGCCGAACACTGTGCGCTTCACCCTGACCCACGCCGACGCGACCTTCCTGGCCACCCTGAGCATGGGCTTCGCCTCGATCTACTCGGCCGAGTACGCCGACAAGCTGATGAAGGACGGCACCCCGGAAAAGCTCAACAGCCAACCGATCGGCACCGGCCCGTTCGTTTTCCAGCGCTTCCAGAAGGACGCAGTGGTGCGTTATCGCGCCAACCCGGATTACTTCGACGGCAAGCCGGCAGTCGACCCGCTGATCTTCGCCATCACCACCGACGCCAACGTGCGCCTGCAAAAGCTCAAGCGCAACGAATGCCAGGCAGCCCTTTCGCCCAAGCCAGTGGACATCGCCGAGGCCGGCAAGGACGGCAACCTCAAGGTCGCCACCACCCCGGCATTCATGACCGCCTTTGTCGCCATCAACAGCGAACACCCACCGCTGGACAAGCCTGAGGTGCGCCAGGCAATCAACCTGGCCTTCGACAAGCAGGCCTACCTCAAGGCCGTATTCGAAGACACCGCCACCGCTGCCAACGGCCCCTACCCGCCCAACACCTGGAGCTACGCCAGGGACCTGCCCGGCTATCCGTTGAACCTGAACAAAGCCAAGGCACTGCTGGCCAAGGCTGGCCTGGCCGATGGCTTCAGCACCACCCTCTGGACCCGTCCGTCGGGCAGCCTGCTCAACCCCAACCCAAGCCTGGGTGCACAGATGCTCCAGGCGGACCTGGCGAAGGTCGGCATCAAGGCCGAGATCCGCGTGATCGAGTGGGGCGAGCTGATCCGCCGGGCCAAGGCAGGCGAACACGACCTGCTGTTCATGGGCTGGGCTGGCGACAACGGCGACCCAGACAACTTCCTCAGCCCGCAGTTTTCTTGCGCGGCGGTGCAGTCGGGGACCAACTTCGCCCGCTTCTGCGACAACCGCCTGGACCAGCTGATCAGTGCCGGGCGCACCACCAACGACCAGAGCGTGCGTAGTCGCCTGTACCAGCAGGCGCAGACCTTGATCCAGCAGCAGGCGCTGTGGGTGCCGCTGGCGCACCCGACGGCGGCGACGCTGCTGCGCCAAGGGGTCGAGGGTTATCAGGTGAGCCCGTTCGGGCGGCTGGATTTCAGCAAGGTTTCTGTGACGCGGTAAGTTTGGGGCCCGCCTTGAGGGGTTTGGCGCCTATGAGATCGAGCGCCGCTCGATCTCACAGGCGCCAAACCCCTCAGGACAGGCGCCTTGCAGCCCTGACCGTATTACCCCGCCTAAGCCACAATCCACCCATGCTCGACCATCGACAACGGCTCCCCGTCGCCAATGATGATGTGATCCAGCACCCGCACATCAATCAACCCCAACCCCCGCTTCAGCGACAGCGTCAGGTGCAGATCATCCTGGCTCGGCTCGCAGTTGCCCGAGGGATGGTTATGGCACAGGATCAGCGCCGCCGCATTGTGTTGCAGCGCCCGACGCACCACTTCTCGCGGGTAGACGCTCGCCCGGTCTATCGTGCCCCTGAACAGGATCTCGAACGCCAATGGCCGGTGCTTGGAATCCAGAAACAGGCAGCCGAACACCTCGCTCACCTCATGCCTCAGCATGGATTTCAGATAGCGTCGCACTGCCGCCGGGCTGTCCATTGCCGACTCTCGCTCAATGGTCGTGGCAAGGTGCCTGCGCCCAATCTCCAGCAACGCCTGCAATTGGCCGTACCGCACCGGCCCCAGGCCGAGTTCGCCGACAAAGGCGTCCCGCTCGGCTTCCAGCAACTGCCGCAAGCCACCGAACTTCACCAACAACCGTCGCGCCAACTCCACGACATTGCACCCGCGCACGCCAGAGCCGAGAAATACGGCAAGCAATTCCGCATCGGTCAAGCTTCCGGCCCCACGCTGCAACAACTTCTCCCTCGGCCGCTCTTCTGACGGCCATTCCCTGATATTCATTCCCGCTCCCTACCCGTGCTGCGGCCCGTTTCGGCCCTGTGTTAATCTATTTCGCCTCGTACATGCGACGTTCTGCCGCAGGCATTTGCAAACGTCGCCGCCCGCTCTCACTGGAAAAAGGCAAGCCTATGCAGCGGCTGTATCGCAAGCGCATCGTTCTCGGCGTCGGAGGTGGCATTGCCGCCTACAAAAGTGCCGAACTGATTCGCCGACTCCTGGAGCACGGCGCGCAGGTGCGCGTCGTCATGACCCGTGGTGGTGCCGAATTCATCACCCCGCTGACCCTGCAGGCGCTGTCCGGCCACCCGGTGCACATGGATCTGCTCGACCCTGCCGCCGAAGCGGCCATGGGCCACATCGAACTGGCCAAATGGGCCGACCTGGTACTGATTGCCCCGGCCACTGCCGACCTCATGGCGCGCCTGGCCCAAGGCATGGCCGACGACCTGCTGACCACCCTGGTGTTGGCGACCGACGCCACCGTGGCCGTGGCCCCAGCGATGAACCAGGCGATGTGGCGCGACCCGGCCACCCAGGCCAACCTCGACCTGCTCAAGAGCCGCGGTATCCAGGTGTTCGGCCCGGCCTCCGGCAGCCAGGCCTGTGGCGACGTGGGCCTGGGCCGCATGCTCGAAGCCACCGACCTGGCCTGGTGCGCCGCGGAAAGCTTCAAGCGCCAGGCGCTGACCGGCAAACACGTACTGATTACCGCCGGCCCGACCCAGGAAAACATCGACCCGGTGCGCTACATCACCAATCATAGCTCTGGCAAGATGGGCTTCGCCCTGGCCGAGGCGGCCGCCGAAGCCGGTGCTCGGGTGACCCTCGTTACGGGCCCTGTGCACCTGCAGACCCCCGACCGCGTGCAGCGTATCGACGTGGTCAGCGCACGGGACATGCTTGCGGCCTGTGAAGCGGCCATGCCGTGCGACCTGTTCATCGCTTCCGCAGCAGTCGCGGACTACCGTCCAGAAGTAGTCGCCCCGCAAAAGCTCAAGAAAGATCCTACGACCGGCGACGGCATGCTGCTGCAGATGGTGCGCAATCCCGATATCCTTGCCACCCTCGCTGGCCGCGCCGACCGCCCGTTCAGCGTCGGCTTCGCCGCCGAGACCGAACACTTGCTCGATTACGCCACGCGCAAGCTCAAGGACAAGAACCTCGACCTGATCGTCGCCAATGATGTGGCCAACCCCAGCATCGGCTTCAACAGCGAGGAGAACGCCCTGACCGTGATCGACCGCCAGCAGCATCAGACCCTCTTCGCGCAGACCAGCAAAGGCAAGATCGCCCGGCAACTGGTCGCGTTCATCGCCGAACGGCTCAATCAGGTTCAATAAGTTACATGCACGCTCTTCAAGCCAAGATCCTCGACCCACGCCTGGGCAGCGAATTCCCGCTGCCGCAATACGCTACCCCAGGTTCCGCCGGCCTCGACCTGCGCGCCTTGCTGAAAGAGGACACGGTCCTCGAGCCGGGCCAAACGGTGCTGATCCCGACCGGCCTGTCGATCTACATCGGCGACCCGGGCCTGGCGGCCATGATCCTGCCCCGCTCGGGCCTGGGCCATAAACACGGCATCGTGCTCGGCAACCTGGTCGGCCTGATCGACTCGGACTACCAGGGCGAGCTGATGGTGTCGTGCTGGAACCGTGGCAACACGCCGTTCACCATCGCTGTCGGCGAGCGCATTGCACAGCTTGTCCTGGTTCCTGTGGTACAAGCGCATTTCGACATCGTCGAGCGCTTCGACGAGAGCCAGCGTGGCGCAGGCGGCTTCGGCCATTCCGGTAGCCACTGAGCCAAGCAACGACCGTTCAGGCCAAGGATGGCGAACTCTCTGGCGAATCCACCGTCCAAGCGTTCAGTTTGCGCCTGCCCAGAAAGCCTCTGACTAATGGAGTTTCCCGAGATGAACGACATGGCCCACCTGGCACCCGCCGCACTGCCAGACAGCATTTTCCGCGCTTATGACATCCGTGGCGTGGTCGGCAAGACCCTGCACGGCGAAACCGCCTACTGGATCGGCCGCGCCATCGGCGCCCAGACCATTGCCCAGGGCGAACCGCAGATTTCCGTTGGCCGCGATGGCCGCCTGTCCGGCCCGATGCTGGTCGAACAGCTGATCAAAGGCCTGGTCGATGCCGGTTGCCAGGTCAGCGACGTCGGCCTGGTGCCGACCCCAGCCCTGTACTACGCCGCCAACGTGCTGGCCGGCAAATCGGGCGTGATGCTCACCGGTAGCCATAACCCGTCGGACTACAACGGCTTCAAGATCGTCATCGCTGGCGACACGCTGGCCAACGAGCAGATCCAGGCCCTGCTGACCCGCCTGAAGACCAACGACGTGCCACGCGGCGAAGGCAGCGTGCAGAAGGTCGAGATCCTCGATCGCTACTTCCAGCAGATCGTCGACGACGTGAAGCTGGCGAAGAAGCTCAAGGTCGTGGTCGACTGCGGCAACGGCGCCGCCGGCGTGGTGGCGCCGCAGCTGATCGAGGCCCTGGGCTGCGAGGTCATCCCGCTGTTCTGTGAGGTGGACGGCAACTTCCCCAACCACCACCCGGACCCGGGCAAGCCGGAAAACCTCGAAGACCTGATCGCCAAGGTCAAGGAAACCGGTGCCGACATCGGCCTGGCCTTCGACGGCGACGGCGACCGCGTGGGCGTGGTGACCAATACCGGCAATATCGTCTACCCCGATCGCCTGCTGATGCTGTTCGCCCTGGACGTGCTGGAACGCAACCCAGGTGCCGAGATCATCTTCGACGTCAAATGCACCCGCCGCCTGACCCCGCTGATCGAACAGCACGGTGGCCGCGCGCTGATGTGGAAGACCGGCCACTCGCTGATCAAGAAGCAGATGAAGCAGACCGGCTCGCTGCTGGCTGGCGAGATGAGCGGGCACATCTTCATCAAGGAGCGTTGGTACGGTTTCGACGACGGCATCTACAGCGCCGCGCGCCTGCTGGAGATCCTCAGCAAGGCCTCGCAGAGCGCCGAAGCGCTGTTCGCTGCCTTCCCGAACGATATTTCCACGCCGGAAATCAATATTGATGTGACCGACGAGGGTAAATTCAGCATCATTGATGCACTGCAACGCGACGCCGACTGGGGCGAAGCCAACCTGACCACCATCGACGGTGTGCGGGTCGACTACGCCAGCGGCTGGGGCCTGGTCCGCGCATCCAACACCACGCCGGTGCTGGTGCTGCGTTTCGAGGCTGAAAGCGCCGCCGAGTTGCAACGTATCAAGGATGTTTTCCGTGCCCAGTTGCTGCGGGTAGCCCCTGAGTTGCAACTGCCGTTCTGACCGACTATCTGTTCCTTACAGGAGCCCTGCATGACCCTCGATCGCGATGCCGCTTCCCATGTAGCCGAGGTTTTGTCCGAAGCACTGCCTTACATCCGCCGCTTTGTCGGCAAGACCTTGGTGATCAAGTACGGCGGCAACGCGATGGAGAGCGAAGAGCTCAAGACCGGCTTTGCCCGTGACATCGTGCTGATGAAGGCCGTGGGCATCAACCCTGTGGTCGTGCACGGTGGCGGCCCGCAGATCGGCGACCTGCTCAAGCGCCTGTCGATCGAGAGCCACTTCATCGATGGCATGCGCGTCACCGACGCCGCGACCATGGACGTGGTGGAAATGGTCCTCGGCGGCCAGGTGAACAAGGACATCGTCAATCTGATCAACCGCCATGGCGGCAGCGCCATCGGCCTGACCGGCAAGGACGCGGAGCTGATTCGTGCGAAGAAGCTCACCGTCAGCCGCCAGACCCCTGAGATGACCCAGCCGGAAATCATCGACATCGGTCACGTCGGCGAAGTGGTGAGCGTCAACACCGACCTGCTGAACATGCTGGTCAAAGGTGACTTCATCCCGGTGATCGCGCCAATCGGCGTGGGTGCCAATGGTGAGTCGTACAACATCAACGCCGACCTCGTGGCAGGCAAGGTTGCCGAAGCACTGAAGGCTGAAAAGCTGATGCTGCTGACCAACATCGCCGGCCTGATGGACAAGCAGGGCCAGGTCCTGACCGGCCTGACCACCGAGCAGGTCAACGAACTGATCGCCGACGGCACCATCTACGGCGGCATGCTGCCGAAGATCAAGTGCGCGCTGGATGCAGTGCAAGGCGGCGTGAACAGCTCGCACATCATCGACGGCCGCGTACCAAACGCGGTGCTGCTGGAGATCTTCACCGACAGCGGCGTGGGCACCCTGATCACCAACCGCAAGCGTCACTGAAGCTTCTGTAATACCGGGCGGGGCAAGCCGGCCCCCATGCTGCCAGATGGCGCGTGGGGGTGGGCTTGCCCCGCTCTGCATTCATCGCGGCACAGGCAGATGGATGGCTGACGGCCTGTCATCTTCACGTTGACACCTCAAGATTTCCGACCAGCAGCCGAGACAACGTGGCAGATCATTGCAAATTGCCACTATTCATCTGGAGTACACGCGTGAAATACGCATCACAAGGACTCGTGCTGGCAGCCGCCCTGGCTGTCGGGTCCATTGCCGGCTGTGCCACCGAAACGTCCACTGCTGTTGCCGTGCAGCAGGTCGAAAGCGTCAGCCGCCCCTACAGCGGTGTGCGTGCGCCGATTGCCGTGGGCAAGTTCGACAACCGTTCCAGCTACATGCGCGGCATCTTCTCCGATGGGGTCGACCGCCTCGGTGGCCAGGCCAAGACCATCCTGATCACCCACCTGCAGCAGACTAACCGCTTCAACGTACTCGACCGCGACAACATGAGCGAGATCCAGCAGGAAGCGGCGATCAAGGGCCAGGCCCAGCGCCTGAAGGGCGCCGATTTCGTGGTGACCGGCGACGTCACCGAATTCGGCCGCAAGGAAGTCGGCGACCACCAGCTGTTCGGCATTCTCGGCCGCGGCAAGACCCAGATCGCCTACGCCAAGGTGGCGCTGAACATCGTCAACATCAGCACATCGGAGGTGGTCTACTCGAGCCAGGGCGCCGGTGAATATGCCTTGTCCAATCGCGAGATCATCGGTTTCGGCGGCACCGCCAGCTACGACTCGACGCTCAACGGCAAGGTTCTCGACCTGGCCATGCGCGAAGCCGTGAACAAGCTGGTCAACGCCGTCGAAAGCGGTCAGTGGAACCCCAAGGCGCAGTAACCGACTTTTTCCAGGAAGGACACCTCAATGACTATTACCCTCCCGGCCTTGCGCAGCGGCGCGGGCCTCGTGCTGGGCGGCTTGCTGCTGGCCGGCTGCAGCGGCCCGAAGACCCTGTACCAGTGGGAAAGCTACCAGCCCCAGGTGTACGGCTACCTCAAAGGCGACGCTAAAGAAGAACAGGTCATCGCCCTGGAGCGCGACCTGGAGAAAATCAAGGCCAAGAATGGCGCCGTGCCGCCGGGCTACCACGCACAGCTCGGCCTGCTGTACTCAAGCCTCGGCAAGGATGACCAGATGATCCAGCAGTTCCGCACCGAGAAGGCCCTGTTCCCGGAATCGGCTGCCTACATGGACTTCCTGATGAGCAACGCCAGCAAAGGGACCCAGCAATGATCAAGCGCCTCACCCAACTGCTGGTCGGCGCCTGCATGCTGGCCCTGTTCGCCGGTTGCGCCGAGCGCAAGACCATCGACTACTCGGCGTACAAGCAGAGCCGGCCGAAGTCGATCCTGATCCTGCCGCCGCTGAACAACTCACCGGACGTCAAGGCGACCTACAGCATGTTGTCGCAGGTCACCTACCCGCTGGCCGAAGCCGGCTATTACGTGATGCCAGTGGCGCTGGTCGACGAAACCTTGCGCCAGAACGGTCTGACCACCCCGGCCGACATCCATCAACTGCCGACCACCAAGCTGCACGAGATCTTCGGCGCCGACGCCGGGCTATACGTAACCGTGTCCGACTACGGCACCCGTTACATGGTGCTGAGCAGCGCGACCATCGTCACCGCCAGCGCCAAGCTGGTCGACCTGAAGACCGGCACCACCCTGTGGACCGGCACTGCCACGGCCTCCAGCCAGGAGAACCAGCAAAACCAGGGCGGCATCATCGGCATGCTGATCACTGCCGCAGTCAACCAGATCATCAGCAGCGTGCAGGATGATGCCGGCTACCCGATTGCCGGCATGACCAGCGCGCGGCTGCTGACGCCGTATGCCAATGGCGGCATTCTCTACGGGCCGCGGTCGCCCAGGTACGGCACCGACTGAGTCCCCCCCGCCAAGGGCCGGGGCAGCGGCACAAAAAAGGCGACCCTCCAGGAAGGTCGCCTTTTTCATTGCCGAGCGGGGATCAGATCCCGTATTGCGCCCGGTAAGCCTCGACAGCCGGCAGATGCTGCTTGAGCTGCGGGTCGTCCGCCAGGAACTCCAGCACCTGGGTCAGCGAAACGATGCTGACCACCGGGATACCAAAGTCGCGCTCCACTTCCTGGATCGCCGACAGCTCGCCATTGCCGCGCTCTTCACGGTTCAGCGCGATCAATACGCCAGCGGCCCTGGCCTGCTGGGCGTTGATGATCTGCATGACTTCGCGAATGGCGGTACCGGCAGTGATCACATCGTCGATGATCAGCACGTCACCGGCCAGCGGCGCGCCGACCAGGCTGCCGCCTTCGCCGTGATCCTTGGCTTCCTTGCGGTTGAAGCACCAAGGCACGTCGAGCTGATGCTGCTCGGCCAGCGCCACGGCGGTGGCCGCCGCCAGGGGAATACCCTTGTAGGCTGGGCCGAACAACACGTCGAACGGGATCTTGCTGTCGACGATGGCTGCCGCGTAGCAACGGCCCAGTTGCGCAAGGGCGGAACCGCTGTTGAACAGGCCGGCATTGAAGAAATACGGGCTGGTACGCCCCGATTTCAGGGTGAATTCACCGAAGCGCAGTACGCCGCGATCGATGGCAAAACGGATGAAGTCGCGCTGATACGGCTGCATGTAAAGTCCCGGACACCACGGATTTAGCTAAATGGGTTGAGCTCGGGTATCATACACGCACGAGATTTTTGGGGCCATTTATGCGGATCATCAGTGTGAACGTGAATGGCATTCAGGCTGCGGCCGAGCGTGGATTGCTCAGCTGGCTGCAAGCCCAGAATGCCGACGTCATCTGCCTTCAGGATACCCGCGCCTCGGCCTTTGAACTCGACGACCCAGCTTTCCAGCTCGATGGCTATTTCCTTTATGCCTGCGACGCGGAGGTACCCGCCCAAGGTGGCGTGGCACTCTACTCGCGCATGCAGCCCAAGGCAGTCATCACCGGCCTGGGTTTCGAGACAGCCGACCGCTACGGGCGTTATCTGCAAGCAGATTTCGACAAAGTCAGTATTGCCAGCCTGCTGTTGCCTTCGGGCATGAACGGCGACGAAGACTTGAACCAGAAGTTCAAGTTGATGGACGACTTCGCCAAGTACCTGGATAAGCAGCGTCGCAAGCGTCGCGAATACATCTATTGCGGCTCGTTCTACGTGGCGCAACAGAAGCTCGACATCAAGAACTGGCGTGACAGCCAGCAGTCGCCGGGCTTCCTGCCGCCAGAACGGGCGTGGATGGATGCGATCACCGGCGACATGGGCTATGTCGATGCCTTGCGTGAAGTCAGCCGTGAAGGCGACCAGTACAGCTGGTGGCCAGACAACGAGCAGGCCGAGATGCTCAACCTGGGCTACCGGTTCGACTACCAGATCCTCACCCCGGGCCTGCGCCGCTTCGTGCGCAACGCCCGGCTGCCGCGTCAGCCGCGCTTCTCGCAACATGCGCCGCTGATCGTCGACTACGACTGGACGTTGACCATCTGAGAAAAGGGCCGCAAACGCGGCCCTTTTTCATTGAATCGGTCGCCAGATGAAGGGGTAGCGATACGCCTTGCCTTCATTGGCCCTGACCGCCGCCAGGATGATCAGGATGAGCACTGCCAGCATCAGCACCGGGAACAGCACGATGCCGATGGCCACGAACATCAGCGCGGTACACACGAACCCGGCAATGGTCACGTTGATCTGAAAGTTCAGCGCTTCCTTGCCCTGTGCATCGATGAAAGGGTCCTGCTCGCGCTTGAGGTGCCACAGCACCAGCGGGCCGAGCAGGTGCCCAAGTGGTATGACCAGGCCCAGCAGCGCGGAAAGGTGACAGAACATCGCCCATTGCCGGACCTCGGCATTGGGCGGGGTGACCGACAGTTCGGAATCGCTCATGCTCCGCACCTCCCTTGGCGAGGCTCAGTCGGCCAGCGCGGCCTGCTGCAGTTCGAAAATTTCGTTCATGCCCTTTTGCGCCAGCGCCAGCATGGCGTTGAAGTCTGCAGGCTGGAACGGTGCACCTTCGGCGGTGCCCTGTACTTCGATGAAACCACCGGCGCTGGTCATGACCACGTTGAGGTCGGTTTCTGCAGCGGAATCTTCCAGGTAGTCCAGGTCAAGCACCGCTTCGCCCTGGTACATGCCGACCGATACGGCGGCGATCATGTGCTTGAGCGGGTTGCCGGCCTTCAGGCCACCGCGTTTCTTGATCACGGCCAGGGCGTCGCAGAGGGCGACCATGGCGCCCGTGATCGATGCGGTGCGGGTGCCGCCATCGGCCTGGATCACGTCGCAGTCGATGTACAGGGTGATGTCACCGAGTTTGCTCATGTCCAGTGCGGCACGCAGCGAACGGCCGATCAGACGCTGGATTTCCAGGGTTCGGCCACCTTGCTTGCCACGGCTGGCTTCGCGCTGGTTACGCTCGCCGGTGGAGCGCGGCAGCATGCCGTACTCGGCGGTCAGCCAGCCTTGGCCCTGGCCTTTGAGGAAGCGCGGTACGCCGTTTTCGACGCTGACCGTGCAGATGACCTTGGTGTCACCGAACTCGACCAGTACCGACCCTTCGGCGTGCTTGGTGTAGTTGCGGGTGATGCGGATCGAGCGGAGCTGATCGGCGGCGCGACCACTTGGACGTTTCATCTGGGATACCTGTACTGGGACTTTGAATCTGCCCGCCATTATAGAGCCCGTCGCCCACAGAGGACATGCCTATTGTCGCGCCCCCGGCAGCCTGTCGCCTTTTCCCACTCGCCGGCACGCGCTCTGTAACATGGGTGGATTGGGCGTCACGTGCGCACTGCGCTACAATCGCGCGCCTTCAATTCATTTACGCGAGGTACTTTCCATGGTGCACAGCATGACCGCTTTTGCTCGTGTCGAGCGTGCAGGCAGCCAAGGCACCCTGGTCTGGGAACTGCGCTCGGTCAACCACCGTTACCTTGAACCTCACCTGCGCCTGCCGGACGCCCTGCGCGACCTGGAAGGCGCGGTACGTGAAGGCCTGCGCCAAGGCCTGTCGCGCGGCAAGGTGGAATGTACCCTGCGCCTGCACGAAGACAGCAACGGCAAGCCGCTCAAGGTCGACCGCGAGCGCGCTGCGCAGCTGGTTGCCGCCGCTGAAGAAGTGGCCAGCCTGATCCAGCAACCGGCCGCGCTCAACCCGCTGGAAGTGCTGTCCTGGCCGGGCGTGCTGGTGGCCGACGCGACCGACCCGCAGGCCCTGAACGCCGAGGCCGTGGCGCTGTTCGACGAGGCCCTGGCCGAACTCAAGGCCGGGCGCCTGCGCGAAGGCCAGGAGCTGGCCCGGCTGATCAACGAGCGCCTGGACAGCATGGCCACCGAGGTCACCACCTTGCGTGCCCTGGTGCCGCAGATGCTCGCCGCCCAGCGGCAGAAGATCATCGACCGTTTCGGTGACCTCAGGGCCGAGCTCGACCCGCAACGCCTGGAGCAGGAGATGGTGTTGCTGGCGCAGAAGAGCGACGTCGCCGAGGAACTCGATCGCCTCAGCACCCACGTCAACGAAGTGCGCCGGGTGCTCAAGTCCGGCGGTGCTGCTGGCCGGCGCCTGGACTTCCTGATGCAGGAACTCAACCGTGAAGCCAACACCCTGGGCTCCAAGGCCTTCGACCCACGCAGTACGCAAGCGGCGGTCAACCTGAAGGTGTTGATCGAACAGATGCGTGAACAAGTACAGAACATCGAGTAAGGCCTCCCCCGACCATGAATCAAAGCAGCGGCACCCTCTATATCGTTTCGGCACCGTCCGGCGCCGGCAAGACCAGCCTGGTCACCGCCCTGATCAAGGCCGACCCGCGCGTCAGCGTCTCGGTATCGCACACCACCCGCGCCATGCGCCCGGGCGAAGAGCACGGCGTGAACTACCACTTCGTCAGCCATGACGAGTTCAAGGCGCTGATCGCCAAGGGTGACTTCCTCGAGCACGCCGAAGTGTTCGGCAACTTCTACGGGACTTCCCGCAGCGCGCTCCAGGAGGTGCTGGACCAGGGTAATGACCTGATCCTGGAAATCGACTGGCAAGGTGCCCAGCAGGTGCGCAAGCTGATGCCTGAGGCACGTTCGGTGTTCATCCTGCCGCCGAGCCAGCAGGCCCTGCGCGAGCGGCTGGACGGCCGTGGCCAGGACAGCGAAGAGATCATCGCCGGGCGCATGAAGGAAGCGGTCAGCGAGATGGTGCACTACGACGAGTACGAGTACGTCATCATCAATGACGACTTTGATGTGGCACTGGAAGAGTTGAAGGCAGTATTCGTGGCCAACCGGTTGCTGCTGAAGAAGCAGCAGCAACGGTACAGCGGGCTGCTAAAGGAACTGCTCGCCTGATATACCGAAAGGGGCCGCTTTGCGGCCCCCCTTGCATCACTCCTGCAATGGCAGGGTAGCCTGCTGCCGCAGGGTCGCCCCCAGGAAGTAGGCCGGCGCACGCATCCGCGAAATCATCATCAGCACGATCCCCAGTGCCGAAATGATCGCCGCAATCACGAACACCAACCCCAGCCCCGCCACATGCGAGCCACTGCCGAAGTCCGGCGAGGCGCTGTCGATGGCCGTGCGCACGAAGATCACCGACAGGATCACCCCACCCACCAGCGGGCACAGGCCGCGCATGAAGAAGTGGCGCAGGCTGCCGAACAAGCTGTCGCGGAAGTACCAGACGCAGGCGAACGCGGTCAGCGAATAGTAGAAGCAGATCATCATCCCCAGCGCCGTGATGGTGTCAGCCAGCACGTTCTCGCTCAGGGTACGCATGGTCACGTAGAACAGCCCTGCCGCCACGCCTGCGCAGATGGTCGCGTAACGCGGGGTTTGCGAACGCGGGCAGACGCTGGCGAATTTCTGCGGCACCGCGCCGTAGTAGCCCATGGCCAACAGCGTGCGCGCCGGTGACACAAAGGTCGATTGCAGCGACGCTGCGGTGCTCGCCAGCACGGCGATCGACATCAGGATCGCCAGCGGCCCCATCACCGGGCCGGCGAGGTGGGCAAACACATTTTCCTGGATGCGCGGGTTGTTCAGGCCCAGGCCATGCTCGCTGATGCCGGCAAACTGCAGGGTGGCAATGGCGGTGACCAGGTACAGGCCAAGGATCAACAACACGGTCCAGGTGGCAGCCTTGCCCGGAACCTCGTCACTGCCGATCGACTCTTCGCTGACGGTAAGACAGACGTCCCAGCCCCAGAAAATGAAGATCGAAAGCGAAAGCCCCGCCGCAAAGGCCGAGAACGACTCGACACCGAACGGGTTGAACCAGGCGAAATCGAACTCCAGCGGCGGCGGTGCGGTGGTGCCGCCAAAGGCCGCAAAGGCAAAGCCGAGCAGTACCATCAGCTGCAGTGCCACCAACCCGTACTGCACGGTCATGGTGGTGGCCATGCCGCGACAACAGATCCACACCGCCATGGCGATGAACACGCAACAGGTGGTGACATTGATCAACAGGTTGTCGGCCAACGCTGCCAGCTCATGCTGGCCAGTGATCTGGCTGAGGAACAGATAGAAAAAGTCGACAGCAACGCCCGCCAGGTTGGACAGCACGATGGTTGTGGCAACCACCAACCCCCAGCCGCCGATCCAGCCGATCATCGGGCCAAAGGCACGGGCCGACCAGGTGAACGAAGTGCCACTGTCCGGCTCGGCCGAGTTCAGCTCGCGGTAGCCCAGGGCAACCAGCAGCATCGGCAAGAAGCCAACGATGAACACGGCGGGAAGATGAGCACCGACCTCACGCACGGTCGGGCCAAGGGCGCCGGTCAGCGTGTAGACCGGGGCAATGGTGGAAATGCCCAGCACTACGCTGGCCAGCAGGCCAAGACGGCCCTTGGCCAGGCCTTTGCTGCGCTGGGTGCTGCCCGAGTCGGCCACATCGGGTGGGCGGCCGGCTTCTGTGTAATTGCTCATGAGTTTTTGCCGTAACTATTGGAATTGTTTTCACAAGCCCTGTTCCCAGGGCCTGCTTCCACTCATTGAAAGCGCGCTGGCGGGGGTCAGTCATCCCGGACTTTTGGCTGACTGGCTGTCAGGCCTCCCGTGCAGCATGGGCAATGCAGGCCTCGCGGAACGCCTGGAACAGGCACCGGGAGACCGGGTTGTCGGCGAAACGCCATTCCGGGTGCCACTGCACACCAAGCACAAAGCCCGGCGCGTCAGGCATCGACACCGCTTCGATCAGGCCATCGGGGGCCCGTGCCTCGACCCGCAGGCCCGGGGCCAGGCGGTCGATACCCTGGCTGTGCAGCGAGTTGACCTCGAACTGCGCAGCCAGGCCCAGGCGCTCGAACAACCCACCAGGCGCAATGCTGACGGGATGACGAGGGCCATATTGGACTTCAAGAGGTGCATCCTCGGGTTCACGATGATCCATGTAGCCAGGCAACGCCTGCACACGCTGATGCAGGCTGCCACCCAGGGCCACGTTCAGTTCCTGAAAGCCACGGCAGATGCAGAACACCGGCACGCCAGCGGCAATCGCCGCCTGCAGCAACGGCAGGGTCAGCCGGTCACGGGCAAGGTCGTGCCGGGTCCCTTCGGCGCTGGCGGCGCCATTGTAATGATGCGGCTCGATATTTGAAGGCGAGCCCGTAAAAACAATGCCGTCGAGCCGGGCCAGCAGCGCCTGCGTGTCGCTGCCGCCGTCGCGCGCCGGCAGGATCAGTGGCAACCCGGCGAAGCCGGCGGCCTCCACATACTTGTCGCCCACCGTATGCGACGAGTTCTTCCCGACCTGCTGGCGGCAGGCACTGATACCGATCAAGGGGACCGCAATTGCGCTCATGGGCTTACACCGTGTGCAGGTACCAGTTGTACTCGAGGTCGGAAATCGAAACTTCGAATTCGGCCAGCTCACTTTCCTTGCAGGCCACGAAGATATCGATGTAGTCCGGGCTGATGTATTGGTTGAGGACTTCGCTGTCATCCAGCGCACGCAGGGCGTCACGCAGGTTGTTCGGCAGGCTCTGCTCCAGCTGTTCGTAGGCGTTGCCTTCGATCGGTGCACCCGGCTCGATCTTGCTGGTCAAGCCATGGTGGATACCGGCCAGGATGGCCGCCAGCATCAGGTATGGGTTGGCATCGGCGCCGGCCACGCGGTGCTCGATACGAACGTTCTCGCTGCTGTCGGTCGGTACGCGCACGGCCACGGTGCGGTTGTCCAGGCCCCAGCTCGGCGCATTCGGTACATAGAACTGCGCACCGAAGCGGCGGTAGGAGTTGATGTTCGGGCACAGGAAGGCCATCGACGCCGGCATGGTCTCCAGCACACCACCGATGGCGTGGCGCAGGGCGTCGCTTTGCAGCGGGTCGTCATGGGCAAAGATATTCTTGCCGGTTTTCTTGTCCAGCAGCGAGATGTGCACGTGCAGGCCGTTGCCCGCCTGGCCCGGGTAGGGCTTGGCCATGAACGTGGTGTCCATTTCATGGTCGTAGGCGACGTTCTTGATCAGGCGCTTGAGCAGGATTGCGTAGTCGCAGGCCTTCATCGGGTCGGCAACGTGGTGCAGGTTGACTTCGAACTGCGCCGGCGCGCTTTCCTTGACGATGGCATCGGCTGGCAGGCCTTGCTCCTTGGCCGCTTCGAGCATGTCCTGCAGGCAATCGGCGTATTCGTCGAGGTCGTCGATCAGGTACACCTGGGTCGACTGTGGGCGTTTGCCGGAAATCGGCGAGCGTGGCGGTTGCGGGCGACCGTTGAGGTTGTCCTGATCGATCAGGTAGAACTCCAGCTCGAACGCGGCGCAGATATCCAGGCCCATGGCGTCGAACTTGCTCACCACCTGGCGCAGCACCTCGCGCGGGTCGGCGAAGAACGGCTCGCCTTCCAGTTCGTGCATGGTCATCAGCAGCTGCGCGGTCGGGCGCTTTTGCCATGGCTCATTACAGAGCGTGCCGGCAATCGGGTAGCAGATGCGGTCGGCGTCGCCGATATCGAGGCCCAGGCCGGTGCTTTCCACGGTCGAGCCATTGATATCGAGGGCGAACAACGAGGCCGGCAGGTTGATACCTTTCTCGTACACTTTGTGCAGGCTGGCGCGCTCGATGCGCTTGCCGCGTACCACGCCGTTCATGTCGGAAATCAGCAGATCGACGTACTGCGTATCCGGATGGGCCTGAAGGAAGTCATTCATCTCGCTGGAAGTACTGGCGCACGGGGTGACCGACGTCATGGCTTACATCCTATGATTTGCTGCGGCGATGTGGGGATACGGCTGGCGCCTCACGGGCGACGATGGTTGCAGCTGTTGTTCTTTTCACTTTCCCATCGTGGGGATTGGTTACCCGACCGGGCGCATTGATTCCCGGGGGCCGTTTCACTATAAAATGGCCCTCATGCAACAGACATTGGCAATTCGGCAAGCAGAGCGTGCACCAATGCAATATCAGATTACCCACGCCGACCTTTCCCTGGTCCTGGCACTGGAACGCGGGCGCTCACTGGCCAAGGCCGCCGAACTGCTCAAGGTCGACGTGTCGACCGTGTTCCGCTCGATTCGCCGGCTGGAGTCGGCGCTGGGCACCGCGCTGTTCGTGAAAAGCCGCAAAGGCTACCTGCCGACCGACACGGCCCAGGCCCTGGCCGAGCAGGCAGAGCGCGCCGAGCAGGCGCTGGATGCCGCACGCATCGCCATGACCAGCGGCGAGCAAGTGGTCAGCGGCACCGTGCGCCTGACCTGCACCGAGGCGGTGATGCACAGCCTGCTGCTGCCGGCGCTGGCGGCGTTCATGCCGAACTACCCGGCGTTGTCGCTGGAGATGGGCACCTCGAACACCTTCGCCAACCTCAGCCGCCGCGATGCCGACATCGCCCTGCGCCTGACCAACACGCCGCCGGAGCACCTGGTCGGTCGTTGCCTGGGCTCCACATCTTATGTGATCTGCGGCCAGCCGCAGTGGCGCGAGCGCCTGAACGAGTCGGCCAGCAGCGTGCCGTGGATCGCCCCGGACGACTCGATGCAGGACCACCCTACCGTGGTCTGGCGCAACCAGCAGTACCCGGGGCTGAGCCCACGCTACCAGTGCAGCGGCATGTCGACCATCGCCCAGCTGGTGAGCACCGGACTGGGCGTGGCGGCCCTGCCGGATTATATGGTCGATGCCTTGCCAGGGGTCGACGCGTTGAGCGGGCCGCTGCCAGGCTGCGATACCCAGCTGTGGCTGCTGACCCGGCCGGATTGCCGGGCGTTGCGCTCGGTGCAGACCTTGTTCGAGGAGCTGACGCCGCGGTTGCGGGATGCGATGCTCTGAGGTTATCGTCAGGCACATGCATCGAGGGTGTCTGATGCGGCCCTTTCGCGGCTGAAGCCGCACCCACTGGGTAAGGTGATACTCAGGCCGACAAGGTAGCCGACAAAACAGCGCTTCCCTATTGGCTGGTGATTTTTTAAACTATCGAGTCCGCCTGCCCATATTGGGCTGCACGCCTACCGCATTTGCTACTGAGGAAGACCATGGCCCGCGTAACTGTTGAAGACTGTCTGGAACACGTGGATAACCGTTTTGAGCTGGTCATGCTCTCGACCAAGCGCGCCCGTCAGCTGGCTACCGGCGGCAAAGAGCCCCGCGTAGCGTGGGAAAACGACAAGCCGACCGTGGTCGCCCTGCGCGAAATCGCCGAAGGTATCGTGACCCCTGAGTTCATCGCCGCCGAAGAGATCGTCACCGAGGATCCGGTCTTCGCCGCGTTCGAGGACGAGTCCAACGAGGCTGTCTGATCGATGCCCTGTCGACGTCGCGCGGCACAAGGCCCTCTTCCTCGGCAAGAGGTGAAACCATGCCGGGCATAGAAGCCTTAGCCGAACGGCTGTCGACTTACCTGGGGCCCGAACAGGTCAACCTGGTCCGGCGCGCCTATTTCTACGCCGAACAGGCACACGACGGGCAACGCCGCCGCAGCGGCGAGCCCTACGTGACCCATCCGCTGGCCGTGGCCAGCATCCTCGCCGACATGCACATGGACCATCAGAGCCTGATGGCGGCCATGCTGCACGACGTGATCGAAGACACCGGCATCGCCAAGGAAGCGCTCTGCCAGCAGTTTGGCGAGACCGTGGCCGAGCTGGTCGACGGGGTCAGCAAGCTGACCCAGATGAACTTCGAAACCAAGGCCGAGGCGCAGGCCGAGAACTTCCAGAAGATGGCCATGGCCATGGCCCGCGACATCCGCGTGATCCTGGTCAAGCTGGCTGACCGCCTGCACAACATGCGCACCCTGGAAGTGCTGTCTGGCGAAAAACGCCGGCGCATCGCCAAGGAAACCCTCGAGATCTACGCCCCTATCGCCAACCGCCTGGGCATGCACACGGTGCGCGTGGAGTTCGAGGACCTCGGCTTCAAGGCCATGCACCCGATGCGTTCGTCGCTGATCCACCGGGCGGTGAAGAGCGCACGCGGCAACCGTAAAGAGATCGTCGCCAAGATCGAGCATTCGTTGGCCAATTGCCTGGCCGCCGACGGGATCGAGGGCGAGGTCAGCGGACGGCAGAAACACCTCTATGGCATCTACAAGAAGATGCGTGGCAAGCGCCGCGCCTTCAACGAAATCATGGACGTGTACGCCTTCCGCATCATCGTCGACAAGGTCGACACCTGCTACCGCGTGCTCGGCGCCGTGCATAACCTGTACAAGCCGCTGCCCGGTCGCTTCAAGGATTACATCGCAATTCCCAAGGCCAACGGCTACCAGTCGTTGCACACCACGTTGTTTGGCATGCATGGCGTGCCCATCGAAATCCAGATCCGCACCCGCGAGATGGAAGAGATGGCCAACAACGGTATCGCCGCGCACTGGCTGTACAAGTCCAACGAAGACGAGCAGCCCAAGGGCAGCCATGCCCGGGCGCGCCAGTGGGTCAAGGGCATCCTCGAGCTGCAGCAGCGTGCTGGCAACTCGCTGGAATTCATCGAGAGCGTGAAGATCGACCTGTTCCCGGACGAGGTCTACGTGTTCACGCCCAAAGGGCGGATCATGGAGCTGCCCAAAGGCTCCACCGCCGTCGATTTCGCCTACGCGGTGCACACCGACGTCGGCAACAGCTGCATCGCCTGCCGCATCAACCGACGCCTGGCACCGCTGTCCGAACCGCTGCAGAGCGGCTCGACGGTCGAGATCGTCAGCGCCCCGGGCGCACGGCCAAACCCGGCCTGGCTCAATTTCGTGGTCACCGGCAAGGCGCGCACGCACATTCGCCACGCGCTCAAGCAACAGCGCCGCTCCGAGTCGATCAGCCTCGGTGAGCGCCTGCTGAACAAGGTGCTGACCGGCTTCGACAGCAGCCTCGAGCAGATCCCCCAGGAACGTATCCAGGCAATCCTTGCCGAATATCGCCTGGAGCTGATCGAAGACCTGCTCGAAGACATCGGCCTGGGCAACCGCATGGCCTACGTGGTCGCGCGGCGCCTGCTGTCGGCAGAAGGCGAGCCACTGCCGGCGCCGGAAGGCCCACTGGCGATCCGCGGCACCGAAGGCCTGGTGCTGAGCTACGCCAAGTGCTGCACGCCAATCCCGGGGGACCCGATCGTTGGCCACTTGTCGGCAGGCAAAGGCATGGTCGTGCACCTGGAAAACTGCCGCAACATCAGCGAAATTCGCCACAACCCCGAGAAGTGCGTACAGCTTTCGTGGGCCAAGGACATCGCAGGCGAGTTCAACGTCGAGCTGCGTGTCGAGCTTGAACACCAGCGCGGCCTGATCGCCCTGCTGGCCAGCAGCGTCAACGCTGCCGACGGCAATATCGAGAAGATCAGCATGGACGAACGCGACGGCCGTATCAGCGTGGTCCAACTGGTGGTCAGCGTGCACGACCGTGTGCACCTGGCACGTGTGATCAAGAAGCTGCGTACCTTGACCGGCGTGGTCCGCATCACCCGCATGCGTACGTAGTCCGCCAACCGCAAGGAGTCATCATGAGCAAGACCGTCATCAACAGCGACAAGGCCCCTGCCGCTATCGGCACCTACTCCCAGGCGATCAAGGCCGGCAACACCGTCTACATGTCGGGCCAGATCCCGCTGGACCCCAAGACCATGGAACTGGTCGAAGGCTTCGAAGCCCAGACAGTACAGGTGTTCGAGAACCTCAAGGCCGTGGCTGAAGCGGCAGGCGGTTCGTTCAAGGACATCGTCAAGCTGAACATCTTCCTGACCGACCTGAGCCACTTCGCCAAGGTCAACGAGGTGATGGGCCGCTACTTCGAACAGCCATACCCAGCCCGCGCTGCCATCGGCGTTGCTGCACTGCCAAAAGGCGCCCAGGTCGAAATGGACGCCATCCTGGTCATCGACTGATGCCCCTGGTGACGGGCACCCCTGCCCGTCACCCATCCTCTGCAAGGTTATCCCGTCATGCGTCACGCATTGCCCCTCGCGCTGGCAGCCCTGCTTCTGGGCGGCTGCGCCAGCCACAAACCCGAAGATTTCAACGGCACCTGGATCAACCAGGCCGCCATCAAGGCCGCCAGCAAAGGCGGCAGCCTGCGCCAGGCACTGAACGAGCACGGCCCGGTGTTCGAGTGGAAGCTCGACGTTGCCAACCAGCGGGCCAGCTACAGCAATGGTTTCGAGGCGGCCGACGGCCAGCTGATCGCCAACCAGAAGCAATGGCAGGCCAGCTTCCAGGGCGGCCAGACCGAACAGCTCGAACTGGATGGCGATGAACTGAAAGCCACCACCCAGAGCGGTGCAGAGCAGACCTTCGTCCGTGTCCAGCAACCCGCCAACGCACCACTGGGCGGCAGCTTCGAGAAGGCGCTGTACCAGGCTTATCTGGGTGGCGACTGGAAGATCATCGAGGGCCAGGGCAAAGGCGGTACCGTCCGCTTCAGCGATACTGGCGACGTCACCGGCCTGCCAGGCCCGGACCGCTTCGCCCTTTGCCTGGCCGGCGACTGCGCCAGCATGGGTGGCAACAACGACAGCCTGTGGCTGGAGCGCAACCAGCGCGGCGCACCGTTCATCTTCAAGCGTGATGGCGACAAGATGGCGATCTTCCAGGCAGTGAACACTGCCCAGGCAGACGAGATTCCGCAATTGGCGGCCGGTACCCAACAGTGGGTGCTGGAGCGGGACTGAAGACCACCTTCAAGCCGGGCGCCCGCTCCTGCCAATAGGCACTGCGCAGGCTGATGGATCAGCCCTGGCCTGCCAGGATGGCCGCATAGCCTTGCTTGTAGCTCGGATACGCCGGCGCCCAGCCCAACGCCCGCACCCGGGCGTTGCTGCAACGCTTGCTGCCAGTACGGCGTACGCGCTGTTGATCAGACCACTCGGTAACCCCCATGTACTGCCGCAGCCAGGCCACCACATCGGCCAGGGGCGCCGGGTCGTCGTCGACGCCGATGTAGCACTGCTCCAGCGCCACGCCATCGGCGTCGGCCTGGAGCAGGAAGGCCATCAGGCTCGCAGCATCCTCGGCGTGAATCCGGTTGCCATACAGCGGCGGCTCCTCCGCCACCCGATAGCCCTGGCGCACCTGGCTCAGCAGCCACTCGCGACCCGGGCCATAGATGCCGGTCAGGCGAATCACGCTGGCAGGAATGCCGCTTGCCAGCGCCAGCCTTTCGGCCTCCAGCATCACCTTCCCGGAATAACCTTCAGGTTCGGTGGGCGCGGTTTCGTCGATCCATTCACCGTCCTTTTGCGCAAACACGCTGCTGCTGGAGACGAACAGCAAACGCCGCGGGCGCTGGCCGCGCTCGGCCAGCCACGCCAGCACATGGCGCAAACCATCGACGTAGGCGCTTCGGTAACCCGCCTCGTCATGCTGGCTGGCGGCGACGCAGTACACCAGGTAATCCGGTGAGCGCTGTGGCCATGCCTGTGGAATCGCAGGGTCGGACAGGTCGGCAGCAATGGCCGCTACGCCCTCGGGCAGCTGCGCGACCGAGCGGCGCAAACCACTGACTTGCCAGCCTTTGGCCAGCAGCTGGCGGGCCAAACGGCCGCCTACATCACCACATCCCACGATAACTGCGGAAAGGCCTGACATCATAAAACTCCCTAGACCAAAGGATCAGGCTAGCCGTATTACACGATAGGCGGCTAGACCGCGGGTGAAAAAAGCAACAAGATTACTTTTGTTAACAAGAATTACTTGCAATAATGGCACCCCTATCTGTTCTCGGCCTGTATCGAGGCCCTGGAGAACGCTCACTTTCTTCTTCATCAGGTCCGGCCAGCATGACACGTATTCAACTTTCCGCTTCGCCAACCCCGTCGCGCGCCTGGCGCGCCATCGCCGCGCTGCTGTTCAGCCTGGTGCTGGCCCCGGTAGCCATGGCCGATGAGCCTGCCGCCAACGCCGCCGCCCCGGCCGCTGCCACCGCACCAGCCACCCCGGCATCCGCTGCGGCAGAAGGCCAGGCCGCCACCCCGGTCGCAGCACCTGCTTCCGCCGACCCGGCCGTGCAGGAACTGGTTGAAGACACCTCGCTGGGCATGGCCCATGACTTGTCCCCATGGGGCATGTACAAGAACGCGGATATCGTCGTCAAAGCCGTGATGATCGGCCTGGCCATCGCTTCGATCATCACCTGGACCATCTGGATCGCCAAGGGCTTCGAGTTGATGGGCGCCAAGCGCCGCCTGCGTGGCGAGATCGCCGCCTTGAAGAAGTCGGTGAGCCTGAAAGAGGCCAGCACCGTCGCCAATACTGAAGGCACCCTGGCCCATACCCTGGTCCACGATGCCCTCGAAGAGATGCGCCTGTCGGCCAATGCCCGCGAGAAAGAAGGCATCAAGGAGCGCGTCAGCTTCCGCCTGGAGCGCCTGGTAGCTGCCAGCGGCCGCACCATGAGCAGCGGCACCGGCGTACTCGCCACCATCGGCTCCACCGCGCCGTTCGTTGGGCTGTTCGGTACCGTGTGGGGCATCATGAACAGCTTCATCGGCATCGCCAAGACCCAGACCACCAACCTGGCCGTCGTCGCCCCAGGCATCGCCGAGGCTCTGCTGGCCACCGCACTGGGCCTGGTTGCAGCGATCCCGGCCGTGGTCATCTACAACGTCTTCGCCCGCTCCATCGCCGGCTACAAGGCGCAGGTGTCCGACGCCTCCGCCCAGGTACTGCTGCTGGTCAGCCGTGACCTGGACCATCAGGGCAGCGACCGCGCCGCCCCGCACATGGTGAAAGTGGGGTAAACCATGGGCCTGCATCTCAACGAAGGTGGCGACGACCTCGCCGAAAACCACGAAATCAACGTTACGCCGTTCATCGACGTGATGCTGGTGCTGCTGATCATCTTCATGGTCGCAGCCCCGTTGGCCACGGTCGACATCAAGGTCGACCTGCCGGCCTCGACCGCCAAGCCGGCACCGAGGCCTGAAAAACCCGTGTTCGTCAGCGTCAAGGCCGACCAGAAGCTGTATGTCGGCGACGATCAGGTCCCTGCCCCGGAACAGCTTGGCCCGATGCTCGACGCCAAGACCAAGGGCGACAAGGAAACCACCATCTTCTTCCAGGCCGACAAGGGCGTGGATTACGGTGACCTGATGGAAGTGATGAACAACATGCGCGCGGCCGGCTACCTCAAGGTCGGTCTGGTAGGTCTCGAGACGGCAGCCAAGAAATGACGAAAACGCGCTCAAACGTGGCGCGCTACGGTGGCAGCCTGGCGATCGTGCTGGGCGTGCATGCGGTCGCCGTGCTGCTGACGCTCAACTGGTCAGTGCCCCAGGCCATCGAGCTGCCGCCGGCAGCCATGATGGTCGAGCTGGCACCACTGCCCGAACCCGCGCCGCCGCCACCACCGAAAGCCGCCCCACAGCCGCCGGCGCCGGTCGAAGAACCGCCGCTGCCAAAGCTGGCCGAGGCACCGAAACCGAAGATCGCCATCGCCAAGCCGCCCAAGCCGAAGCCCAAGCCTCAGCCACCGAAGCCTGAGAAGAAGCCTGAGCCGCCAAAAGATGAGCCACCGGCCAAAGAACAGGTAGCTGACACACCGCCAAGCAACACGCCACCGCAGAAGTCGGCGGCACCGGCGCCAAGCATCGCCTCAAACAGCCAGGCACTGCCAACCTGGCAGAGCGACCTGCTGCGCCACCTGGCGAAGTACAAGCGCTACCCGGAGGACGCTCGCCGCCGAGGCCTGCAAGGCATCAACCGCCTGCGCTTCGTGGTCGACGCCGAAGGCAAGGTGGTGTCCTACTCCATGGCAGGCGGCTCCGGCAGCGCGGCCCTGGACCGGGCGACCCTGGAAATGATCCGCCGCGCCGGTACGGTACCGAAGCCGCCAGCCGAGCTGCTGACCAATGGCACGATCGAAGTCGTGGCACCGTTCGTCTATTCGCTGGACCGTCGCTGATAGTTTTGTTTCTGTCACAAATCGGCAAGTCTGATAACGTGCGTCTATCGATTGCAGCCGCTATGCTGGGGCCGCAACTTCATGGACGCACGTTATGACCCTCACAGAATTACGCTACATCGTCACGCTCGCCCAGGAGCAGCACTTCGGCCATGCTGCCGAGCGCTGCCACGTCAGCCAGCCGACCCTGTCGGTCGGCGTGAAAAAGCTTGAGGACGAGCTTGGCGTGCTGATCTTCGAGCGCAGCAAAAGTGCGGTGCGCCTGACCCCGGTCGGCGAAAGCATCGTGGCCCAGGCGCAGAAGGTACTGGAGCAGGCCCAGGGCATTCGCGAGCTGGCCCAGGCCGGCAAGAACCAGCTGACCGCCCCGCTCAAGGTCGGCGCCATCTATACCGTTGGCCCGTACCTGTTCCCGCACCTGATTCCACAGCTGCACCGGGTTGCGCCGCAGATGCCGCTGTACATCGAAGAAAACTTCACCCACGTGCTGCGCGAGAAGCTGCGCAACGGCGAACTGGACGCGGTGATCATTGCCCTGCCGTTCAACGAAGCGGACGTGTTGACCCTGCCACTGTACGACGAGCCGTTCTGTGCCTTGATGCCAGCCGACCACCCCTGGACGGCGAAAAAGACCATCGACACTGCAATGCTCAACGACAAGAGCCTGCTGCTGCTCGGCGAGGGCCACTGCTTCCGCGACCAGGTGCTGGAAGCCTGCCCGACACTGAACAAAGGTGGCGAAGGCTCCAGGCACACCACGGTCGAGTCCAGCTCGCTGGAAACCATCCGCCACATGGTCGCTTCCGGCCTGGGGGTTTCCATCCTGCCGCTGTCGGCCGTACATAGCCATCATTATGCGCCCGGCGTCATCGAAGTGCGTCCGCTCACCCCGCCTGCGCCATTCCGTACCGTCGCCATCGCCTGGCGCGCCAGCTTCCCGCGGCCGAAGGCGATCGAGATCCTTGCCGACTCGATCCGCCTCTGCTCGGTGGCCAAGCCGCCTGTGGAACAACCGGCCTGATCCATGACTGAGCTGTCGAAGGTTTCGGTCACCGCGCTCAAGGGCGTCGGCGATGCCATGGCGGAGAAGCTCGCCAAGGTCGGCCTGGAGAACCTGCAGGATGTGCTGTTTCACCTGCCCCTGCGCTATCAGGACCGTACCCGTGTGGTGCCGATCGGCCAGTTGCGCCCGGGCCAGGATGCGGTGATCGAGGGTGTGGTCAGCGGTGCCGACGTGACCATGGGCAAGCGTCGCAGCCTGGTGGTGCGCCTGGGTGACGGCACAGGCGTGTTGAGCCTGCGCTTCTACCACTTCAGCAATGCGCAGAAGGAAGGCCTCAAGCGCGGCACCCACCTGCGTTGCTACGGCGAAGCCCGCCCCGGCGCCTCGGGCCTGGAGATCTACCACCCCGAGTACCGTGCACTGAATGGCGACGAGCCGCCACCACCGGTCGAACAGACCCTGACGCCGATCTACCCGTCCACCGAAGGCCTTACCCAACAGCGCCTGCGCGCGCTCTGCCAACAGAGCCTGGGCATGCTCGGGCCGCGCAGCCTGCCCGACTGGCTGCCCGACGAGCTGGCCCGCGACTACCACCTGGCACCGCTGGACGATGCCATCCGCTACCTGCACAACCCGCCAGCCGACGCCGACCTCGACGAGCTCGCCGAAGGCCAGCACTGGGCGCAGCACCGCCTGGCCTTCGAAGAGCTGCTGACCCACCAGCTGTCACAACAGCGCCTGCGCGAGAGCCTGCGCAGCTTGCGTGCACCGGTACTGCCCAAGGCCAGGCGGCTGCAGGCGCAGTACCTGGCCAATCTCGGTTTCCAGCCGACCGGGGCACAGCAACGGGTGGCCAACGAAATCGCCTATGACCTCAGCCAGCACGAACCCATGATGCGCCTGGTGCAGGGCGACGTCGGCGCCGGCAAGACGGTGGTCGCCGCCCTTGCCGCACTGCAGGCCCTGGAAGCTGGCTACCAGGTGGCGCTGATGGCGCCTACCGAGATCCTTGCCGAGCAGCACTACATCACCTTCAAGCGCTGGCTCGAGCCTCTGGGTATCGAAGTCGCCTGGCTGGCCGGCAAGCTCAAGGGCAAGGCCCGCGCCAGCGCCCTTGAACAGATCGCCGGCGGCGCGCCAATGGTGGTCGGCACCCACGCGCTGTTCCAGGAAGAGGTTCGTTTCAAGCACCTGGCCTTGGCGATCATCGACGAACAGCACCGCTTCGGCGTGCAGCAACGTCTGGCCCTGCGCATGAAAGGCGTGGCCGGCGAGCTGTGCCCGCACCAGCTGATCATGACCGCCACGCCGATCCCGCGCACCCTGGCCATGAGTGCCTATGCCGACCTCGATACCTCGGTACTCGACGAACTGCCACCCGGGCGCACGCCGGTGAATACCGTGCTGGTCGCCGACAGCCGCCGCTTCGAAGTGGTCGAGCGGGTCCGCGCCGCCTGCGCCGAGGGGCGCCAGGCCTACTGGGTGTGCACGCTGATCGAGGAATCCGAAGAGCTGACCTGCCAGGCGGCCGAAAGCACGTTCGAAGAGCTTGGCAGTGCACTCGGCGAATTGCGCGTAGGCCTGATCCATGGCCGCATGAAACCGGCAGAAAAGGCCGAGGTCATGGCCGAGTTCAAGCAAGGCAACCTGCAACTGCTGGTCGCCACCACGGTGATCGAGGTCGGCGTAGACGTGCCCAACGCCAGCCTGATGATCATCGAAAACCCCGAGCGCCTGGGCCTGGCCCAGTTGCACCAGCTGCGTGGCCGGGTTGGCCGGGGCAGCGCGGTGAGCCACTGCGTGCTGCTGTATCACCCGCCGCTGTCGCAGATTGGCCGCGAACGCCTGGGGATCATGCGGGAAACCAATGATGGCTTCATCATCGCCGAGAAAGACCTGGAATTGCGCGGGCCGGGCGAAATGCTCGGCACTCGGCAAACCGGCCTGCTGCAGTTCAAGGTCGCCGACCTTATGCGCGACGCCGACTTGCTGCCGGCGGTGCGCGACGCGGCCCAGGCGTTGCTGGCGCGCTGGCCCGACCATGTCAGCCCGCTGCTCGACCGCTGGCTGCGCCACGGTCAACAATATGGGCAGGTGTGACGCCCGTCCCAGAATGGATCCAGCTTTGCCAACAGGCTGGTTATACTTCGCGTTTAAGAGAACGAATGGATACAGACCATGACTGAAGTTGCCCTGGACACTGCAACCCCGCACGCACCGTCTGTAATCCGGCTGTTGCTCGAAAAACTGCACGTTGCCTTTGAAGAGGTGGCGGAACATCCAGCACTGCCGGCCGCGTCTCGGGTGCAGGCGATCCTGCTCGATGACGAGATTGGCGCCCTGCTGGTGCTGTTCCCGCAGAGCAAGCTCCTGGACCTCAACCGCCTCGAAGAGCTGACCGGTCGCAAGCTCAAGGCCGTGCCGTTGCCACGCCTCAGGCAGATGCTCGACAAGCACAAGCTCAAGGCCCTGCCGGCCATTCCGGCCCTGACCAGCTCGCCTTGCCTGTACGAAGGCAAACTGCTCGACGCCGAACACCTGTTCATCCAGTCCGGCGAAGCCGGCCTGCTGCTCAAGATTCACCGTAATGACTTCAAGCGCATGCTCGCCAAGGCCAGCGCCGGCAGTTTCGGCCAGCCCGTGCGCGACATCCGCCCCAACCTCGATCGCCCGGATGACGATTCCAGGGAAATCACCCTGGCGGTCCAGGCCTTCACGGCCCGGCGCATCCAGAAGCGCCTGGAAGAAACCATCGAGATCCCGCCACTGGCCGATACGGCGCAAAAGATCATCAAGCTGCGGGTCGACCCCAATGCCAGCATCGATGACATCACCGGCGTGGTCGAAACCGACCCTGCGCTGGCCGCCCAGGTGGTCAGCTGGGCCGCTTCGCCCTACTACGCCTCACCCGGCAAGATCCGTTCGGTGGAAGACGCCATCGTCCGCGTCCTGGGCTTCGACCTGGTAATCAACCTGGCACTCGGCCTGGCGCTGGGCAAAACCCTGAGCCTGCCCAAGGACCATCCGCAGCAGGCCACGCCGTACTGGCAGCAGTCGATCTACACCGCGGCCATCATCGAAGGCCTGACCCGCGCCATGCCACGTGCCGAGCGTCCGGAGGCTGGCCTGACCTACCTGGCGGGGCTGCTGCACAACTTCGGCTACCTGCTGCTGGCGCACGTGTTCCCGCCGCATTTCTCGCTGATCTGCCGCCACCTCGAGGTCAACCCGCACCTGTGCCACACCTACGTGGAACAACACCTGCTGGGCATCAGCCGCGAGCAGATCGGCGCCTGGCTGATGAAGCTGTGGGACATGCCCGAAGAGCTGTCGACCGCGCTGCGTTTCCAGCATGATCCGACGTATGACGGCGAGTTTTCGGCCTACCCGAACCTGGTGTGCCTGGCGACCCGACTGCTGCGCTCGCGGGGCATCGGCTCGGGGCCTCAGGAGCAGATTCCCGAGGAACTGCTGGAGCGTGTGGGGATCACCCGGGACAAGGCGGAGGATGTAGTGAACAAGGTGCTCGAAGCCGAGGCTTTGCTGCGCGACCTGGCGTCGCAGCTCAACGCCCCGCATTGAAGCTATCGGAGATCGCTGTGGGAGCGGGTTTACCCGCGAATGCCAGGCTGAATCTGCAGACGCATTCGCGGGTAAACCCGCTCCCACAGGATCTGACTCAGCCTTTCTTCAGCTTTTCTTCTTCGGTTTCAGGTACTTCATCAGCCCTTGGAACCACATCACCAGCGCCGGATTGCCCTTGATCTGGATGTTCTTGTCCTGGATGCCCTGCATGAACGCCAGCTGCTTGTTGCCCGCCTGCATCGTGGCAAAGCCGTAGGCGGCGTCCTTGAAGGCGATGGCGAAGGCCGGCTGCGGATGGCTGCCGCCCTTGCTGCTGATGCGCTCACCGCTGACGATGAAGTGCCGCGCTACCTTGCCGTCCAGCGTCTGCATCTGGAACACCAGGTCTTTGTCCTTGAGTTGCTGCTGAAACGCCGGGTTGTTGCGGCTGGCCCTGGCCATCAGCAGCCCCATGGCCCAGAGAAGAAAGCGAAACTTCATCAACGCGCCTCGAATAAAAAATGACTGAAGCGCGCAGTTTATCCTTTTCCGCGACTGGTTACGCTAGTTCGCGACACTTAGCCTCCAGCATGCATAACGGGCGCCCTGAGGCGCCCGCTTGATGACTCTGGAGGTCAGCAGTCGATCACTTTTTCTTGGCTGGCTTGACCGGGGTGTTGACGCTGTCGCGCAGGTTCTTGCCAGGCTTGAAGGCAACGGTGTTGCTGGCCTTGATCTTCACCGGTTGGCCGGTTTGCGGGTTCTTGCCAGTGCGGGCACCACGATGACGTTTTTCGAAGGTACCGAAACCGACCAGGGTAACCGTGTCCTTGTCCAGGGCACCGGTGATGCTGTCGAGAATGGCGTTCAGCACCTGGTTGGCTTTTTCCTTGGTCAGGTCAGCCTTTTCGGCAATGACAGCGGCGAGTTCTGGTTTACGCATAGTGAAGCCTCTTTGACGGGATTTCTTGTTGTTATGCCGTGCTGCCATGAAGCAGCGTTCAAGGCACCGCAGGCTCTAATCTGCGGCAGACGGAACTGAGAATGGCACGCCCACCGAGGCCGCGCCAGTATCTGGACGGCCATTGTGCTGGCAACAACAGGATAAATCCGACAGAACGCCCGCTATTTACGCCATGAGAGCGGGCAGCTGCCGATTCAGCGCAAGTTTTTCCATGACGGCGCTCCCAGTCAGGGCATAGCCGAGCAACTGGCCGTCGGCGGCATGGCAGAGCAATTTCAGATCGCTACCCTGCCCTTCGACCTGCCAATTGCCTTCACGGCCCGCGGGCGGCGGTGATACCACCAGCGGGCAGGCCGGGGTTTTCACGGTGATCGGCATCGGCCCGTAGCTGACCTGGGTCGGGTTACCGGCCAGGGTCTGTGCCAAGGCACGAGCGCAGGCCATCAACGGCATCACATACAGCAGGTTGATGCCGTCGACTTCGGCACAGTCGCCAAGGGCGAAGATGTTGCTGTGCGAAGTGCGCAGGTGACGGTCCACTACCACGCCGCGGTTGGTCTGCAAGCCGGCAGCAGCGGCAAGGTCGGTACGCGGGCGCAGGCCGATGGCCGAGACCACCAGGTCGCAGATGATCACTTGTCCATCGGACAGGTGCGCCTCAAGCCCCTCTCCTGCCTGCTGCAGACGGGTCAGCACCGGGCCGAGGTGGAAGCGTACGCCCAGCCCTTGCAGGCCGGCCTGCACGGCAGCGGCGGCAGCCGGATGCAACAAGGTCGGCATCACCTGCTCGCAAGGCGCTACCACATCGACCTCGAAGCCGCCCAAGCGCATGTCGTTGGCAAACTCGCACCCGATCAGGCCGGCGCCAAGAATCAGCACTCGCTGCTTGCCCGCCGCCGCAGCACGGAAGCGCGCATAGTCTTCAAGGTCGTTGATCGGGAATATCCGCCCGGTACCATTACCTTCGACTGGCACCTGAACGGTCTGCGCCCCCCAGGCCAGCACCAGGTCGCGATACTCGATCGCTTCTTCCCCGACCCACAGCCGCTTGTGGCCCGGGTCGATACCGCTGATGCGAGTATGGGTGCGGATCTCGGCCTTGAGCTGTTCGGCCATCGTGCCAGGTTCAGCCATGCACAGGCCATCGGCGTCCTTCTGCTTGGCAAAGCCCGTGGAGAGCATGGGCTTGGAGTAGGACCGGCCATCATCGGCGGTAATCAGCAGCAGCGGCGTGTCACCATCGAGCTTGCGAAATTCACGTGCCAGGTTATAGCCGGCCAGGCCGGTACCGATAATTACCACGGGGGACGTCATGCGCTGCCTTCCTTTTTAGCCGATGGCGATCATTTCGAAGTCGCTCTTGCCCACACCGCAGTCAGGGCACAGCCAGTCTGCCGGTACGTCTTCCCAGCGGGTACCAGGCGGGATGCCGTCATCCGGCCAGCCTTCGGCTTCGTCATAGATCAGGCCACAGACAATACACTGCCACTTTTTCATCAGGTCATTTCCTCGGTGTCGATCAGGCTTTGTCGTAGCCAGGCATTATGCAAGCACTCAGGGCAATCATGCTAAGCTCGCCGCCTCTCTGGCTGTAATCAAGCATACCGACGTGTCGTACGAATCCCCGCAAGCAGCCGCTGTCGCGTGGCTGCCGTATTCACAGCTGGCCACTGAAATCGACCAGCCAACCCTGGACTGGCTGTTCGACGAAGGCTCCCTGACTCGCCGCCTCACCCAGCTGTCCCAGGGCCACTTCAGCGTCACCCCCCTGTTCGAAGGCTGGCAACCGCTGCGCGAAGACGAATGCGTGGCCCTGAACCTTGCGCCAGGTGCCGAAGGCTGGGTGCGCGAGGTGTTCCTGCGCGGGCATGGCCAACCTTGGGTGTTTGCCCGCAGCGTGGCCAGCCGCAGCGCCCTGGAACGCGGCGGGCTGGACCTGGAAACCCTGGGTAGCCGTTCGCTGGGCGAATTGCTGTTCTGCGACCAGGCATTCATCCGCCACCCGATCGAGGCGTGCCGTTATCCACAAGGCTGGCTGCCAGCCGATGCCGCGCAAGCTGGGCTCTGGGGGCGCCGCTCACGCTTCGCCCGTAACGGCCTCGACCTGCTGGTGGCCGAGGTTTTCCTGCCTACACTGTGGCAAGCGGCCAAGGAGGAGAACCGCTGATGTACCTGCACCTGCTCAAGTCGCTCAACCGCCTGCACCCCCGGGCCTGGGACTTTGTCCAGCTCAGCCGCATGGATCGGCCGATCGGCATCTATCTGCTGTTGTGGCCGACCCTGTCAGCGGTATGGATCGCCGGGCACGGCTCGCCGACCCTGGCCAACGTGCTGATCTTCGGCCTGGGCGTGGTGCTGATGCGCGCCGCAGGTTGCTGCATCAACGACTTCGCCGACCGCAAGGTCGATGGCCATGTCAAACGCACCGCCGACCGCCCGCTGGCCAGCGGCCGGGTCACGTCGCGCGAGGCGCTGGCATTGTTCGCCATCCTCGTCGGCGTGAGCTTCCTGCTGGTGCTGTGCACCAACAGCCGGACCGTTTGGCTATCGTTCGGCGCGGTGGCGCTGGCGTTCTGCTACCCATTCATGAAGCGCTACACCTATTACCCGCAGGTGGTGCTGGGTGCCGCGTATTCCTGGGGCATTCCCATGGCCTTTACCGCGGCCGGTGGCGAGTTGCCCGCCAGTGCCTGGCTGCTGTACATCGCCAACCTGCTGTGGACGGTGGGTTACGACACCTACTACGCCATGGTCGATCGCGACGACGACCTGAAGATCGGGGTGAAATCGACCGCGATCCTGTTCGGCGACGCGGACCGGGCGATCATCCTGACCTTGCAGCTGCTGTCGCTGGGCTGCCTGCTGCTGGCGGGCAGCCGCTTCGAGCTGGGTGGCTGGTTCCACCTGGGGTTGCTGGGGGCGGCGGCGTGCTTTGCCTGGGAATACTGGTCGACACGCAAGCTTGACCGCGAATCGTGCTTCAAGGCGTTCCTGCACAATCACTGGGCCGGGTTGCTGGTGTTCGTCGGGGTGGTGCTGGATTACGCCCTGCGCTGAGGTTCAGCGTAAATGTGGGAGCGGGTTTACCCGCTCCCACAGAGTCAGGAGGCCAGCTTTACGGCTTGGCGACGTGCCAGACATCCTTCATGCCGTCACCGGTCATGTCACCGGCTTTCTTGTCCTTGACGAAGGTGTATAGCGGCTTGCCGTCATAGGCCCACTGCATTGAACCGTCGTCGCGCGTGACATGGGTCCACTTGTCTTTCGGGGCTTCATCCTCTTTCTTGACCATCAATGGTGGCCAATTCTTGGCACAATCACCATTGCACATCGACTTGCCGCCGGCATCCTTGTCGAACGTGTACAGCGTCATGCCATTGTGGTCGACCCACATGCCGTCTTTCTCCATGGCATGGTGGGCGGAAGCCACCCCCGGCAGCGCCAGTGCAGCGAAAAGGGCCATCCAGCTCAGCGTATGTCGTGTCATTGGAATCACCATGAATTCGGGGATGGATTGCATTCTGTTTACCGCCACGGCGGCCCTGTGAAGCCTAGCCCAGTCATGGAATGTCGCCAGAACGGCCAACACCCTGTCACACAGCTGCAATAATTCCGTTATCTAATGCGGGCCAAGACACGATTCCCGGGAGAGGTTTTGAGCATGGTTGGCAGAAACATTCTGATCGTCGACGACGAAGCACCGATTCGCGAGATGATCGCCGTTGCCTTGGAAATGGCCGGCTATGACTGCCTGGAAGCCGAGAACTCCCAGCAAGCCCACGCGATCATCGTCGACCGCAAACCGGACCTGATCCTGCTCGACTGGATGCTGCCCGGCACCTCCGGCATCGAGCTGGCACGCCGCCTCAAGCGCGACGAACTGACCGGCGACATCCCGATCATCATGCTCACCGCCAAGGGCGAAGAGGACAACAAGATCCAGGGCCTGGAAGTCGGCGCCGACGACTACATCACCAAGCCGTTCTCGCCGCGTGAGCTGGTAGCCCGGCTGAAGGCCGTGCTGCGTCGCACGGGCCCAAGCGACAGTGAAGCGCCGATCGAAGTCGGCGGCCTGCTGCTCGACCCGATCAGCCACCGCGTGACCATCGACGGCAAGCCGGCCGAGATGGGCCCTACCGAATACCGCCTGCTGCAGTTCTTCATGACTCACCAGGAACGCGCCTATACCCGTGGCCAGCTGCTCGACCAAGTGTGGGGCGGCAACGTGTATGTCGAGGAGCGCACCGTCGACGTGCACATCCGTCGCCTGCGCAAGGCACTGGGTGAGGCCTACGAAAATCTGGTACAAACCGTCCGGGGCACTGGCTACCGCTTCTCGACCAAGAGCTGAGCGAGCCGACAAGCGCCAAGCTGCACGTCGTTGTACAAGGACCGTCAATTGAACCAGAACTGGCACGCGACCCTGATTCGCCACCTGTTGCTGCTGATCACTGTCTGCCTGATCGGCGGCCTGGTCAGCGGCTATTACGGCTGGAGCCTGGCCATCGGCCTGGCGCTCTATCTGGGCTGGACACTCAAGCAGCTGTTGCGCCTGCATGACTGGCTGCGCAACCATCAGCCCGACGAAGCACCGCCCGATGGCTACGGCCTGTGGGGTGAGGTGTTCGACAGCATCTACCACCTGCAACGCCGCGACCAGCGCGTGCGCGGGCGCCTGCAGGCGGTGATCGACCGGGTACAGGAGTCCACTGCGGCGCTGCGCGATGCGGTGATCATGCTCGACAGCGATGGCAACCTGGAGTGGTGGAACCGTGCCGCCGAGACGTTGCTGGGCTTCAAGACCCCACAGGACGGCGGCCAGCCGGTCACCAACCTGGTACGCCACCCGCGCTTCAAGGAATACTTCGAGGCGCAGAACTACGTCGAACCGCTGGAAATCCCCTCGCCGATCAACGACCGCCTGCGCGTACAGCTGCACATCACCCGCTACGGCAACAATGAGCACCTGATGCTGGTGCGCGATGTCACCCGCATCCATCAGCTGGAGCAGATGCGCAAGGATTTCGTTGCCAACGTCTCCCACGAGCTACGCACACCGCTGACGGTGATCACCGGCTACCTGGAAACCCTGCTGGACAACGTCGAGGACGTCAACCCGCGCTGGGCCCGGGCGCTGCAGCAGATGACCCAGCAAGGCTCGCGCATGCAGACCCTGCTCAACGACCTGCTGCTGTTGGCCAAGCTGGAAGCCACCGATTACCCGTCGGATAACCAGCCGGTGGCGGTCGATGTCCTGCTCACTGCGATCAAGCAGGATGCCCAGGCTCTGTCCGGGCCACGTAATCAGAAAATCACCCTGGAAGCTGCGCCAGGCCTGCGCCTGAAGGGCAGCGAGTCGGAACTGCGCAGCGCCTTCTCCAACCTGGTGTTCAACGCCGTGAAGTACACCCAGGATGAAGGCACCATCCGCATCCGCTGGTGGGCTGACGAGCACGGCGCGCACCTGTCGGTGCAGGATTCCGGGGTAGGTATCGACGCCAAGCACCTGCCGCGGCTGACCGAGCGCTTCTACCGGGTCGACTCCAGCCGTGCGTCGAATACTGGCGGCACTGGCCTGGGGCTGGCGATCGTCAAGCACGTGCTGATGCGCCATCGCGGCAAGCTGGAAATCAGCAGCGTGCCGGGGCATGGCAGTACCTTCACCTGTCATTTCGGGCCGGCACAATTGGCCAACGGCAAAGCCTGAGGTACCGGGGGCTGCTTTGCAGCCCTTTGCTTTTGCTGCCCCAGCCGCTACATTGGATCCCCTGTGCCAGCAAGAGCTGGCACTTTTTTTCTCTTTCTCGAAGACGGACCCCGTAAAAACCCCATCATGGACCCTTCCCCTGGTATCAGCCTCACCTCGTTATTCGCCGATTTCGGCATGATCATCTTTGCCTTCCTGCTGGTGCTGCTCAACGGCTTCTTCGTCGCCGCCGAGTTCGCCATGGTCAAGCTGCGCGCCACCCGCGTCGAGTCCATTGCCGAACTGCATGGCTGGCGCGGCAGCATCCTGCGCAAGGTACACAACCAGCTCGACGCCTACCTGTCGGCCTGCCAGCTGGGCATCACCCTCGCCTCGCTGGGCCTGGGCTGGGTCGGTGAACCGGCGTTCGCCCACCTGCTCGAACCGCTGCTGGCTTACCTGGGCGTGGACAGCGCCGAAGTGGTCAAGGCGGTGTCGTTCTTTGTCGCCTTCTTCGTCATTTCGTACCTGCACATCGTGGTCGGCGAACTGGCGCCCAAGTCGTGGGCGATCCGCAAGCCCGAGCTGCTGTCGCTGTGGACCGCCGTGCCGCTGTACCTGTTCTACTGGGCCATGTACCCGGCCATCTACCTGCTCAACGCCAGCGCCAACACCATCCTGCGCATCGCCGGCCAGGGTGAGCCCGGCCCGCACCACGAACACCACTACAGCCGCGAAGAACTCAAGCTGATCCTGCACTCCAGCCGCGGTCAGGACCCGAGCGACCAAGGCATGCGCGTACTCGCCTCGGCCGTGGAAATGGGCGAGCTGGAAGTCGTGGACTGGGCCAACTCGCGTGAGGACATGGTCAGCATCGACGCCCATGCCCCGCTCAAGGAAATCCTCGCCCTGGTCCGCCGGCACAAGTTCAGCCGCTACCCGGTGTATGACGCCGAGCGCGAAGAATTCACCGGCCTGCTGCACATCAAGGACTTGCTGCTGGAGCTGGCCGAACTCGAGCACCTGCCCGAAACCATCGACCTGGACGATCTGGCTCGCCCGCTGGAGCGGGTATCGCGGCACATGCCACTGGCGCAGTTGCTCGAACAGTTCCGCAAAGGCGGCGCGCACTTCGTGCTGGTGGAGGAAGCCGACGGCAAGGTGATCGGCTACCTGACCATGGAAGACGTGCTGGAAGTGCTGGTAGGTGACATCCAGGACGAACACCGCAAGACCGAACGCGGCATCCTCGCCTACCAGCCCGGCAAGCTGCTGGTACGTGGCGATACGCCGCTGTTCAAGGTCGAGCGCCTGCTCGGTGTCGACCTTGACCACATCGAGGCTGAAACCCTCGCCGGCCTGGTCTACGAGACCCTCAAGCGCGTGCCTGAAGAAGAGGAAGTGCTGGAAGTCGAAGGCCTGCGCATCATCATCAAGAAGATGAAAGGGCCGAAGATCGTGCTGGCCAAGGTGCTCAAGCTCGACTGACCCTAGGGGTTGCCGGCAGTGAAGTCCGGCAGCCCGCCCAGCGGCCGGTCGAACTGGAACGGTATCGACTCCAGCGCCAGCCCCACATTGCGCTGTACCACGAAATGCAGGTGGGGCCCGGTGCTGTTACCGGTATTGCCCGACTTCGCCAGGGCCTGCCCCACGACCACCTGCTGCCCTTCGCGAACCACCACCGAACCCTGCATCAGGTGCAGGTAAACGCCCATGGTGCCGTCGGGGTGCAGAATCCGCACGAAATTGCCTGCCGGGTTGCTGCCCCGGCCACTTTGGCCATTCTCGACCTTCACCACCATACCGCCGCGGGCCGCAATGATCGGCGTGCCCTCCGGCATGGCGATGTCCATCGCATAGCGGCTCCTGGGGCCGAAGTGGCTGAAACGGCCATTGGGCCCCTGGGTCAGGCGAAATGGCCCGCCCTTCCAGGGGAACGGGTAGCGGTAGGCGAGAGAGCGCTGGCCCGGGTCGCCCATGGCGTACTGGAAGCTTGTGGCGTACTGCAATTTGCCGCCGGGTGCCGCCAGCACTGAACTCAGCACTTTGCTCGAACGCGGCCCCACCACGGCGCGTATGTTGCGCGGCTGGTTGCCACCGAAGGCATTGCTCAGCTTGTCGATCCGCAGTTCGACCTGCATCGGCACGTACAGGTCGTTGCGCACCATGAAGCGCACACCGCCGGGGAAGGTTTCGGCCTGCAGGCGCACCTTGCCATCGATGTGATCGAGGATCGGCTCGCTCAGCTCGAAGGTCTTCGCCCCCGGGCTGTAGCGATCGGAGTACGAGACCACGCCGGAGTTGTCGACGGTCTTGTAGATCGTCATGCCCACGCTCGACGCCGAGGCCGAAAGCAAGGCACAGAAAAGCAGCAAGCGGGCGGCGGCTGGCATGATGGTGGCTTTTTGACAGGTATGGTCTGTCGAAGACTAGCAGCGGGATTTGTGAGCGGTATTGCAGCTGGTCGGAAGAACCCGGCAGGTTGGTGTGGACCTTGTGGGAGCAACTGTCTGCTCAAATCATTGGAAGTTGGCGCGATCCCTGTAGGAGCGGGCTTGCCCGCGAACACGGGCGAAGCCCGTGCCATCCACTGCGGTCCTGCTTCGCCGGCAAGCCCGCTCCCATAGGGTTCTGGACAGGGTGTCGATCAGGCGCCGGGGGTGAAATGCTTCTGCTGTGTACCTCGGGCAATCAGGCGCGACAGGTAGTCGAGTTTCTGCGCATCCTGGTCGACGAACTTGAAGGTCAGCTGCAGCCAGTCACTTTCTGGCTTGGGCTCCAGCGCCGCGATGGCGTGCAGGTAGCCGTTCAGGCGCGCCACTTCGGCGTTCTCACCCTGCTCCAGGTCGAGCACTGCGCCCTCCAGTACCTGTGGCAGCGTTGCACTGCGGCGCACCACCAACAACGCTTCCTTGAGGCTCAGCGCCTTGATCACGCAGGGCTGGGTACCGCTGGCCAGGCGCAGCTGGCCCTGCCCCCGCCCGACCTGGGCCGCCGCAGCCGCCGCCGTCTGGGGCTTCGGCGCATTGAGCAAAGGCTTGGCCGCCGCGGCAGCAGCAGGTGCCGCCACCTTGGCCGCTTCAGGCTTGCCACCGGTCAGTGCGCTCAACGAGTCGTTGGCGAAGGCCGAATTCACCCGTGCCGGTGCACCAGCCATCAGGCTCTCCAGCTTGCCGATCTTGCTCAGGGCCTTTTTCACCTTGGTCAGCAGCTGCTCGTTGGTGAACGGCTTGCCGACGAAGTCGGAGACGCCGGCCTGGATGGCCTGGATCACGTTCTCCTTGTCACCACGGCTGGTCACCATGATGAACTGCAGGTCCTTCATCTCGGGCTGCTGACGGCACCAGGTCAGCAACTCAAGGCCGGACATCTCCGGCATTTCCCAGTCGCACAGCACCAGGTCGAACGGCTCCTTGGCCAGCATGGCCATGGCTTTGCGACCGTTGACCGCGTCTTCGATGACCATGCCCGGGAAAGCATTGCGCAGGCACTTCCTGACCAGGTCACGAATGAACGGTGCGTCATCCACGACCAGCACATTGACTTTACTCATCGATACTCCTCTTGAACCCGACTAGCCTACCGCGCAATGGTGGCCACTTGCCAACTCTAGGGTCACGCCGGGACTTCTTCGCATCGTTCGCGGGTGCCTGCTGATTGCTCTGCCACACACGCAAACGCCCGGCACGGGCCGGGCGTCGATGCTCGGGAGCAATCTTATTTATCGTCAGGTTTGCCCGGAACATTAGCGCTTTCGGCCGCATCCCCCGCAGTGCCTTCGACTTCAGCCTTCATGCGCTTGAGGCCCATGTGACGGACATCGGTGCCGCGCACCAGGTAGATCACCAGCTCCGAAATGTTTCGCGCGTGATCGCCGATCCGCTCCAGCGAACGCAACACCCAGATCACGCTGAGCACCCGCGAGATCGAGCGCGGGTCTTCCATCATGTAGGTGACCAGTTCACGCAGGGCAGTCTTGTACTCGCGGTCGATGGTCTTGTCGTACTGGGCCACCGACAGTGCCAGGTCGGCATCGAAGCGGGCGAAGGCATCGAGGGCATCGCGCACCATGTTGCGCACCTGGTCGCCGATGTGGCGCACCTCGACATAGCCGCGCGGCGACTCGCCTTCTTCGCACAGCTGGATGGCGCGGCGAGCGATCTTGGTGGATTCGTCACCAATGCGCTCCAGATCGATCACCGACTTGGAGATGCTGATGATCAGGCGCAGGTCGGAGGCCGCCGGCTGGCGGCGGGCGAGGATGCGCAGGCATTCCTCGTCGATGTTGCGCTCCATCTGGTTGATCTGCTCATCGACTTCGCGCACCTGCTGGGCCAGACCCGAGTCGGCCTCGATCAGCGCGGTGACGGCATCGTTCACCTGCTTCTCGACCAGGCCGCCCATGGCCAGCAAGTGGCTGCGCACCTCTTCGAGTTCGGCGTTGAACTGCTGGGAAATATGGTGCGTCAGGCTTTCTTTGTTGATCATCGTATTATCCTTTGGTAGCGCGGCCCTGTAGGAGCGGGTTCACCCGCGAACACCGGCGAAGCCGGTGCCAGACACCGAGCCGGCCTTAGCCGTAACGACCGGTGATGTAGTCTTCGGTCTGCTTTTTCGCCGGGTTGGTGAACAGGGTGTCGGTATCGCCGAATTCGACCAGTTTGCCCATGTACATGAAGGCGGTGTAGTCCGAAACACGGGCCGCCTGTTGCATGTTGTGGGTCACGATGACGATGGTGTACTTGGATTTCAGTTCGTAGATCAGCTCTTCGACCTTCAGCGTCGAGATCGGGTCCAGCGCCGAGCACGGTTCGTCGAGCAGCAGCACCTCAGGCTCCACGGCGATGGTACGGGCGATCACCAGACGCTGCTGCTGGCCGCCGGACAGGCCCAGGGCGGATTCGTGCAGGCGGTCTTTGACTTCGTCCCACAAGGCGGCGCCCTTCAGTGCCCATTCCACGGCTTCATCCAGCACGCGTTTCTTGTTGATGCCCTGGATACGCAGGCCATACACCACGTTCTCGTAAATGGTCTTGGGGAACGGGTTGGGCTTCTGGAACACCATGCCAACCCGGCGACGCAGCTCGGCCACGTCTTCGCCCTTGCGGTAGATGTTGTTGCCGTAAAGGTTGATGGCACCTTCCACGCGGCAGCCGTCGACCAGGTCGTTCATGCGATTGAAGGTGCGCAGCAGGGTCGACTTGCCGCAGCCGGACGGGCCAATGAAGGCGGTCACGCGTTGCTTGGGAATGTTCATCTGCACGTCGAACAGGGCTTGTTTGTCGCCGTAGAACAGGCTCAGGCCCGGCACTTCGATGGCCACGGTTTCTTCAGCCAGGCGCAGGCCCTGCTTGTCGCGACCCAGGGCAGACATGTCGATGCCGTGGGTATGGGAATCATGCTGCATGGTCAACTCCATACGCTATCAATACGTTTCAAAGGGCCGCCGATTGGCAGGCGGCACGCTTGCAATCCAGGCTCAGCTGTCGAGCGCCTTGTACTTCTCGCGCAGGTGGTTACGGATCCACACCGCCGACAAGTTGAGGGTGGCGATCACCAGCACCAGCAGCAGCGCGGTGGCGTATACCAGCGGTCGCGCAGCTTCGACGTTAGGGCTCTGGAAACCGACGTCGTAGATGTGGAAGCCCAGGTGCATGATCTTCTGGTCCAGGTGCAGGTACGGGTAGTTGCCGTCCAGCGGCAGCGATGGCGCCAGCTTCACCACACCCACCAGCATCAGCGGCGCCACTTCACCGGCGGCACGGGCCACGGCGAGGATCATGCCGGTCATCATCGCCGGGCTGGCCATCGGCAGGACGATCTTCCACAGGGTTTCGGCCTTGGTCGCACCCAGGGCCAGGGAGCCTTCGCGCACGGTCCGTGGAATCCGTGCCAGGCCTTCCTCGGTGGCCACGATCACCACCGGCACGGCCAGCAGCGCCAGGGTCAGCGAAGCCCACAGCAAGCCCGGGGTACCCAGGGTCGGCGCAGGCAGCGCTTCGGGGAAGAACAGGCGGTCGATCGAGCCGCCCAGTACATAGACGAAGAAGCCCAGGCCAAACACGCCGTAGACGATCGCCGGCACGCCAGCCAGGTTGTTCACCGCGATGCGGATCAGGCGGGTCACCGGGCCTTGCCTGGCGTATTCGCGCAGGTAGACCGCGGCCAGCACGCCGAACGGCGTGACGATTACCGCCATGATCAGGGTCATCATCACGGTGCCGAAGATGGCCGGGAAGATGCCGCCCTCGGTGTTGGCTTCACGCGGGTCGTCGCTGAGGAATTCCCAGACCTTGGCGAAATAGGTACCCATCTTGCTGAAGCCGGACATGGCATTCGGCTGGACGGCGTGCACCACCTTGCTCAGGTTGATTTCCACTTCGCGGCCGTTGCCGTCGCGGGCCACCAGGCTGTCACGGGCGAAGGCCTGGTGCAGGCCCAGCAGGCGCTCCTCGACGGCCTTGTAGCGGCTGTTGAGCTCGGCGCGTTCGGCGTCCATGTCGGCCTGGGCAGTGGCGTCCAGCTTGCCGTCCAGTTCCAGCTTTCGGCCGTGCAGGCGCAAGCGCTCGAGGCCATGGTTGATGGCCCCGATGTCTTTCTTCTCGAGGGTTTGCAGTTCGCTGTTGAGCTGGTTGGCACGCTTCAGGCGGGCTTGCAACTCGTTCCAGGCCGCCGGGCCTTGGGCAACCACGCGGCCCTCTTCCTTGACGCTGACCAGGTAGCCGTAGAAGTTGCCCCATTCGCGGCGCTCCAGGGCGATCAGGTCGGCCGGGCGCTGCTCGTCGACCAGCCAGTCGCCGACCACCCAGGTGAAGTCGCTGCCATTGAGGTCGCGGTTACCCACCTTGACCAGCTCGCGGGTCATGAACTCGGGGCCGTCGTCCGGCACCGGCAAGCCGGCGCCCTTGAGGCGGGCACGCGGGACTTCTTCCTTCTGCACCACTTCGCCGATGACAACGTGGTCGGCCTGGCCCGGCACCTGGTAGGTGGCCTGGATCAGGTCGGCTGGCCAGAAGTGGCCCAGGCCGCGCACGGCGATCACCGCCAGCAGGCCAACGGTCATGATCACCGCCATGGCCACCGCGCCACCGCTGATCCAGACGCCTGGGGCGCCGCTCTTGAACCAGCCTTTGAGGGAATCCTTTTTCACGGATCGCTACCTTTCTATCAAAGCGACGAGTATTTCTTGCGCAGACGCTGGCGAATCAGCTCGGCCAAGGTGTTCATGATGAAGGTGAACATCAGCAGCACGAGGGCGGCGAGGAACAGCACGCGATAGTGGCTGCCGCCAACTTCCGATTCAGGCATTTCCACTGCCACGTTGGCGGCCAGAGTACGCATGCCTTCGAACAGGTTCAGTTCCATCACCGGGGTATTGCCGGTGGCCATCAGCACGATCATGGTCTCGCCCACCGCACGCCCCATGCCGATCATCAACGCCGAGAAGATGCCCGGGCTGGCGGTGAGGATGACCACGCGGGTCAGGGTCTGCCACGGCGTCGCACCCAGGGCCAGGGAGCCCAGGGTCAGGCTGCGCGGCACGCTGAACACGGCGTCTTCGGCGATCGAGTAGATGTTCGGGATGACCGCGAAGCCCATGGCGATTCCGACCACCAAGGCGTTGCGCTGGTCGTAGCGCAGGCCAAGCGAGTGCTCGATCCACAGGCGCATGTCACCGCCGAAGAACCAGCTTTCGAGATACGGGCTGACCGCCAGGGCAAACCAGCCGATCGCCAGGATCACCGGAATCAGGATTGCCGCTTCCCAACCATCCGGAACGCGCAGGCGGATAGACTCCGGCAGGCGGCTCCAGGTGAAGCCGGTCAGCAGAATGCCGAGCGGCATGATCAGGAACAGGCTGAATACGCCGGGCAGGTGGCCTTCCAGGTAAGGTGCCAGGAACAGGCCGGCGAAGAAGCCGAGGATCACTGTCGGCATCGCTTCCATCAGCTCGATCACCGGCTTGACCTTGCGGCGCATGCCCGGGGCCATGAAGTAGGCGGTGTAGATGGCGGCAGCAATGGCCAGCGGGGCCGCCAGGATCATCGCGTAGAACGCGGCCTTGAGGGTACCGAAGGTCAGCGGCGAGAGGCTCAGCTTGGGTTCGAAGTCGGTGTTCGAGGCGGTCGACTGCCAGACGTACTTGGGCTCGTCGTAGTTCTCGTACCAGACCTTGCCCCACAAGGCGCTGAAGGAGATTTCCGGGTGCGGGTTGCGCAGGCTCAGCGGCAGCAGCTTGCCACCTTCTTCAATGATGATGCGGTTGGCACGCGGCGACAGGGCCAGGATGCCAGGCCCCTCGGCGGCCTGCTCGACCAGCAAAGTGCGGTGCGCGGTGCTGTGGAACACGCCGAGCTTGCCCTCGCTGTCCAGGGCGATGAAGCCCTTGCGACGCTCTTCGGCATCGATCTGTACGATCGGCGCCTTACCCATCTTGAAGGTACGGATCTGCTTGAAGCGCTGCTCGCCATCCGGGTCGCGGGCCATGAACCACTGGGCCAGTCCGCCCTTGGAATCGCCGATGATCAGCGAGATGCCCCCCACCAGCTGGGCGGTGGCGGTGACTTCGGTGTCGGCGCTTTCGGCCAGCTTGTAGCGGCCATTGAGGCTCTTGTCGCGCAGGCTGAAGACATCGGCGGTGGCGCGACCGTTGATCACATACAACCACTGCTGACGTGGGTCGATGAAGATGTTCTTCACCACTTCGGTCATCTGCGGCAATTCGATACGTCGCTGCTCGGTGCTGGTCTCGCCGGTCAGCATGTTTTCGCTGCGCGACAGCTCGACCACCTGCAGGTGCGCACCGGTGGAGCCGGCCAGCACCAGGGTGTCGCCACTGACGTTGACGCTCACGTGCTCCAGCGCGCGGCCCTGCTCGTCGAGCACGAACGGCGCCTGGCCGTACGGGTAGTCGATGCCGGGGGTAATGGCCTTCTTGTTGTCCGGGTAAGTGATCTTGTAGGTGTGGTGGAACACCAGTGCCTGGCCATTGGACAGGCCGAGCACCACCAGCGGGCTGCCCGGTTGGTCGGCGCTGATCGAAGTGACCTGGGTGCCAGCCGGCACTGGCAGGTCGACGCGGCTGAGCGGATTACCGCTCTTGGTGTCGAAGAAAATGGCCTGCCCCTTGTCCGAAACGCGCATGCCGACCAGGTTCTGCTCTTCAAGGGCGATCATCAGTGGCTTGCCGGCATCCTGCTGCAGCCAGGCTGGCTCCAGGGCCTTCTTGCTGGTCAGCTCCGCACCCTGGAACAGAGGCAGTACCACATACGCCAGGTAGAAGAAGATCAGCGTGATGGCTGCCAATACGGCAAGCCCGCCCACCAGTACATACCAGCGGGTCAGGCGATCCTTGAGGGCGCGCATGCGGCGCTTGCGTTGCAACTCGGGCGTATTGAAGTCAATCCGCACGGGCGGGGAGTTTGGGGTCATTGTGGAATTGGCCAGATCATTCATGCGCACACCCTAGCGGTCCCGTATGACAAAAACATGACAGTGAGTTGACGCAAAAAAGCCCGCTGCACAGGAACCCTGGCAACGGACTGGGGAAGTCGTGGAAGAGGCCGGACTTCAGCACCGGCCTCATCCTCAGTCAGTTACTTCTTTGCAACGTTACCGGCGTGGGACAGGCCCAGGTCAGCCAGGGTCTTGTCGACGACTTTGGCCGGCAGCGGGATGTAGCCATCCTTCACCACGACCTGCTGGCCAGCTTGCGACAGCACCAGCTTGACGAACTCGGCTTCCAGCGGGGCCAGTGGCTTGTTCGGCGCCTTGTTGACGTAGACGTAGAGGAAGCGCGACAGCGGGTATTTGCCGTTCAGGGCGTTGGTTTCGTTGTCTTCAATGAACTCGGTGCTGCCTTTCTTGGCCAGTGGCACGGTCTTGACGCTGGCAGTCTTGTAGCCGATGCCCGAGTAACCGATGCCGTTCAGCGAGGAGCTGATCGCCTGTACGACCGAAGCCGAGCCAGGCTGTTCGTTGACGTTAGGCTTGAAGTCGCCTTTGCACAGGGCCTCTTCCTTGAAGTAGCCATAGGTACCCGATACCGAGTTGCGGCCGAACAGCTGCACCGGCTTGTTGGCCAGGTCGCCGGTCACGCCCAGGTCGCCCCAGGTCTTTACGTCGGCTTTGGCGCCACACAGGCGGGTGGACGAGAAGATCGCATCGACCTGTTCCATGGTCAGGCCCTTGATCGGGTTGTCCTTGTGCACGAACACGGCCAGCGCGTCGACGGCGACCGGGATGGCGGTCGGCTTGTAGCCGTACTTCTGCTCGAAGGCTTGCAGCTCGACGTCCTTCATCTTGCGGCTCATCGGGCCGAGGTTGGCGGTGCCTTCGGTCAGCGCGGGCGGCGCGGTAGAGGAGCCGGCAGCCTGAATCTGGATGTTTACGTTCGGATATTCCTTCTTGTAGGCCTCGGCCCACAGAGTCATCAGGTTCGCGAGGGTATCGGAACCGACGCTGGAGAGGTTGCCCGACACACCGGTGGTCTTGGTGTAGGTCGGGATCGCAGGGTCGACAGCGGCTACCGCGTTGGCGGTCGCAACGCCAGCGGCGGCAAAGGTGAGGGCCGCCATCAAACGCTTCAGTTTCATGCCTTGCTCCTAGCAGGAATATGGGGGTGTTGGATGGAACGGGGCCCAGTATCTGCAGGCCGCATGAATACGATATGACCAAATTGTGACAAATGGATGAAAGGCCATCACAGAATGAGGTCTGGCCCCTTCGCGGCTGAAGCCGCTCCCACAGGGTTTTGCACAGGCCCCAGGGCCTACACCTTACCTGTGGGAGCGGCTTCAGCCGCGAAGAGGCCAGTAGCCGCGCCGTAGATCAGCGCTTGTTGGCGAGCAGGTACAGGCCCACGGCCAGACCGACGGCGCACAGCCCTGCTACATAGTAGGCCGGTGCCATCGGGCTGACCTTGAGCAGCGCCGTCACCACCATTGGAGTCAGGCCACCAAAGATGGCGTAGGCGACGTTGTAGGAGAACGACAGCCCACTGAAGCGCACCACCGCCGGGAACGCCTTGACCATCACGTACGGCACCGCGCCGATCACCCCCACGCACAGGCCGGTCAGCGCATACAGCGGGAACAGCAGCTCAGGATGGGTCGGCAGGCTGTGGTAGAAGGTCCAGGAGCTGGCCAGCAGCAGCAGGCTGCCGATCACGAACACCCGACCCGCACCGAAGCGGTCGGCCAGGCTGCCGGCACCGATGCAGCCGAAGCTGAGCAGCACGATCGCCAGGCTGTTGGCCTTGAGCGAATCGGTAGGGCTGACGTGATAGATGCTCTGCAGCAACGCCGGGGTCATCAGGATCACCACGACGATGCCGGCAGACAGCATCCAGGTCAGCAGCATCGACAGGATGATCGGCCCACGGTGATCACGCAGCACCGCGCGCAATGGCAGCTCTTCGGCCAGTGCCTTGCGCTGCTGCATCTCGGCGAACACCGGGGTTTCGTGCAGCCAGCGGCGCAGGTACACCGAGAACAGGCCGAACACCCCGCCGAGCAGGAACGGGATACGCCAGGCATAGTCGGCCACTTCTTCGGCACTGTAGAGGGTGTTGATCAGGGTGGCCACCAGCGAACCGAGCAGGATCCCTGCCGTCAGGCCGGCGGTCAGGGTGCCACAGGCGTAGCCGGTGTTGCGTGCCGGCACGTGCTCGGAGACGAACACCCAGGCGCCCGGTACTTCACCACCGATGGCCGCGCCCTGGATCACGCGCATCAGCAACAGCAGGACCGGCGCCCACAGACCGATCTGTGCATAAGTCGGCAGCAGGCCCATGATCAGGGTCGGCAAGGCCATCATGAAGATGCTCAGGGTGAACATCTTCTTGCGCCCGAGCAGGTCGCCGAAGTGGGCCATGACGATGCCACCCAGTGGCCGTGCCAGGTAACCGGCGGCGAAAATGCCGAAGGTCTGCATCAGGCGCAGCCATTCGGGCATGTCAGGCGGGAAAAACAGCTTGCCGACCACCGTGGCGAAGAACACGAAAATGATGAAGTCGTAGAACTCCAGGGCTCCGCCCAGCGCGGACAGTGAGAGGGTCTTGTAGTCACTGCGGGTCAGCGGCCGTGAGGGCTGCTCGATACTGCTCGGCACGGAGGTCATTGATCGTTGTTCTCTTGTAGGTGACGCAGGCCGCTTGGCACGCGGCTTCTGGGTTGAGGCGAGCAGCGAAGATAGCAAATTGCCGAGCTGCGCTGAAAGCGATACAAAAACCATACAGATATTCGTGAATGCGCGGTCGTCGCCTGGCGATTGGCTATATATACTGGCCGCTCGTAGGAAAAGGTTGCTTTAACCGTGGGAAGTTGTGCGAAAACGCCGGGCTTGAGGTCAGACGGTTTCGCAGAGTTTCCCTATGGGCGCCCAGCGAAGCGGAATCAGCGTAGTATGTTGTCAGCTGAATCGTTTTCCCGGCCTTGCGCCACACCAACGAAGCGTCACGGGTCAGAGGCCCCATCGCATGATTGAGCTCGAACAAGAAGATCCTATCCCGCAAGGTGACCTGGCCTTGCAGATCACTGCACTGCCGCGCGAAACCAATGGCTTCGGCGACATCTTCGGCGGCTGGCTGGTCGCGCAGATGGACCTCGCCGGTACCGCCATGGCCAGCCGCGTCGCGGGCGGCCGGGTAGCCACGGTGTCCATCGACCGCATGGCATTCCTGGTGCCGGTGGCCGTCGGTGCACAACTGTCGTTCTACACCCAGACCCTGGAAATCGGCCGCAGCTCGATCCGCATGATGGTCGAAGTGTGGAGTGACGATCCGCTGTCCAGCGAATGGCGCAAGGTCACTGAAGCGACGTTCGTATTCGTCGCCATCGATGGCAGTGGCCGCACCCGCTCGGTGCCTCGTCGCTGAGCCTTGCGAGCGGTAAACTCATTGCACGTCACCGGGTCCAAGGCCCACAGGCAATCAATGAGACGAACGCAATGGCAACCTTCAAGGTCGAATCCGAGCAACATGGCGAACTCAACTGCTGGCGCATCAGCAGCGACCGCGCCGAACTACTGATCGCCCAGCAGGGCGCGCAGATCCTCAGCTACCAGCGTGTTGGCGAGCCACCGCTGCTATGGCTGAGCGACCAGGCCATCTTCCGCCAGGGCAAATCGGTGCGCGCCGGTGTGCCGGTGTGCTGGCCGTGGTTTGGCAACTTGCAGCGCAACCCCGCCTCCGTGCAGGCCATGTACCGTGGCGAGCAGGCTCCCGCTCATGGCTTGGCGCGCACGCGCGACTGGCAATTGCTGGGCGTCGAAGAAAAAGGCGATGGCCTGCACATCGAGTTCGAGCTGCCAGAGGCCCAGGGCGATCTGCCGGACTGGCCGCATGATGTCGAGCTGAAGCTGCACATCGTGCTCGGTGACGATCTCACCGTGTCCCTGAACAGCCGCAACCTGGGCAACAGCCCCGTGACCATCAGCCAGGCCTTGCACAGCTACTTCGCCGTGAGCGACGTGCGCCAGGCGCGGGTCGAAGGTGTCGAGGGGCTGCAGTACATCGAAACCCTGGCCGACTGGGAACAGCGCCAACAGCAGGGTGCGCTGGGTTTTGCCGGAGAAACCGACCGGATCTACCTGGATACGCCACAGCAGCTAAGCATCGTCGATCCGCACTGGCAGCGGCGGATTACCTTGACCAGCAACGGATCGCGCTCGGCGGTGATCTGGAACCCCTGGACCGAGCGGGCCAAGGAGCTGGCAGACATGGCCGATGACGGCTGGCAGCGGATGCTGTGCATCGAGACGGCGAATGTCTGGGATGATGTGGTGGAGCTCAAGCCTGGTGCCAGCCGATCGTTGCAGGTCAGGATCGGTAGCGCACAGACCTGAGTGCTTCCCTTGCAGGCCCGGCCTTTTCGCGGGTAAACCCGCTCCCACAGGTATTTCACCGGCCCTGTGGGAGCGGGTTTACCCGCGAAAGGGACAGTGCAGGAAATCAAAGATCGGCGTCTTCAACCACCCTCACCTTCCCCGCATCCAGCGCATAGGCCGCATCGGCCAGGTCATTGCTGACCTTCTCTACCTTCAGTTTGCCGCTGACCCAAAGCGGCGTGTAGATGTCATCGATCTTCAGGCCCTTCGGATACCGCACCAGCACCAACTGGTTGGGCGGCGGCGGCGGCACGTGGATGCACGCGCCTGGGTAAGGCACGAGGAAGAACAAGGTGCTGTTGCCCTTGGCGTCGCTTTCCAGCGGTACCGGGTAGCCGCCCAGACGGATGTCCCTACCGTTCATGGTGGCCACGGTCTTGGTCGAATACATCACCGCCGGCAGGCCCTTGCTCTGCTTGAGGCCGCCCTTGGCAGTGAAGGTGCCATTGGCTTCCGGTGAGTTGTGATCGATCTCGGGCATCGCTTCGAGGGCCTTCTGGTCTGACTTGGGCATCAGCTCCAGCCAGTCGGTCTCGGGCAGTTCGGCATGGGCCAGGGTGCTGGCCAGAAGCAACGGGATGAGGAAAAAGGCACGCATGGAAATGCTCGGCAACTCGGGATGAATTGCCGGGCATTCTAACCAGTATTCAACGTTTCTTGATGAATCCGTAGATCACCAGAAGGATGATCGCACCGACCAGCGCGCCGACGAATCCTGCGGCCTGGCCCGCCTGGTAGATCCCCAGTGCCTGGCCGCCATAGGTGGCGAGCAGTGAGCCGGCGATACCCAGCAGAATGGTCATGATCCAGCCCATGCTGTCGTCACCCGGCTTGAGGAAGCGGGCCAGCAGGCCAACGATAAGGCCGATGAAGATGGTTCCAATGATGCCCATGGCAATCCCTCTGAAGTGAAGATGGAACAAGCCAAAGCCTAGACAGCGCTTTGGCTTGTTGCCATTTTCAGAGGGCAGACCTTGCGCAGAAGTTCGATCAGTTGCTGATCAGCGCTTCTACTTCGGCAATCCTGGCCTTCAGGCTGACCATGTCCTGGCAGCGCAGGGTAGCGTGGCCGACCTTGCGCCCGACCTTGAAAGCCTTGCCGTAGTGATGCAGGTGGCAGCCCTCGATGGCCACGACCTTGTCCACCGCCGGCACTTCACCGATGAAGTTGAGCATGGCGCTCTCACCGACCTTGGCAGTCGAACCCAGCGGCAGGCCGGCCACGGCGCGCAGATGGTTCTCGAACTGGCTGCACTCGGCACCTTCGATGGTCCAGTGCCCGGAGTTGTGCACACGCGGGGCGATTTCGTTGGCCTTCAGGCCACCGTCGACCTCGAAGAACTCGAAGGCCATCACCCCGACATAATCCAGTTGCTTGAGCACTCGACCGACATAGTCTTCGGCCAGGCCCTGCAGCGGGTGCGCGTCGCTGGCCACCGACAGTTTCAGGATGCCGCTCTCATGGGTGTTGTGCACCAACGGGTAGAAGCGGGTTTCACCATCGCGGGCCCGCACGGCTACCAGCGATACTTCGCCGGTGAACGGCACGAAGCCTTCCAGCAGGCAAGGCACACTGCCCAGTTCGGCAAAGGTGCCAACCACGTCTTCAGGTGTGCGCAGCACCTTCTGGCCCTTGCCGTCGTAGCCCAGGGTGCGGGTCTTCAGTACTGCCGGCAGGCCGATGCTGGCGACCGCCGCGTCGAGGTCTGCCTGCGAGAGGATGTCGGCGAAGGCCGGGGTCGGGATACCCAGGTCGCGGAACATGCTTTTCTCGAACAGGCGATCACGGGCGATGCGCAGGGCTTCGGCACTTGGGTAAACCGGCACGAACTGCGACAGGAAAGCCACGGTCTCGGCCGGGACGCTTTCAAATTCGAAGGTGACCAGGTCGACGTCGTCGGCCAGTTGGCGCAGGTGAGCCTGGTCGCCATAGTCGCCACGCAGGTGCTCGCCCAGCGCGGCGGCGCAGGCGTCTGGCGCCGGGTCGAGGAAGGCGAAGTTCATGCCCAGCGGAGTGCCCGCCAGGGCCAGCATGCGGCCCAACTGGCCGCCACCGATTACACCGATCTTCATGGGTTCAGCCTCAAGCCTGGCGCGGGTCTGGATTGTCCAGCACGGTGTCGGTCTGCTCGGTGCGGAACTGCTTGAGCGCCGCGTGGTACTGCGGGTACTTGGCACCGAGGATGCTCGCCGACAGCAGCGCAGCGTTGACGGCGCCAGCACGGCCGATGGCAAGGGTGGCAACCGGCACACCGGCAGGCATCTGCACGATCGACAGCAGCGAGTCGACGCCCGACAGCATCGACGACTGGACGGGCACGCCCAGCACCGGCAGATGGGTCTTGGCAGCACACATGCCTGGCAGGTGGGCAGCGCCACCGGCACCGGCAATGATCACCTCGATACCACGCCCTTCGGCCTCTTCGGCATACTGGAACAGCAAGTCCGGGGTGCGGTGGGCGGAGACCACCTTCACTTCGTAGGGAATGCCGAGTTTTTCCAGCATATCGGCGGTGTGGCTAAGGGTGGACCAATCGGACTTGGAGCCCATGATCACGCCAACCAGTGCACTCATCGTCGAGCCTCTCCTGCAAGCGCCTTCAGGCGCGCTAAAAGCAACAAGCCACGCAGGTGGGCCAGCGTGGCTTGTCATACGGATTCTGTATCGACCGGGTCGGTCGAAGGCGCGGGATTGTAGCGTATATCCGGGCGGCCCGCCCACCCCCATAAGCACATGTCGGATCAAAGGGCAAGCTGTCTCGCGGGACAACTTTTGCGGCGGTACGAAACGGCTACCGCACCGCCTGACGGCTACCCTCGATCATCATTCAAACCGGCATATCGCCTGGGCCGCCCGCCGATTCCAGCTTGCGCCACAGCAGCCGGACATTGGCCTTGCGCACCAGAGCACAACGGTACAGGCGGATTTCCAATGGCACATGCCATTGGCTCCCACCACAAATCGCCAGCTCGCCGCGCTCCAGCTCGCCACGCATCGACAGACGTGGCACCCAGGCGACACCCATGCCTTCCAGCGCCATGCTCTTCAGACTGTCAGCCATCGCAGTCTCGTAAACCGTGGTGTAGCGCAGATTGCGCTGACGTAGCAGCAAGTTCACCGAACGCCCCAGGAAAGCACCGGCGCTGTAAGCCAACAGCGGCACGCTGCTGTCGGCTTCAAGGTCGAACAGCGGCTTGCCGTCGGCATCCACTGCGCACACCGGAAGCATTTCGGTGGTGCCCATGTGCAGCGATGGGAAGATCTCGGCATCCATCTGCAGGGCGGCATCAGGGTCATAGAACGCCAGCATCAGGTCACACCCCCCCTCCCTTAATGCATGCACCGCATCTCCGACGTTGGTCGCAACCAGGCGGGTGGCGATGTTCAAGCCATCATTGCGCAGCTGGGCTACCCAGCGAGGGAAAAAGCCTGATGCCAAGGAGTGCGCGGCTGACACTTGGATCACCTCGCCCTGGCCTCCTTCGAGGTGATGCAAATGGCGAAGAACTTCGCTCAACTGGTCGACAACGGTACGCGCAGTGACGAGAAAAAGCTGGCCGGCCTCGGTCAGTTCGATCGGTGTGCGGGAACGATTCACCAAGGTCAGGCCCAACGCCGCTTCCAGGCTGCGTATACGCCGGCTGAAGGCGGGCTGGGTAACGAAACGGCGCTCGGCCGCCTGGGAAAAACTGCGGGTGGAGGCCAGGGCACTGAAGTCCTCCAGCCACTTGCTTTCGAGGTTCATGAAGCAGATCTCCCGGCGTGCACCAAAATGGAACACGCTCGAATGTCAATTGGCGTCACATGAAACACTATGCCGTTTGTGCATAGGTTAGCGTGCAACAGCATTGGCCGCAAAATCCCCTTCAGGCCTAGGATTGCCGCCATTCCGGCAGGTGCCGGGTCAAAATCGAGATGATATCCATCATGTCCTCCGCTGCATCGTTCCGCGTCGAAAAAGATCTGCTTGGTACCCTTGAAGTCCCTGCCGATGCCTACTACGGCATCCAGACCCTGCGCGCTGCCAACAACTTCCACCTCTCCGGTGTTCCGCTGTCGCACTACCCGAAGCTGGTCGTGGCCCTGGCCATGGTCAAGCAGGCTGCTGCCGACGCCAACCGTGAGCTGGGTCACCTGAGCGATGCCAAGCACGCGGCCATCAGTGCAGCCTGCGCCCGCCTGATCAAAGGCGATTACCACGACCAGTTCGTGGTGGACATGATCCAGGGTGGTGCCGGTACTTCCACCAACATGAACGCGAACGAAGTCATCGCCAACGTCGCGCTGGAGGCCATGGGCCACCAGAAGGGTGAATACCAGTACCTGCACCCGAACAACGACGTGAACATGGCGCAGTCGACCAACGACGCCTACCCGACTGCCATCCGCCTGGGCCTGCTGCTGGGTCACGATGCCCTGCTGGCCAGCCTCGACAGCCTGATCCAGGCCTTCGCTGCCAAAGGCAAGGAATTCGACCACGTACTGAAGATGGGCCGCACCCAGCTGCAGGACGCCGTGCCGATGACCCTGGGCCAGGAATTCCGCGCCTTCGCCACCACCATGACCGAAGACCTGCAGCGCCTGCGCTCGCTGGCGCCGGAACTGCTGACCGAAATCAACCTGGGCGGTACTGCCATCGGTACCGGCATCAACGCCGACCCGGGCTACCAGGCCCTGGCCGTACAACGCCTGGCCACTATCAGCGGCCAGCCTCTGGTACCGGCTGCCGACCTGATCGAAGCCACTTCCGACATGGGTGCTTTCGTGCTGTTCTCCGGCATGCTCAAGCGTACCGCGGTCAAGCTGTCGAAAATCTGCAACGACCTGCGCCTGCTGTCCAGCGGCCCACGCACCGGCATCAACGAGATCAACCTGCCAGCGCGTCAGCCAGGCAGCTCGATCATGCCAGGCAAGGTCAACCCGGTCATCCCGGAAGCCGTCAACCAAGTCGCTTTCGCCATCATGGGCAACGACCTGGCCCTGACCGTCGCCGCCGAAGGTGGCCAGCTGCAGCTGAACGTGATGGAGCCGCTGATCGCCTACAAGATCTTCGACTCGATCCGCCTGCTCCAGCGCGCCATGGACATGCTGCGCGAGCACTGCATCGTCGGCATCACCGCCAACGAACAGCGCTGCCGTGAACTGGTCGAGCACTCGATCGGCCTGGTCACCGCCCTGAACCCGTACATCGGCTACGAAAACGCCACCCGTATCGCCCGCGTTGCCCTGGAAACCGGCCGCGGCGTACTGGAACTGGTGCGTGAAGAGAAGCTGCTGGACGACGCGATGCTCGACGACATCCTGCGTCCGGAAAACATGATCGCTCCACGTCTGGTCCCGCTGAAGGCGTAATCCAGGCCCCTGCATACAGTCTCACCAGGTCGAGGGACTAGACACCTCTCAACCTTTCAAAGGCCCGAGCGCACGCTCCGGGCCTTTTTTTTCGCCTCATGCATGGCGCGCCAGTTTGCAGCGCCGGTATCGGCACGCTACTTGCTCCATAATGTCTCCCAGGCCCACGGGATGACCGAGCATGCTGCACAGCCACCTGACCACCCTCAATGCGGTTTCGCTGATCCTCAACCTGTTCCAGGAGCAAGGATGCGAGGCGACGGCGTTGCTCGCCGGCAGCGGCATAGGCCCGGCCGACCTGGGCCATAGCGACGCACGCATCACCACCCAGCAAGAGTTGCAGGTGTGCGCCAATGCCGTGGCCCGGCGTGAAGAGATCGGCCTGGAGCTGGGGCGGCGCATGCATGTGTCGTGCTACGGGATGCTCGGTTACGCCCTGCTCTCCAGTGCCACTTTGGGTGACGCCCTGCGCCTGGCCCTGCATTACCCGGCACTGCTGGGAACAGTCTTCAAGCTGCGCCTGGTCGACGATGGCCAGCGCGTCTGGTTCAGCGCCAGCGAATACCACGACAGTCCGGCCCTCGCCGCCTTCAATGCCGAGTTCTGCCTGGTGTCGCTGAAAGTGATCTGTGATGACCTGCTTGGCCGCACACTGCCGTTACTCGGTGCCCGCTTCGAGCACACACGGCCCGGCTACCACAGCCTCTACAGCGGCGCCTTCCAGTGCCCATTGGCCTTCGACGCAGAGGACAACGCCTTTGCCTTCGAACGGCGCTGGCTGGACATGCCATTGCCGCTGGCCGACCCGATTACCCACAAGGCCATGAGCGAGCGCTGCCGGCGCCTGAACCTTGAATTCACCGGGCGCCAGGCCTGGCTTGGGCGCATCCGCCAGCTTTTGCTGCAGCAACTGGATGCGGCGCCGGGCCTGGAGGGTCTGGCGCGGCAGATGAACTGTTCCTCGCGCACCTTGCGCCGGCATCTGCAGGCGCTGGGCTGCAGTTATCAACAACTGCTCGATGAGCTGCGCTTCGATCGTGCCAAGCAGTTGCTGGCCGATGAACAGATGCCGATCTACCGGATTGCCGAAACCCTGGGGTTCAGCGAGACCGCAAGTTTCCGCCATGCTTTCCAGCGTTGGAGCGGCGTCGCGCCCAGCCACTTCCGCGGTTGACCTGCGAAGAGGCCAATGCAGGCCAACGAGCTTGGCCACATCGATCCCCTTTTGGCCGTTTGCGTCGTTTTCCGCCAGCGGGACGCCCGTGAAAATAGGCCCACGCCAGTACCCGGAGAACAACAAATGCTGACGATCTATTCCGATGATCACCGCCTGCACCACGGCCGCTGCGAGCTGATCGACGGCAAGCTGATGCCTTGCTTCGAAATGCCCTCGCGCGCCGATCATGTCCTCGAACAAGTGAAAAAGCGCAACCTCGGCGATGTCCAGGGGCCAACTGATTTCGGCCGTGCGCCGTTGCAGCGCATTCACAGCGCCGACTATCTCGACTTCTTCCAGGGCGCCTGGGCGCGCTGGGCCGCGCTCGGTCACGACGGTGACCTGCTGCCCTTCACCTGGCCGGCACGCACCCTGCGCCAGGTCAAGCCAACCGGCCTGCATGGCGAACTGGGCTACTACAGCTTCGACGCCGGCGCGCCGATCACCGCGGGTACGTGGCAAGCCGCCTACAGTGCCGCGCAGGTCGCCCTGACCGCCCAGGCTGCCATCGAGCAAGGTGCTCACTCGGCCTTCGCCTTGTGCCGCCCACCAGGGCACCACGCCGCTGCTGAAGTCATGGGCGGCTACTGCTACCTGAACAATGCCGCGATTGCCGCCCAGGCCTTCCTTGACCAGGGCCGCGCCAAGGTGGCCATCCTCGACGTCGACTACCACCACGGCAACGGCACCCAGGACATCTTCTATCAGCGCAACGACGTATTCTTCGCCTCGATACACGGCGACCCCCAGGATGAATTCCCGTTCTTCCTCGGCTATGCCGACGAAACCGGTGAAGGCGCAGGCGAAGGCTGCAATCTCAATTACCCGCTGCCCGCCGGCAGTGACTGGGCAGCCTGGAGCGCCGCACTGGAAGACGCCTGCCAACGCATCGCCGCCTATGACGCCGACGTGCTGGTGGTCTCCCTGGGCGTAGACACCTTCAAAGACGACCCGATCTCCCAGTTCAAGCTGGACAGCCCGGATTATCTGGAGATGGGCAAGCGCATCGCCCAGCTCGGCAAACCGACCCTGTTCGTGATGGAAGGTGGCTACGCTGTGGAAGAAATCGGTATCAACGCAGTCAATGTGCTGGAAGGCTTCCAGCGCGCCCAGCCAGGAGCCTGACATGGTTCGACTCAAGCGTCTGCTCGCCCCGTTCATCGCTGCCACCCTGTTCACCGGTGCCCTGCACGCTCAAGCCGAGCAGCGCACCCTGCGTGTGTTTAACTGGTTCGATTACATCACCCCGCAGACCTTGAGCGACTTCCAGAAGGACAGTGGCGTCAAGCTGGTCTACGACATCTTCGACACCAACGAAGCGCTCGAGGCCAAGCTGCTCACCGGCAACTCCGGCTATGACGTGGTCGTGCCGTCCAACGTGTTCCTCGCCAAGCAGATCGAGGCCGGGGTGTTCCAGCCGCTGGACCGCAGCAAGCTGCCGAACTGGCAACACCTGGACCCGGCGCTGATGAAGCTGATCGAAGCCAACGACCCGGGCAACAAGTTCGCCGTGCCGTACATGTACGGCACCATCCTGATCGGTTTCAACCCGGACAAGGTCAAGGCCGCGCTCGGTGACCAGGCCCCGGTCGACAGCTGGGACCTGATCTTCAAGGAAGAGAACATCGCCAAGCTGAAACAGTGCGGCGTCGCACTACTCGACTCGCCGTCGGAGATCCTGCCGCTGGCCTTGCAGCACCTGGGTCTGCCACCCAATAGCGACAAGCCGGACGACTACAAGAAGGCCGAAGCCTTGCTGCTGAAGATCCGCCCTTACATCACCTACTTCCATTCTTCGAAGTACATGGCCGACATCGCCAATGGCGATATCTGCGTGGCGGTAGGCTACAGCGGCAGCTTCTCGCAGGCTGCCAACCGCGCGAAGGATGCGAAGAATGGTGTGGTGGTGGACATGCGCCTGCCCAAGGAAGGTGCACCTATCTGGTTCGACATGCTGGCAATCCCCAAGAATGCAGCGAATCCGGAGGACGCCCACGCGTTCATCAACTACCTGCTGCGGCCTGAGGTGATTGCGCCGATCAGCGATTTTGTCGGCTATCCGAACCCGAACAAGGATGCCACCGACAAGGTCAGCCCGACGATCCGCAACAACCCGAACCTGTATCCGACGGCAGAGGCGATGGCCAAGCTGTATACCCTCAAACCGTTGACGCGTGAGGCTGAACGGGCGCGGACACGCGCCTGGACCCGGATCAAATCCGGCACCTGATGTAGAGCCGGGGGGGCTGCTTTGCAGCCCCATTCACCTTTTCCAGGCCTTACGCAATTTCAATAAAGCCTCGGCAATCTGCCCTTCAGGTACCGCCGCAAACCCCAACACCAGCCCTGCCCGCTTATCCACAGGCACCTCGCTGTCCTCAAGCCAGTAACTGCTCAGTGGATTCACCTCTACCCCCACCGCTTCAGCCCTGGCCACCAACGCCTGCTCCCACGCAACGTCATCCACATCCACCTTCACATGCAGCCCCGCCGCCACCTCGGGCATCGCACCAAGCCCGGGTACATCCAATGGCCATCCGGCCTTGAGCACATTGCGTCGGCTCAGCGCCGCCTTGCGCATGCGCCGGATATGGCGCTGGAAGTGCCCTTGAGCCATGAATTCGGCCATCACGCACTGGGTGCCCACCTCGGAATGCCGCACCGCCAGCGCCCGGCCCTGGCTGAACGCCTGCACCAGCGGTGGCGGTAGTACCAGATACCCCAGGCGCAAAGCCGGGAAGGCGATCTTGCCGAAGGTACCGACGTACAGCACCCGCCCCTGGCGGTCGAGCGCTGCCAGCGGGGTCAACGGCGCGCCGCTGTAGCGGTACTCGCCGTCGTAGTCATCCTCGATGATCCAGCCATCGTTGCGCTCGGCCCAGGCCAACAAGGCCAGGCGCCGGGGCAGGCTCATGGTCACGCCGGTCGGGTACTGGTGCGCCGGGGTGACATAGGCCAGTCGACAATCCTCCAATTGCTCCAGGCGCTGGCAGTCCAGGCCATCCTCGTCCACCGGCACCCCGGCCACCTTGGCGCCGGCCACGGCAAAAGCATGCCCGGCGGCTCGATATCCCGGGTTTTCCACAGCCACGCGGTCGCCCGACTGCAACAACAACTGTGCACAAAGGCTGATGGCCTGTTGCGCACCACTGGTGATCACAATTTGTTCAGCCGAGCAGGAGAGACCGCGCGAACGGCGCAGATAGGCGGCTATCAGCTCGCGAAGTACCGGTTCACCTGCGGGGTCACCATAACCCAGCTTCGCATGCGACGGATTACGCCAGAAACCCGCCTGCAGCTTGGCCCACACGTCAAACGGGAACAAATCGAATGCCGGAATGCCGACGCGAAATGCCCTGGGCGCGCCGCTCTTGGGCGGCGGTAGATGGTTATTTTTCAGCCGTCCCAACGGCTCGCTGGAACGCTGGCTGCTGGATAAATCCTCAGTATCATTCAGGCAAAATGTGGATAAGTCTGTTGATAAGCCTTGGGATAAGCCTGTGGACAGTTGTGTGGATAGTTTTGGCAGGCGGCTCACGTACGTGCCATCCCCTATCCGGCTTTCAATGTAGCCCTCGGCATACAACTGGTCATAGGCACGCACCACGCTGTTGCGCGACAGCGCCAGCACGCTCGCCAGCTCACGCGTAGCCGGTAACCGGGTACCGCTGCTCAGGCGACCATCCAGTACCCGTGCCCGCAAGGCCTCGTAGAGCTGCTGACTGAGCCCGCGTCGGCGATCGAGCACGATACCGGCAGGATCGAAAGGCAATAGGAAGGGACGCTCGCTCATGGCATTGGACCTACCAAAACAGTCATTAATGGCTCTTACCCAGAGCCAATAGCCTGCCTAGGATGGAGCCATTCAACAAGGACCCTGCGCATGTACAACAGCAAACCCCATCAGGAACATGACCTTGAGCGCTTGCACCAGCACATGCGCAACACCCGCCTGGCCGTGCTGGTCAGCCACGGTGAACAGGGCCTGCTGGCCACACACCTGCCAGTTTTGCTCGACACCGACGAGGGCGAGTTCGGCTGCGTTTATGCCCACCTGGCGCGGGCTAACCGCCAATGGCAGGACCTGGCGCAAGGTGCCGAAGCACTCCTGGTGTTCCCAGGTGCCGACGCCTACGTAAGCCCCAGCTATTACCCGAGCAAGGCCGAAAACCCCAAGGTGGTGCCGACCTGGAACTACCTTGCCGTGCATGCTTACGGCACTGCGCACGTGATCCACGAAGCCGCACCGTTGCTGCAGATCGTCAGCCGCCTGACCGATCTTCACGAACAAGGCCGCAGCACACCCTGGAAAGTCGCCGACGCCCCCACCGACTATCTGGAGGGCATGCTCCGCGCCATTGTCGGCATTCGCCTGCCCATTGCCCGCCTGCAAGGCGCGCGCAAGCTCAGCCAGAACCGCTCGGCCGAGGATATCGCCGGCGTGCGCGAAGGCCTGGGTGCGAGCCCGGATTACCTGGACAACCAACTTGCGGCGCACATGCGCCAACTCTGAAGGAAAAGCCCAATGCCCAGCGTTACCCTGCGCCCCGTCAGCGCACAAGACCACGCCGCCTGGCTCGAACTGTGGCAAGCCTACCTGCGCTTCTACCAGACCGAACTGGCAGAAGAAGTAAGCCTCAGCACCTGGCAACGCCTGCTCGACCCTAACGAGCCAACCCATTCGACCCTGGCCTGGGTCGATGGCAAGGCCGTGGGCATGGTCAACTTCATCTACCATCGTTCCAACTGGAGCATCGAGAACGCCTGCTACCTGCAGGACCTCTACGTCGACAGCGGCCAGCGCGGCCTCGGTATCGGCCGCCAGCTGATCGAGCACGTCTACGCCACGGCCAAGGCCGCCGGCTGCATCAAGGTGCACTGGCTGACCCACGAAACCAACGCCACCGCCATCAGCCTGTACCAACAGGTTGCCGAGCGCCCGGGCTTCATCCAATTCCGCAAAGGGTTGTAGGCCACATGACTGACGCACTGAACTGGAAACCCGCTGCAGCGCCCAAGGCCGAGCCCATCGATGGCCGCTTCATCCGCCTGGAGAAACTCGACCCGGCGCGTCACGGCGACGACCTCTGGGCCGCCCTGCAAGGCCCGGGTTCCGACCCGGTACTTTGGGACTACCTGCCCTACGGCCCGTTCACCGAGCGTGCGGCCTTCGACCGCTGGCTGCAAGGCAACGCCGCCGGCCACGACCCGCTGTATTACAGCGTGATCGACCGCGCCAGCGGCCAGGCCCAAGGCGTCCTGACCCTGATGTCGATCGTGCCCGACCACGGCCGAATCGAGATTGGCCACATCGCCTTCGGCGCCCCCATGCAGCGCACGCCCAAGAGCACCGAGGCCGTCTACCTGCTGGGCAAATTGAGCTTCGAGCTGGGCAACCGGAGGCTGGAGTGGAAGTGCAACAACGCCAACGCCCGCTCCAAGCGTGCAGCGGAGCGGTTCGGTTTTGTCTTCGAAGGGGTGTTCCGCAAGCACCTGGTGGTGAAAGACCACAACCGCGATACCGCGTGGTATTCGATCACCGATGATGAGTGGCCGCAGGTGGCGGCAGGGTTCGAGCGGTGGTTGAGCGCAGAGAATCAGAGGCCAGAGGGCCAGGCTCGAACACTTGAGGACTGCCGCAAGAACTGAATCGTCAATGACCGATCACGGGCCGGCGGGCCTGTGATCGATCCAAGGGGTTTACCTGATCTGACTCGCGCGCCTGACAACACCCATCTGCAAACCAAATGGTTTGAACACAGCGTTCAACGACTTGAGCGTGGGATTGCCATCCCCCTGCTCGATCTGAATCAACGTACGCACGGAAATCTTGCACATCCGCGCAAACTGAGTCTGCTGCATCTTCGCCACCTCCACGCGCAGCCGTCGCACGGCAGCCCCCAGTTCAAGGCTGCCGTCGGCAATGCCTTCGCGCACGCCATCGATCATCAGCCCGCGGGCATCGATGGAGACCGTCATGCCAACCCCCACTCCGCCATTCGGCGCTCAAGCTTGCCCAGCGCAATCGCCGGGTGATTCATCACTGCATCCGGGAGCCCAAGACCGGACAAGATATCCGGCAATGCCAACAGATGCCGGGCATCCTGGCGTAGACGCTGGTAAGCCTCGCCCGGATCGACGAAGCGAGCCAGTGCAATACAGGCCGCCTGCCAGTCGATTTCGCCGGCTCTTTCGATCGAAGCAGGCCATTTGGTGGTTCGGGTTATCCCTTCCTGATCCATCACCATCGGCGCAAGGTCGTAGATGGGTGCGAGACGCACCGCGTCGCGGGTACGAATGATCGCCGTGTTGCGTCCGTGGTTATCGGCATTGCCCAGGATCTTGTTGATCAGGTCGCGCCGCAGATAATCCGCAATCAGGTCAGGCACCTCTTTGCTTTGGCCAGCCATGTTCCATACTCCGGCGAGCGCCTCGATCACCTCAAGGTGCCCCATCCGGCTACCGGGCTCGGTAACTCCACACAGGGAATACACCGACTCCACGGCAAAGCGCCGTACACCCTGAGCGCAAACCTGACGATCGAAGCGTTCCATCCACAGGCTGGGCTTTCTACCCTCTTCAAGCGCCATGTGCTCACTGGCCACCGTCTCGATGCCAAGCTGCTGCAACGCCTTGTAGTAGAGGTACTCGGCCCGCAGGATGTCCTGATCATCGGCCAGGGCCTGGTTCCGGGCGAACTTGATGAACCAGTGCCGTCGGGCACGTTCATCCGCAAGCACCGCGTCCGGATACAACTGGCCGCCCTCGCCTTCGGTCATCAACAGCTTTGGCGCTTCACCACCAGCGCCTGTCGCGCCACCAATGGCCGCGCCTTGCTCATAGGCGTATTCAAGAAAACGTTGATCACGGGTGATGACGTCCTGGCGGGTGAAGCCGATTGGGTCGGCAAGATCCAGTAGCTCGACCGATTCCTTGATGCGCAGATTACCGATCGGAGCCGGGGTCGAGCGCCCCAGCAGAAACAGGTCCTCGCCCATACCCTCCGGTTTCTCACGGCCGATATGCCTGAGCAGGAAGCGCTTCGCAGCGCCTGCAGGCGCGATGTCGTAAAGGAATGCGGGAGCGTGCTGCAGACGATGGGAACCGATGTCCACCGGCAGCCTGGCGCTTGCGGCCTGGCAGAACAGGCTGTCGTAGGCATCCAGATTGGTTTTGACGTACTCGGACGTGTACCCGAACTCGCAGGGACTGGAGAGGCTCTTTTCAGGCTCGGCAAAAGCGATGGCAACAGCATCATGCCACTGCCCCTGATCATGGAGTTGGAGCGTGAGTCTGTACACAGGTCACCTGCAATTTACTGCATGCTGTCGATCGCTTCAGGCGGTTAATCTGCAGCATAGTGCAGATTTACATCAAGCTCCATACTGAATATGCGCTTTAATGCAGATACAGTCCAATCAACCCAACAAGGTCTGCATTAAAATGCACTCTTAACCATAAAAAAGGGGAGCACCCGCTCCCCAGAGGTAAACCGCTTGTAGATGAAGGCTTATCTCAGCCTTCGATCTCGATCAGGATCTCGCCCGGCGTCACGCGATCACCCTTGGCCACGTGGATGGCCACGACCTTGCCGGCGATGGCCGCCTGCACTTCGGTCTCCATCTTCATCGCTTCGGTGATCAGCACGGCCTGGCCGGCCTTGACCACGTCGCCTTCCTTGACCAGCACATCGACGATGTTGCCCGGCATGGTGGTGCTGACGTGGCCCGGCGCACTGGCCTGCTTGCGCTTGCTGCTGCCACCGCCGACAAACTCGTTGAGCGGCTCGAACACCACTTCTTCCGGCATGCCGTCGATCGACAGGTAGAAGTGACGCTTGCCTTCGGCCTTGACGCCCACGCCGGTGATGTCGACGCGGTAGGTCTCCCCGTGGACGTCGATGACGAACTCGGTCGGCACCCCTTCACCGCCATGGGACGCCACGGCACCGGCCTCAGGAATCGGCAGCAGGGCTTCGGGGGTCAGGGTGCCGGCTTCACGTTCCTCGAGGAACTTGCGGCCAATGTCCGGGAACATGGCGTAGGTCAGCACGTCTTCTTCGCAACGGGCCAAGGCACCGATATCGCTGCGCAGCTTGGCCATCTCTGGCTTGAGCAGGTCGGCCGGGCGCACGTCGATGATTTCTTCGTTACCGATGGCCTGACGGCGCAGTTGCTCGTTGATCACGCCCGGCGCCTTGCCGTAACCGCCTTGCAGGTACAACTTCACCTCGTTGGTGATGGTCTTGTAGCGCTCACCGGCCAGCACGTTGAAGAATGCCTGGGTACCGACGATCTGCGAGGTCGGCGTCACCAGCGGTGGGAAGCCGAGGTCTTCACGCACCCGCGGGATCTCTGCCAGCACTTCGTTCATGCGGCTGAGCGCGCCCTGCTCCTTGAGCTGGTTGGCCAGGTTGGAAATCATCCCGCCCGGCACCTGGTTGACCTGCACGCGGGTGTCCACGGCGGTGAACTCGCTCTCGAACTGATGGTATTTCTTGCGCACCGCGTAGAAGTACAGGCCGATTTCCTGCAGCAGCTCCAGGTCAAGGCCGGTGTCGAACTCGCTGCCTTTGAGCGCGGCGACCATCGACTCGGTGCCTGGATGGCTGGTGCCCCAGGCAAAGCTGGAGATCGCGGTATCGATGTGATCGGCACCGTTTTCCACGGCCTTGAGCTGGCACATGGCGGCCAGGCCGGCGGTGTCGTGGGAATGGATGAACACCGGCAGCGACTGCTCGGCCTTCAGCGCCCTGACCAGCTCACCGGTGGCGAACGGTGTCAGCAGGCCGGCCATGTCCTTGATCGCAACCGAGTCGCAACCCATGGCTTCCATCTGCTTGGCCTGGGCGACGAAGGCGTCGATGGTGTGCACAGGGCTGACGGTGTAGGCGATGGTGCCCTGCGCGTGCTTGCCGGCAGCCTTCACCGCTTCGATGGCCACGCGCAGGTTACGCACGTCGTTCATGGCGTCGAAGATGCGGAAAACATCGATGCCGTTGACCGCAGCCTTGGCGACGAAGGCCTTGACCACATCGTCGCTGTAGTGACGGTAGCCCAGCAGGTTCTGGCCGCGCAGGAGCATTTGCAGGCGAGTGTTGGGCAGGGCCGCACGCAGTTTGCGCAGGCGCTCCCACGGGTCTTCCTTGAGGAAGCGCACGCAGGCGTCGAAGGTGGCGCCACCCCAGACTTCCAGCGACCAGTAGCCGACCTTGTCGAGCTTGTCACAGATCGGCAGCATGTCTTCGGTACGCATACGGGTAGCCAGCAGAGACTGGTGGGCGTCGCGCAGGATCGTGTCGGTTACGTGAATTTTCTTGGACATTATGGGGATTCCTCACAGGCCTGCGTGGGCGGCGATGGCGGCGGCGATGGCCAGGGCCAGCTCTTCGGGTTTGCGCTTGATCGAGTAGTTGGTCAGTTCCGGGTGGCTTTCGACGAAGCTGGTATTGAACTGGCCGCTACGGAACTCCGGATTGCGCAGGATTTCCTGGTAGTACGCGGCGGTGGTCTTCACCCCTTGCACGCGCATGTCATCCAGGGCCCGCAGGCCGCGGTCCATGGCTTCTTCCCAGGTCAACGCCCAGACCACCAGCTTCAGGCACATGGAGTCGTAGAACGGCGGAATGGTATAGCCGGTGTAGATCGCCGTGTCGGTGCGCACGCCCGGGCCACCCGGGGCGTAGTAGCGGGTGATCTTGCCGAAGCTGGGCAGGAAGTTGTTCTTCGGGTCTTCGGCGTTGATGCGGAATTGCAACGCGTAGCCACGGTGCTGGATGTCTTCCTGTTTCACCGACAGCGGCAGGCCCGAAGCGATGCGGATCTGCTCGCGGACAATGTCGATACCGGTGATTTCCTCGGTGATGGTGTGCTCCACCTGCACCCGGGTGTTCATCTCCATGAAGTACACCTCGCCATCGGCGAGCAGGAACTCTACGGTACCGGCGTTCTCATAGTTCACTGCTTTGGCCGCACGCACCGCCAGGTCGCCGATGTAGGCGCGCTGCTCAGGGGTGAGCTGTGGGCTCGGGGCGATTTCGATCAGCTTCTGGTTGCGGCGCTGGATCGAGCAGTCACGCTCGAACAGGTGCACGACGTTGCCGAAGCTGTCGCCGAGGATCTGCGCCTCGATGTGCTTGGGGTTGACGATGCATTTTTCCAGAAACACTTCGGCTGAACCGAAGGCCTTGGTGGCTTCGGAAATCACCCGTGGGAAGTTCTGTTCCAGCTCTTCACGGCTGTTGCAGCGGCGGATACCACGGCCGCCACCGCCGGAAGTGGCCTTGAGCATCACCGGGTAACCGATACGGTCTCCTTCGCTCAGGGCTTCATGAATATCGGCGACGTTGCCTTCGGTGCCGGGGGTTACCGGCACACCGGCCTGGATCATGGTGCGACGCGCTTCGGTCTTGTCGCCCATGCGGCGGATGACGTCGGCGGCCGGGCCGATGAACTTGATCCCGCGCTCGGCGCAGATCTCTGCCAGTTCGGCGTTTTCCGAGAGGAAACCGTAACCCGGGTGCAGGGCATCACAGCCGGTTTCCACAGCCAGGTTGACCAGCTTGCGCGGGTTCAGGTAACCGGCCAGTGGCTCGGCGCCAATGCTGTAGGCCTCGTCGGCGCGCTTGACATGCAAGGCGTGGCGGTCGGCGTCGGAATAGATCGCGACAGAGCGAATGCCCATCTCGGCGCAGGCACGCACGATCCGAACTGCGATTTCACCCCGGTTGGCGATCAGGATTTTTTTTATCACTGGAGTCTTCCCAAAGCCGTAGGAACAGACGATCCGGTTGTACCGGTCGGCGCGTGACCAGAGGTTGCTGGCCAGTCGCACATTCACCCTAGCGCCGAAGGTCGATAAACAAAAATCAATATTTGTTAGGGGCTGTATTAGCAAAAGCTTATAGTTAGGTAACAAGGTATTGCCGAAGAGCTAATAAAAATGCGTAAGTCCTTGATGCGTATGACATTGCGCCAATTGCAGATCTTCAACGAGGTATGCGATTTGCGCTCCTACAGCCGCGCGGCGGAAGAGATGGCTCTGACGCAACCCGCCGTTAGTCTACAGATCCGCCAGCTCGAAGAGCTGATCGGCCAACCGCTGTTCGAGTACGTCGGCAAGAAGCTTTACCTGACCGAAGCCGCCGAGGCCCTGCAACGGGCCAGCCGCGACATTTTCGGGCGGCTGGAAAGCCTCGACATGCAGCTGTCGGACATGCAGGGCTCACTGCAGGGGCAGCTGAAACTGGCGATCGAGTCCAGTGCCAAGTACTTCGTGCCACACCTGTTCGCCGCCTTCAAGCAGCGTCACCCGGAGGTCAACCTCACCCTCACGGTGGTCAACCGTGCCCAGGCGATCCGACGCCTTTCCGACAACCGCGACGACCTGATCATCATGTCGATGGTGCCGCAGGACATGGGGTTGGAGTTTCTGCCGTTTCTGAATAACCCGATCATTGCCGTGGCCCCGCCGGAACACCCGCTGTGCAAGCTCGAGCACCTGCGCTTGCAAGACCTGGAGCCTCATACTCTGCTGGTCCGCGAACAGGGTTCGGGGACCCGCAAGGCTTGCGAAGAGTACTTCAAGGACAAGCGCGTGCACTTCACCCAGACCCTGGAAGTCGCGTCAGCCGATGCCCAGCGCGAATGCGTGATCGCCGGCCTGGGCATTGCCCTGTTGACCCGCCATGCCGTAAACCTGGAGCTGGCCACGGGGGTACTCAGGGAGCTGCCGGTTGAGGAGTTGCCGCTGTACCGCAGCTGGTGTGTGGTGCAGGCCAAGGCCAAGCGACAGTCGCCAGTGGCCTTGGCGTTTCTGGCGTTCATCCGTAGCGAACGTGCACTGATCAGCGCACTGGTTGAGCGCTTTTCGGGAAAGTTGCCGCCGATGCCTGCCACACCGTGAGCGCTTGCAGCTCGGGGTAGTCGGCGAGATCGCGTAGCAGTTGACGTTGGTCGCAATAGCTCTCGATTGCGCGGCGGTATTCCATGCGGCGCTGATCTTTTTCCTGCTGCTTGCGAGCCTTGGCGCTGGGTTGATACGTACCGTCGAAGTCACGAGCCATTGCCTGTCTCCCAGATAGGATGCGGGAGTTTCAGACTGGCCCTGAAGGTTTACGGTTTGGCTGTGGATCGGTGACAAAACAGTGAAATCTGCTTTGCCCGTACAGGCCGCTATCAGTCGTCGGTAGCCTTGATCGACTTGGGCGACAAACGCAGGCTGCGCAAGCTGCGTTTCACGCTCTTGAGGTGATTGACCAGGCTTGGCCCACGGGCCATCGCCACGCCCATGGCCAGCACGTCGATCACCACCAGGTGAGCGATACGCGAGGTCAGCGGGGTGTAGATTTCGGTATCTTCATGGACATCGATCGCCAGGTTGACCGTCGACAGCTCCGCCAGGGGCGTCGCGCTTGGGCACAACGTGATCAGGTTGGCACCACTTTCACGCACCAGATTGGCGGTGATCAGCAGGTCCTTGGAACGCCCCGACTGGGAGATGCACACCGCCACGTCACCCGGTTTCAACGTCACCGCCGACATGGCCTGCATGTGCGGGTCGGAGTAGGCTGCGGCGCTGAGCAGCAGGCGGAAGAACTTGTGCTGGGCGTCGGCGGCTACTGCGCCGGACGCACCAAAGCCATAGAACTCCACGCGTTGTGCCTGAGCCATGGCACTCACGGCCTGCTGCAAGGCCTGCGGGTCCAGGTGCTCTCGGACTTCCATCAGCGTGTGCAGGGTGGTGTCGAAGATCTTCAGGCTGTAATCGGCAACCGAGTCGTCTTCATGAATCGCGAACTGGCCGAAACTGGCGCCCGCCGCCAGACTCTGGGCCAGCTTGAGCTTGAGATCCTGGAAGCCCGAACAACCGATCGCCCGGCAGAAGCGCACAATGGTCGGCTCACTGATACCCACGCTGTGCGCCAGGTCGGCCATGGAACTGTGCATCACGGCAGCCGGGTCGAGCAGCACGTGGTCGGCCACTTTGAGTTCCGATTTGCGCAGCAAGTGGCGCGATTGGGCGATATGTTGCAACAGATTCACGGGCTGGACTCGGTTATGATCGGCTGGCCGGGATGTAGCTTTCTTGTAGTTATACTACATGGAGGCCAACCCGCCCAGTTAAACGAACGTGGAGAGTGGTGGTTTGACTATTCCTTGCGACATTCTGGTGTTCGGTGGCACCGGTGACCTGGCCCTGCACAAACTGCTGCCGGCGCTGTATCACCTGTATCGCGAGGCACGCCTGAACAACGCGGTGCGCATCATCGCCCTCGCCCGCCGCCACATAACCCGTAATGAGTACCTCAAGCTCGCCGAACGCCATTGCCGGGCGCAGATCGCCCGCCACGATTTCGACGAGGATGTGTGGCAACGCTTCTCCGCCCGCCTCGACTACTTCCCCATGGATGCGGCGCAAAGCGCTGATTTCGGCCGCCTGGCCCGCTACCTCGGTGAGCCTGGAGGGCTGACCCGCATCTACTACCTGGCCACTGCACCCAACCTGTTCGTACCCATCGCCAACCACCTGCGGATTGCCGGGCTGGCCGACAGCGAAGCGCGCATCGTGCTGGAGAAACCGATCGGCCATTCACTGGCCTCGGCCACCGCCATCAACGAAGCGATCGGCGCGGTGTTCGACGAATCGCAGGTGTTTCGCATCGACCACTACCTGGGCAAGGAAACCGTGCAGAACCTGATGGCCCTGCGCTTCGCCAACGCCTTGCTGGAGCCGGTATGGCGCAACGGCCAGGTCGACCATGTGCAGATCAGTGTCTGCGAAACCCTCGGTGTGGAAAACCGCGGCGGTTACTACGACCGCGCCGGGGCGACCCGCGACATGCTGCAGAATCACCTGCTGCAGCTGCTGTGCCTGGTGGCCATGGAGCCACCGGCGCAGTTCGAGGCCGAAGCCGTCCGCGACGAGAAAGTGAAGATCCTGCGCGCACTCAAGCCGATCACCGGCCAGGACGTGCAGGACAAGACCGTGCGCGGCCAGTACGGTGCCGGCCATATCGGCGGGCAGGAAGTACCGGCCTACTATTTCGAGAAAGACGTCGACAATGACACCGACACCGAAACCTTCGTCGCCGTGCACGCGCACATCGACAACTGGCGCTGGGCTGGCGTGCCTTTCTACCTGCGGACCGGCAAGCGCATGGCGCGGCGTTCGTCGCAGATCGTCATTCAGTTCAAACCGGTGCCCCACGAGCTGTTCATCGGCGGCCAGGTCAATCAGCTGCTGATCCAGCTGCAGCCGGAGGAGCGCATCAGCCTGCGGATGATGACCAAAAGCCCCGGCAAGGGCATGCGCCTGGAACCGGTCGACCTGGACCTGAACCTTGCCCAGGTATTTGGCCAGACGCGCCGTTGGGACGCCTACGAACGGTTGTTGCTGGACGTCCTGGAAGGCGATTCGACCTTGTTCATGCGCCGCGACGAAGTGGAGGCCGCCTGGGCCTGGGTCGACCCGATCATCAAGGGTTGGGAAGAGCACTTCCAGGCGCCCCGCCATTATGCTGCCGGCAACAATGGGCCGGAACAGGCCAACAGCCTGCTGGCCAGGCATGGCAGGCACTGGCATGGCTGATGGTGCGCTCAATGCCCCCAGGGACGGGCAATCATCTCCCTGAACTCAGGCTCCGGGATGGGCCTGCTGATCAGGTAGCCCTGGGCCTCATCACAGCCGTGCTCACGCAGGAAAGCCAACTGTTCCGCCGTTTCCACCCCTTCTGCCACGACCTTCAGGCCCAGGCTTCTGGACAGGGTGATGATCGCTCGGGTTATGGCGGCATCCTGGCTACCCTCGGACAAGCCACGGATGAATGCCTGGTCGATCTTCACGTAGTCCACCGGCAGGCGCTTGAGGTAACTCAATGACGAATAGCCGGTGCCAAAATCGTCGATGGCCAGCTTCACGCCCAGTGCACGCAGTTGCCCGAAGGTCGAGATGATATGTTCGACGCTGTCCAGCAGCTGGCTTTCGGTAAGCTCCAGCTCCAGCTGATGCGGCGCCAACCCGGTTTCCTCAAGCACCTGACGCACCAGGCTGACCAGCTTGCCCTGACGCAACTGATAGACCGACAGGTTGACCGAAACCCGCACCTCCAGCCCTTGCTTGAGCCACTCGCGCGCTTGCCTGCAGGCATGGCGAAGCACCAGTTCACCGATCGGAGCAATCAGACCGGTTTCTTCGGCCAAACCGATGAATTCAGCTGGCGGTACCATGCCCCACTGCGGATGCGGCCAGCGCACCAGTGCCTCGGCGGCATGCAGGCGGCCACTGCGCAGGCACAGTTTGGGCTGGTAATAGACCCTCAGTTGTTCTTCATCGATGGCCTTGCGCAACTGGTTCTCCAGTTGCAGGCGCTCGAGGGTACTGGCACGCAGGCTCTCGGTATAGAACTGGAAGTTGTCGCCGCCCAGATGCTTGGCATGCTGCTTGGCCATGTCTGCCTGGCTGATCAGCGAATCGGCATCGAGCGTGGCGTCGGACAGCACACTGATACCCACCGAAGCGCTGACCACCACCTCATGCCCATCGAGCCGCTGCGGCTTGCGCAACTTGTTCAGCAAGCGGGTGGTTACCCGCACCAGGCTCGACAGGTTGCTGTACCCGTCGAACAGCACGGCAAACTCATCGCCAGACAGCCGCGCCACGGTATCCGCCTCGGGAACGGTGCTGACAATGCGCCGGGCAATCTTGCGAATCAGCTGATCGGCCAATTCATGGCCCAGGCTTTCGTTGAGCAGCTTGAAACGGTCCAGATCGACATGCAGCAGGGCAAGGCTGCGGCCGTTGCTGCGTACCCGTTGCGCGGCTTCTTGCAGGCGCAGCCGGAACAATGAGCGGTTGGCCAGTCCGCTCAGTTCATCGTAGTGCGCCAGATAGCGCAGGCGCTCCTCGGATGCCCGACGCGCCGACAGGTCGGTAAAGAAGCCGACCACCTGGCTCAATTGGCCCTGCGGGTCGCGCACAGCCGTCAGCTGCAAGCGTTGCGGGTGCAGCTCGCCGTGCTTGCGCGCCTCTACCAGTTCACCCTCCCAGCCGCCTTGCTGCGCCAGCGCCGACTCGATGGCCTGGCTGTGCCGGCGCGCATCGCTGTGGCATGGCAGGTCGAACAGCTCGCGCGCCAGTAGCTCGGAGCGGTTGTAGCCGGTCATCTGGCAGTAAGCGTGATTCACTGCCAGCACCACGAAATCGGCACTGAGAATCGCCACGCCCTCGTTGCAGGCTTCAAACACCGTGGCAGCAAGACGCTGCTGCTCTTCGAGCACCTTCTGCGCCGAGACCCGTTGCAGGTCCTGGTTCAACGCCTGATTCTGGAACCGCCGCAGGAGGCTGCGGTCAAGCAGGCGGTTGACCTGCCAGGCTACCACCAGCAGCGCCGCCAGCAGGATCAGCCCGAGCCAGCCCCAACCACGCTGCTGTCCGGCGCCGAAACAGAACAGGAACAGGATGGGCGGCACCAGGCAGGGCAAGGCAAAGCTGAGAAAGGCCGGCAAGCTCACTGCATAGGCAATGCTCGCACTCAAGGTGGCCATCCCCAGCAGCCCGAACACCCAGGCCTGCTGCACGAAGTTGTCGTCCGGCACCAGCGCAATCGCGGCACAGGCCAAGGTCAAGCCACTGAACGCCGAACCGAGCAAGAACATACGGCGCCAGCCGGGGTTGGCCTGGCGCTGCACCGTGGCTGCATCGAACGCCGCAACCTGGATCACTCGAAGGGCCACCAGCGCCACCAGCCATACCAGCCAGACGCCCACCAGCAGATAACGTCCAGGGCTCCACACCAGCCAGGCGCACAGCAAACCGGTAAGCAGCATGAACACTGTGGGCAGCAGTGAGCCTTGATACAACAGGCGGGTTCGCTCAACGGACAGCTGAGTGGCGAACTGCCTGCGCACGTTCCTTGTCATCTCCAGCGATACTCCGATCGCCGTGCAGTCCTGAGTCATAGCGCGGGTTCTTGTACTGTTCTTATTATGGTTGGCGTTGAACGAGCTGCGATCTTACACAAACCGCTGATTTGGCCAAACTGCTCCGTGGCTTCTTTCGCCAGGTCGTACCGGGCAAGCACTGGCCTGCTGACTGTAGTGGATGCAGAACCCGATGAGCGACAGGGCGAGAGGTGAATATTCATACAGTAGACGTTTGCCCCTTGACCGGCCTGCCCCTAGAATGGCCGGATGCACACAGATGACCTCTCCCTCCTGCTCAATTCCCTCAACGATGCCCAGCGCCAGGCCGTCGCCGCCACGCTTGGGCGTCAGCTGGTGCTTGCTGGCGCCGGTTCCGGTAAAACCCGCGTGCTGGTGCACCGCATCGCCTGGCTGATCCAGGTCGAGCAGGCCTCGCCGCATTCGATCCTGTCGGTGACCTTCACCAACAAGGCTGCCGCCGAAATGCGCCAGCGGATCGAACAGTTGCTGGGTATCAACCCGGCCGGCATGTGGGTGGGTACCTTCCACGGCCTGGCGCACCGCTTGCTGCGGGCGCACTGGCAGGAAGCACGCCTGGTGCAGAACTTCCAGATCCTCGACAGCGATGATCAGCAGCGGCTGATCAAGCGCGTCATGCGTGAACTCGGCCTGGACGAGCAAAAATGGCCGGCGCGCCAAGCCCAGTGGTTCATCAATGGGCAGAAGGACGAGGGCCTGCGCCCACACCACATCCAGGCCAGCGGTGACCTGTTCCTGCAGACCATGCGGGATGTATACAGCGCCTACGAACAGGCCTGTGAGCGCGCCGGGGTCATCGACTTCTCCGAATTGCTGCTGCGCGCCCTCGACCTGTGGCGCGACCACCCAGGCCTGCTGGAACACTACCAGCGGCGCTTCCGCCACCTGCTGGTGGACGAATTCCAGGACACCAACGCCGTGCAGTACGCCTGGCTGCGCCTGCTGGCGGGCAAGAACGGTGGCAGCCTGATGGCGGTGGGCGACGACGACCAGTCGATCTATGGCTGGCGCGGCGCCAAGATCGAGAACATTCACCAGTACACGGCCGACTTCCCTGACGCCGAGATGATTCGTCTGGAGCAGAACTACCGCTCCACCGGCGGCATCCTCAAGGCTGCCAACGCGCTGATCGCCAACAACAGCGGGCGCCTGGGCAAGGAGCTGTGGACCGACATGGGCGAAGGCGAGCCGCTGACGCTGTACGCCGCCTATAACGAACACGATGAAGCGCGCTATGTGGTCGAGACCATCGAGAGCCTGATCAAGCAAGGCAGCGCGCGCAGCGATATCGCCATCCTGTATCGCTCCAACGCCCAGTCGCGGGTGCTGGAAGAAGCCCTGCTGCGCGAACGCATCCCCTACCGCATCTACGGTGGCCAGCGCTTCTTCGAACGTGCCGAAATCAAGAATGCGATGGCCTACCTGCGCCTGATCGAAGGCCGCGGCAACGATGCGGCACTGGAGCGGGTGATCAACGTGCCGCCCCGTGGCATTGGCGAGAAAACCGTCGAAGCCATTCGCGAACATGCCCGCCACAGCCAGCTGTCCATGTGGGAAGCCATGTGCCAGCTGTTGGCCGCCAAGGCGCTGAAAGGCCGCGCCGCCTCTGCCCTGGGAGCCTTTATCGAGTTGATCGAAGGCCTGGCCAGCAAGGTAGCGGACATGCCGCTGCACACCATGACCCAGACGGCCATCGAGCAGTCTGGCCTGATCATCTATCACCAGGAAGAAAAGGGTGAAAAGGGCCAGGCACGGGTAGAAAACCTTGAAGAACTGGTCAGCGCCGCGCGCAACTTCGAAACCAGCGAAGACGACGCCGGCCTGTCGCCGCTGTCGGCCTTCCTTGGGCATGCCTCACTGGAGGCTGGCGATGCCCAGGCGGACGAGCACGAAGACAGTATCCAGTTGATGACGCTGCATAGCGCCAAGGGCCTGGAGTTCCCCTACGTATTCCTGGTGGGCATGGAAGAAGGCCTGTTCCCTCACAAGATGAGCCTGGAAGAACCCGGCCGCCTGGAAGAGGAGCGCCGCCTGGCCTACGTGGGCATCACCCGCGCCATGCGCCAGCTGATCATGACCTATGCCGAGACTCGCCGTCTTTATGGCAGCGAGACCTACAACAAGGTGTCTCGTTTCGTACGCGAGATTCCGAGCGGCCTTGTTCAGGAAGTACGCTTGTCCAACAGCGTCAGCAGGCCGTTCGGCGGCTCGACGAGCACCAGCAGCAACCTGTTTGCCAATGCGGCCATTCCACAGACCGCCTTCAGCCTGGGCCAGCGAGTGCAGCACGCGGTGTTTGGCGAAGGGGTGATCCTCAATTTCGAGGGGTCCGGTGCCCAGGCGCGCGTGCAGGTAAACTTTGCCGAAGGCAGCAAATGGCTCATGCTGGGGTACGCCAAGCTCGAGGCCATCTGAAACCTGTGGGAGCGGCCTTGCGTCGCGAAAGGGCTGCAAAGCAGCCCCAACAAATTATGCATCTGCGCTGAAATCCTGGGGCTGCTTCGCAGCCCTTTCGCGACACAAGGCCGCTCCCACAAAGACCGAGTCGCCCAACCACGACCTGAGCGGCCTGTAACATTCAGGCAAAAGCTGGAAACATCTTGTCGCTGGTCATGTGCACAGGAACCTGTGCACCATGACGCGCGTGCAATCCACAACAGGGGAAATCCCATTTATGCAACGTTTTCTTAGCATCGTACTGGCGCTTTGCGTCGGCCTGACGCTGAGCCTGGACGCCAACGCCAAGCGTTTTGGCGGCGGCAAGAGCTCGGGCGCCGCACCTATCCACCAGACCCGCCAGGCTACGCCAACCACGCCTGCCGCCGCGCCGACCGCTCCAGGCCGCGCCCCGGCCGCCGCCAGCGGTGCTTCGCGCTGGCTGGGCCCATTGGCCGGCCTCGCCGCTGGTGGCCTGTTGGCCTCCATGTTCATGGGTGACGGCTTCCAGGGCCTGCAGATCATGGACTTCCTGATCATGGGTCTGATCGCCTTCCTGGTGTTCCGCTTCATTGCCGCGCGCCGTCGCCAGCAGCAGCCACACATGGCCGCTCCGGGCCATGCGCCGTTCCAGCGTGAAGCCCATGGTCAGCAGCCAGCCCAACCGTCGATCTTCGGTGGGTCGGCCGCCCCTGCCGCCGCAGCCGCTCCGGTGATCAACGCACCGGCCTGGTTCAACGAGCAGAGCTTCCTGGCCGCAGCCCGCAGCCACTTCCAGTCGCTGCAGCAGCACTGGGATGCCAACGAGATGGACAAGATCGCCGAGTTCGTCACCCCGCAGATGCTTGAATTCCTCAAGCGCGAGCGCGCCGACCTGGGCGATGGCTTCCAGTCCACCTACATCGATGACCTCGATGTGCAGCTGGACGGTGTCGATGATCGCGCCGACCGCACCGACGCCACACTGACCTTCCGTGGCGTGTCGAAGACCTCGCGCTTCGACCAGGGCGAAGCCTTCAACGAAAGCTGGCACATGGTTCGCGCCCATGGCGAGAACCAGCCTTGGCTGGTCGCCGGTATCCGTCAAAACGGTTAACCGCCGCACGTTGCACAAAAAACCCCGGGCCTGCCTCGGGGTTTTTGCTTTTGCCAGAGCAGACTACTAGGGTATAACGCGCAGCGTTGTCATCAAGGTCAGAGGATGTAAACCGTGGAAGAAGTGATCGAACAACTCCGTGAAGCCAATGAACCGGTGCCGGTGCCGCTGGAGCTTCCCGATGAAGACCAACTGGTCGAGATCGAGGAGCAGCTGTTCATCAACATTCCGTTCGTATTCAAGGAGTTTTTGCTGACGGTCAGCGATGTCGTGTACGGCTCGCTGGAGCCGGTGACCTGCACCGACCCGCATTCGCACACCTACCTGCCTGATGTCGCTGCCAACGCCTGGGATGCCGGTGTGCCGCGCGACCTGATCCCGCTGTGCCAGGATGGCGAAAATTACTACTGCGTCGAGGAAGATGGCACCGTGGTGCTGTGGGATGGCGACGAAGAAGCCGTTGCCGAGGAGAGCTGGGAATCGGTGTGGCACTGGGCACGGGATGTATGGCTGGAGAGCTGACATCGTCAGCTGCACCAATCCTTCAGAAGCGGCCTCGCTGCTTCGATTCGATGCTGAACGCCAGGGCCGCTTTGCGGCCCGTTTGTGACACATGGGCGCTCCTGCCTGGGCACGCCCTCAATGCGAATGATCGCGGCTGTTCTCCAGCGTCTCCAGCAGGGCGATCTGCATCCGCGAATGCACGCGGATGAACCAGCGCCACAACAACGACACCACCACTGCCGCTACCACGGCGATCACCAGCAACAGCTCGCTGGTCGGCAGAATGCTCGCCGACAACGCCGACAGCAGCAGGAAGATCACCAGCAGCGACAGCAGCGGAATCACCTCGGCAACCACACGACGCACGCGCTGGGTGTGCCGCCCGGCCATTTCCGGTTTTACCCCCATCTCTGCCAACAGCATCGACAATGCCTTGAGCTTGCGATACGCAGCAATCAGGAACGGCAGCGACAGCAGTAATGCCGCCCCCCAGATCAACGCCTTCTGCTGGCTGACATCCGTGACCCATTCGTTCAACCAATTGCCGATGCGCCCGGCGAAGTAACCACCGCTGAAGAAGATCGCGATCACCAGCGCCAGGTTGACGCCCACCTGCAGCAGGATGCGCCGGATCATCGCCGCCAGCATGGCGCTTTCGCCTTGCGGCTGAATGTTGCGCAGCCATTCCCCATACAGTGACAGGACCCGCGCCAGGCGCCTTGGCACGACTTTGCCAAGCTTCAGTGACAGCGGATCGGCAGCGCGAATCAGGTAAGGCGTCAGCAACGTGGTGATGGCAGAAACCGCCACGGCCACCGGGTAAAGGAAATCGCTGGTGACCTGCAGGGTCATCCCCAGCGCCGCGATGATGAAGGAAAATTCGCCAATCTGCGAAAGGCCCATGCCCACCCGTAGCGAAGTACGGCCATCGTTACCGGCGATGAAGGCGCCCATACCGCAAGACAGCATCTTGCCCAGTACCACCGCCAGGGTGATCACCACGATCGGCCAGGCATAGTCGACCAGCACCTGGGGGTCGATCATCAGGCCGATGGCGACAAAGAAAATTGCGCTGAACAGGTCGCGCACGGGCTCGATCAGGCGTTCGATCTTCAGCAACTGGCGTGACTCGGCCATGATCGCACCGATCAGGAAGGCCCCCAGCACCATGCTGTATTCCAGCTTGACCACCAGCAGGCAGAAACCGAAGCACAGGCCAAGCACTGTGATCAGCAACATCTCGTTGCTTTCGAACTTCGCCACGTAGGCCAGTAGTCGCGGCACCAGAAGGATGCCGATGACCAGTGCGACGATCATGAACAACGACAGCTTGCCCACCGTCGAGAACACCTCGCCTGAGCTGACTGTGCCACTGACGGCAATGCCGGACAGCAAGGCGATGATGCCGATACCGAGGATGTCCTCGACGATCAGCACGCCAAATATCAGCTGGGCGAAACGCTCGTTCTTCATCTTCAGGTCGTTCAGCGCCTTGACGATGATGGTGGTCGAGGAAATTGCCAGGATCGCGCCCAGGAACAGCGAGTCCATGGTATTCCAGCCGAACCAGCGGCCGATCTCGAAACCGATCCAGATCATCAGGACGATTTCCAGGAATGCCGCGATGAAGGCCGTGGCGCCGACCTTGAAGAGCTTGCGCAGGCTGAACTCCAGGCCCAGGCAGAACATGAGGAAAATGACCCCCAGCTCGGCCAGGGTCTTGATCGTGTCTTCATCGTGGATCAGGCCGAACGGCGGTGTGTGCGGGCCGATGATGAAACCGGCGACGATGTAGCCCAGCACCACGGGCTGCTTGAGGCGATGAAACAGAATCGTCACCACACCGGCGACCAGCATGATAACTGCCAGGTCCTGGATGAAGCTGATGGCATGCATGGCGCGATACTCCTTGTCGACTTTGCTGGATGCCTGGGCAGACCGCTCCTCTGCCAAGGCACAGCCGAGCGAGCAGCAAGTACATACTGTATTGAATGCAAGAACGCCCACGTTGCGTGGGCGTAGTCAGGTTAACATCGCACCCTGCCGCAAAAAGGCGGTGCAATATGTAGAAACAGATCGGCCGATCAGCCGCCTCTGATGACGTCATTGGCGTGACCATGGCGCGTCCGGCAACGTCCCGTAAATCAGGAAGGCAAACCTTCTAGAGGGGGAACCAGAAGTGTCAGCAGATACCCGCCCCGATTCAGCGCAACCTCACCGTGAGCACACTATGGAACCTGGAAACGCCCAGCTGAGCATGACCGTCCTGATGACCCCGGACATGGCCAACTTTTCTGGCAACGTACACGGCGGCACGTTGCTCAAGTACCTCGACGAAGTGGCCTATGCCTGTGCCAGTCGCTACGCCGGCAGCTACGTGGTGACCCTGTCGGTCGACCAGGTGATCTTCCGCGAGCCGGTACACGTCGGCGAGCTGGTGACATTCCTCGCCTCGGTCAACTACACCGGCAACACCTCGATGGAAGTGGGGATCAAGGTGGTCACCGAGAACATCCGCGAGCGCTCGGTACGTCACTCCAACAGCTGCTTCTTCACCATGGTCGCGGTCGATGACAACCGCCGCCCGGTACCCGTGCCGCCCCGCCAGCCGCACTCCAGCGAAGAGAAGCGCCGCTTCCTGCAGGGCCAGCAGCGCCGCCAGATCCGCCAGGAACTGGAAAAACGCTACCAGGACCTGAAAACCGACTCGATCTAGATTGCCAGGCGCTGCGCCTCGAAGCGCACACGCGGATGGGCGATGCGATCCTGGGCCCGCACCAGCTGCAGTTCATAGCTGGCGCAGGCCTGGGTTTCCAGCAGCACCTCGTGCACGGCCGCAGCGGTGAACTCAAAGGCCTGCTGCCAACTGTCGCCCAACAGCACGCGGGCCAGGAACAACCCCGAAGTCAGGTCGCCCACACCGACCGGTTGCCGAGGGAACGCCAGCAGGGGGCGACGCAGGTGCCAGCTTGCTTCGCGGGTCACCAGCAACATCTCGAACATGTCCTCAGCCCGCCCCGGATAAGACAGGTGCTTGACCAGCAGCACTTGCGGTCCACGTTCGAGCAAGCTGCGCGCCATGCTCACACAGTCCTCGAGCGATTGCGCCCGACGGCCGCAGAAGCTGTCCAGCTCCAGCTGGTTGGGGCACAGGATATCCGCCTTGGCCGCCGCCTCATCGAGCAGGAACTCGCTGACCTCCTGCGGAACGATACACCCCTTCTCCGCATGGCCCATGACTGGATCACACAGGTACAGCGCCTTCGGATTTACAGCCTTGATGCGATCGACGCCCGCCAGGATCGCCCGGCCCTGCTCGGCGCTGCCCAGATAGCCAGACAGCACGGCGTCGCAGTGGCCCAATTCGCCGATGTTGGAAATACCTTGCACCAACGCAGGAATTTGCGCAGGAGCGAGCACTTCGCCCGCCCACTGGCCATACTGAGTGTGATTGGAGAACTGTACGGTATTGAGGGGCCAGACATTGACCCCGATACGCTGCATGGGGAACACCGCAGCGCTGTTGCCGGCGTGGCCGAATACCACGTGGGACTGGATGGCGAGCAGGTGCGGGGTACGTTTCATGCGGGAGGATTCCAAAGCTGTTTCAAGGATTGTGCAGCGCGCAGTATGGACTCGATTGCCACCTGTACGACAGGCCAGGGACGCAGTTAAGCTGGTTTGACCTGTTTGGAGCATACGTAAATGTTGACCCTGGAGAATCTCTTCGTCCTGATGTTGCTGGCCACGGCAGGCGCTTGGTTATGGCACAACCACGGGCTGCGCGAGAAGGCCCTGGAGCGGGTCAAACAGCATTGTGCCAAGCTCGACCTGGAGCTGCTGGATGACGCCGTTGCGCTCAAACGCATCGCGTTCATCCGCGATGCAAACGGCAAGAAGCGCCTGGCCCGCGTCTATGCCTTCGAGTTCACCGTGACCGGTGAACAACGCCACCCTGGAACCGTGACCCAGTTCGGCGCCCACAGCGCCCAGATCGAACTGGCCCCCTACCCATTCGAGATCAAGACGCCACCACGGGCTGACAATGTGATCGAGATGCAGCAGTGGCGTCAGGAGCACAATCGCTGGCGCAACTGACCCTCAGATCAGGCTATCTGCCAGAGCCTTTCGTAACAGCGGCTCTGGCTGCACCTGTTCGAAGATCAGCTCGATTCGCGAGTCCTTGCGCCATTCGCTCGGCTGCCACTGCGCCAATTCACCATTGAGCCCATTGAATGACTGCCATCCCTCCGCACTGTGGATAACTCCCTTGGCACGCCGCCAGGGCCAGGCCGAAAGAAACGCCTGTAAACGTTGGGGTTCGAATCGCTGACTGGGGTGCCAGCGCCAGCCGATGCTCCACCCTCCCTCTCCCTCCTGGGCCGCACAAATCGGCAGGGAAGGATCTATCCACAGGGCTGAAGGGGTTGTGGATAGACTTGTCTCGGGCACATCATCAACCGAACCGACATTGATTGGATGTGTGGATGAAACAGGCAGCATTTCGAGCTCGACCAGTCCCTGCTGGGTCCAAAGCGTGCGGAAAAGGGAAAAATTACTATTTATCAACAGCTTGGAATTTTCATCCACAGCGTCGGCCTTGTTCAGCACAACCAGCGATGCCGCTTGCAAGGCCTGTTGCTGAGCGTTTGCCAACGGCTCACCTCGGGCCAGTACCTGAGCATCCAGCACCATCACCAACGGCTGCACTGCCAGCACCCCAACCCAAGGTGCCTGCTGCAACTGGTTCAACAACTGCACGGGATGACCAAGCCCGGAAGGCTCGATAAACAAGCGGTCAGGCCGAGACTTGCGCAGCAGGCGGCCGAGGCCAACCTGGAACGGTGTACCGTTCACGCAGCACAGGCAGCCGCCGGCCACCTCGCCGATGGCAATCCCATCCTCGTCGCGACTGAGCAACGCCGCATCAAGGCCGACCTGGCCAAACTCGTTGACCAGCACGGCCCAGCGTTCGTTTGCCGGGCGCTGGGCCATCAACTGGCGGATGAGGCTGGTCTTGCCCGCCCCCAAGGGACCGGCGATGACGTGGGTGGGGATATTCTGCAGCATGCCAGGCCTTCTACGCGGAATTCACTCCACTATGACCCGTCAGGCCAGCCAGTCAAGGCTGAGCAGCAGACGCCGCTGGTCACTGGCTGGCGAGCGGTGGATAAGTCCGGCGCCTTCATTGCCCAGCCATTTCTCTCCTTTGACAACTGCCACCTCACCCGCCTGCAGGGCGCGAATGTTATCCACAGGTGCCGCGGCCAAATGCAGACCGACTCGCTCTATTGCGCCTTCTTCCAGCCATTCACTGCCAGGGCCGACGTAGGTGGTGAGCAAGCGCAAGGGCACGTTATCCACATGGAAGCGCGGGCACATGGCACCTTGCAGCACCCGCAGCCGCAGCCCCACCCGCCGCGCCCCGACCAGGCAAGTGTAGGCCGATACCAGCCACGTCACATCAGCCACAAACCCCTCGTAGCCATGCAGGTCGGCAGCCTCCTGCAGTAAGCCAGGCAATTGCGGCGGCTCGTGCTCGTTCACATCGAGTACGCGCTGGTCAGCCAGGGACTGACCGAGGCTGACCACCAAGGTGGCAAAATCTTCGACCTGCGCAGGCAAACGGCGCTGCCAGACAGCCAGGTTAACGCCATCTTCGAAGATTTCGGTGAGCACCTTGGGTGCCTCACCGAAGGCCTGGCGGATAACCCGCGGGCGCAACGCCAGGTTCATGCTGCTTCCTCGGCCTGCCAGGGACCGAACGGATCTGGCAGGCGCAGCCAGGCCATCGGCCCGAGTGCCATTTCCTCATCGCTCAGCAGGCAGGCGTCCAGCTCTGTGGATAACTGCACGAAGTCGATGTTCTGCCCGATGAATACCAACTCCTGGCGGCAGTCACCGGTTTCAGCGTGCCAGTGCTTGAGAATATCTGCCGTGCTCTGCTCATCCTGCGGCCAATGCTCGCGGGGAACAAACCGCCACCAGCGCCCGGCCAGGCCATGACGCATCATGCCGCCCGCCTGCGACCAGCTACCGGCTTCCTGGAACTTGCTGGCCAGCCAGAAAAACCCTTTGGAGCGCAGCAACCGGCCGTTGCTCCAGGTCTTGTGGATAAAGTCAAAGAAACGTTGTGGGTGCAGGGGACGACGGGCTTCCCAGGTACTCGCCGCGATACCGTACTCCTCGGTTTCCGGTATGTGCTCGCCGCGCAGTTCTTGCAGCCAGCCTGGTGCCTGCGCTGCCAGGTCGAAGTCGAACAGCCCGGTATCGAGAATCCGCGCCAGCGGCACTTTGCCCATGACCATCGGCACGATCTGCGCGCGGGCATTGAGGCTTCGCAGAATGGCGGTGAGTTCTTCGCGCTCGTGCTGGCTGATCAGGTCGATCTTGCTCAGCAGCAGCACGTCGGCGAACTCGACCTGTTCGATCAACAGGTCGCTGATGGAGCGCTCATCGTCTTCACCCAGCGTCTCGCCGCGGCTGGCCAGGCTGTCGGCTTGCTGGTAATCGCGCATGAAGTTCAGGCCATCGACCACAGTGACCATGGTATCCAGGCGCGCCATGTCGGACAGGCTACGGCCTTGCTCATCGCGGAAGGTGAAGGTCTCGGCAACCGGCAGCGGCTCCGAGATACCGGTGGACTCGATCAGCAGATAGTCAAAACGGCCTTCCTCGGCCAGTCGCGCGACCTCCTCCAACAGGTCTTCACGCAAGGTGCAGCAGATGCAGCCGTTGCTCATTTCAACCAGTTTTTCTTCCGCGCGGTTGAGGCTGACGTTGCGCTGCACTTCGCTGGCGTCGATGTTGATCTCACTCATGTCATTGACGATGACCGCGACCCGAAGGTTGTCGCGGTTACGCAGTACATGGTTGAGCAAGGTGCTCTTGCCGGCACCCAGGAAGCCGGACAGCACGGTGACAGGGAGGCGGTTGGACATGGTGAACCCTCTTCAGGCGGACGCACTCGAAACGATGCATTGCATAATGTTATAAAGTAACAATACAATTTCGCCAAGCCATACTCGTCGCAAACGTATTCCGGAGATGGAAATGAAACTGCCACCTGCGGCCCTGTTGCTGCTGCTCCTGACGCCTGTGCCCGCCCTGGCATTGGCCTCAGGTAGTTCGCTGGCGCTGTGCACCCGAAGCGCAACGCTGCTCGCCTGCCAGGACGGCAACGGCAGTTACTACAGCGTGCGCACTGAAGGCAGCCATTTCTACCTGCGCGGCTTCGACACGACGACACGTCGTCTCTGGTCGCAGACCAACAGCCGCTATGGCGCACTGACGTTGTTTACCGGTTTGGCCAGCGATGGCGAAGCCTGGTTCGGCTACAGCCGACGGGTTGGCTGGACCACGTTGAATCGCGTTTCCAGCTCCAGCGGCCAGCGTTTCAATCTGCATTGCAGCCTGGTCGGCGGATGTCGCTGACCCTAATTCTGGTAATACCCCATGACTAGCCTGATGCTCCCGGACATTGCCTCGCAGCCCCAAGCACACGCCACCCCGCTTGATTGGGTCGGCATGCGCGGTATCGCCGTACCTATCCAGTTAGACGGTCGTCAGGTGCCGGCCAAGGCCGATGCGGGTGTCAGCCTGGTGGATGGCAATGCCCGAGGCATCCATATGTCTCGCCTATACCTGGCACTGGAATCGCTCGAAGCGCAGCCATTGACGCCCTTGGCCATTCGCCGTCTTCTCGCAGACTTTCTCACCAGTCACGAGGGACTTTCCCACGCGGCTTATCTCAACCTGGATTTCCAGCACATGCTGAAGAGGCCCGCGTTGGTCAGCCCATTGGCGGGTTGGAAGCGCTACGCAGTCAGCCTCGAAGCGAAGATTGCAGATGAAATGTTCCACGTGGAACTATCCGTTCGTGTGCCTTATTCCTCAAAGTGCCCGTGCTCGGCAGCCCTTGCAAGGCAACTGATTCAACAGCAGTTCGAGGCTGACTTCGCCGGGCAGCACCTCGAGCGCAGCACGGTACTGGACTGGTTGGGCACCAGCCAAGGCATCGTCGCGACACCCCATAGCCAGCGTAGCCAGGCGATCGTCAGCGTGCGCCTGCAAGACAAACTGGCGTTGCTGCCCATCACTGAATTGATAGACCGGATTGAGGCTAGCCTGGGTACGGCTGTGCAAACTGCGGTAAAGCGTGCAGACGAACAAGCGTTCGCCTTGGCCAACGGGCAGAACCTCATGTTCTGTGAAGACGCCGCTCGGCGGCTGCACCAGTCGCTACAGCAGTTGGAATGGGCGACGGCCTTCAAGCTGCGCGTGGAACATGCAGAAAGCTTGCATGCCCACGATGCGGTAGCCAGCAGCCAATGGCGGTGGTGAGGCTCAGGTGCGAGGTTTGACTGTTCCACAGTCGTTGCCGAGCCATACGGCGCGGGTGTTCATGCTGCCCTGCTGCTGAACGCCCGATGCATTGAAGGTGCCGTTGACCTGGGTGGTGAACTCCTTGTCACTGAGGAAAGTCGCCTGGCCAGTGCCCTGAGCCTTGGGGCAACTGAACTGGAACTTCCAGACATTACCCGTTCGGTCGGTGATCTTCTGAGTGCATCCAGACTTGGGATCCTGCAGGGGGATATCGTTGGTCTGCACCTGTTCACGCGTCAGACACGAGCGCACGCCATTGCCGCCAATCGTAACGCCCTGCTTGGCCAATACCCCTTCCATCATGGCCCGCTGTTCAGGGGGCAGGTTCTTCAATTGCCCGAGCATGAACTGCATATCGGGTAATGGCTTGCCATCGACCTGCATGTTGCTGGTGGTCAATTCCCACAAACCAGGTTGCAACATCTGCGCATTTACCAGTGGGCTGCTCAGGCCCAAGGCCAGGGCCAACAGTGGCAGACGAATCTTCATGTACGGACGCTCCTCGTAAAGCCGGCCAACGGGCCGGGCTCAGCCTTAGACGCCAAATCCGCTTGCAGGTTGCAAGGCGGAGGTGGAACGTGTTCTGTTATCCGCTGTGTATTTGGCAAGCAGGATGCGTATGGATTACCACAGCCCCTACTTCTTCGGCTACGTGCTCGGCCTGATCCATTTGCTTGGCATGATCGCCGCGTTGCACGCCGTGTTCACCGTGCGTACTGCCCAAGGTGCAATTGCCTGGGCCATGTCACTGTTCTTCATTCCTTACCTCACCCTGATTCCCTACCTCATCTTTGGTGCGCGATCCTTCTACGCTTACATCCAGGCCCGGCGCCAGGCCAACCAGGAAATGCACGTGGCCATGGCCAACCTCAACTGGCGGCCTTGGGTTGAAGAAGCCCTCACCGCCAGAGAGTCAGAAAGCTATGCGGCCTTGCGTGCCATGCCAAAGCTCGGGCGGATGCCTTGCCTGGCCAATAACGAAGTGAAGCTGCTGATCAATGGTAAAGCCACTTTTGAGGCCATCTTCGCTGCCATCGAGCAGGCACGCGAAGTGGTATTGGTGCAATTTTTCATCATCCACGACGACGGCCTTGGCAAGGAGCTGCAGCAGTTGCTACTGCGCAAGGCGGCTGAGGGTGTGAAGGTGTTCGTGCTGTACGACCGTGTCGGCAGCCATGCGCTGCCCGCGAGTTACAGCCAAGCGCTGCGTGATGGTGGTGTGCAGATCCATGCCTTTGCCACCCGCCGCGGATGGTTCAACCGCTTTCAGGTCAACTTCCGCAACCACCGCAAGATCGTCGTGGTCGATGGCCTGCTCGGCTTCATCGGTGGGCATAACGTAGGGGACGAATACCTTGGCAAGGATCCACACCTGTCACCTTGGCGCGACACCCACGTGCAGATCGGCGGCCCGGTGTTGGCCTGCCTGCAGGAGTCGTTTGCCGAGGACTGGTACTGGGCCACGCGCCAGCTGCCTCCTTTGATCCTGCCCGACACCTACCCGGACAACGGGGTGCTGTGCCAAGCGTTGGCCAGTGGCCCGGCAGACCCACAGGAAACCTGTTCGCTGTTCTTCATCGAGGCCATCCACTCGGCGAGCAAACGCGTATGGATCACCAGTCCTTATTTCATCCCCGACGAAGCCGTGTTCGCCGCCTTGCGCCTGGCGGTACTGCGTGGCGTGGACGTGCGCGTGCTTATTCCGTCTAGGCCCGATCACAAGATCGTGTATGCGGCCTCCAGCCTGTTTGCGTTCGAAGCGGTACGTGCAGGGGTGAGGATGTTCCGTTATCAGCCAGGCTTCCTGCACCAGAAAGTGGTGCTGGTGGATGACGAGGTCAGCGCGATCGGCAGCGCCAACCTGGACAATCGCTCATTCCGGCTCAACTTCGAAATCACCTTGCTGACGGTGGACCGTCCGTTCGCTGATCAGGTAGAGGCAATGCTGCTGGACGACTTTGAACAAGCCCGTGAAATCACTGCTGAAGACAGCCGCGATACCCATCGTATCCAGCAGCTGGGAATGCGCATTGCGCGCCTGATTTCACCCATCCTCTGATCGAAGAAGGGGCCGCTTTTGCGGCCCCTCTGCGGTCAGTGATGAAGGTTCAGCGATAAAGGTCTTCCCGCGTCCACGGCAGATCATGGTGCCCATCGGCATATGGCTTCACGGCCAGAATCTGGTGCAGGTTGATCCAGCCCTTCTGGAACGCATAGGCACACCCGGCCAGGTACAGGCGCCAGATCCGCAGGGTTTTCTCCGGCACCAACCCCGCAGCCCTGTGCAACTGGTTCTCCAGGTTCTCGCTCCAGTGGTGCAGCGTCTTCGCGTAGTGAAGACGCAAGCTCTCCACGTCCACCACCTCCAGCCCCGCCTCACAGATGCTGGCGCTGATCATCGACAGGTGCGGCAGCTCGCCATGGGGGAAAACATAACGGTCGATGAACTCACCGGCTCCACGCCCGACCGGGCGTCCATCGACATGCTTGGCAGTAATCCCATGGTTCATTACCAGTCCACCTTCGCGGACGGCGCCGAACAGTTTCCGGCAATACAACGCCAGATTGGCGTGCCCGACATGCTCGAACATGCCAACGCTGACTACCTTATCGAAGCGGCCATCCTGAGGCAGGTCGCGATAGTCGAGAATCTGCAGGTCGACCTTGTCGGCCAGGCCTTCTGCCTTGACCCGCTCGCGGCCGAGCTTGAGCTGCTCCTTGCTCAAGGTGATACCGAATACCTTGGCGCCATACTCACGCGCGGCGAAACGCGACAGCCCGCCCCAACCACAGCCGACATCAAGCAAGTAGTCGCCGGCTTGCAAGCGCAACTTGCGGCACAGGTGATCGAACTTGTCCTGTTGCGCTTGATCCAGGGTGTTGTCGGGCTCGCGGAAATAGGCACAGGAATAGGCCATGTCCTGATCGAGCCAGAGTTGATAGAACTCATTGGAGACGTCGTAGTGATAAGAAATAGCCTCGGCGTCTGTGCTCTTGTCATGCGCCAGGCGCTGCGGCGGAGCCTCATCCTCTTCGGTCAGCAATGCTTCGCTGAGTTCGTCGCAGACACGGATGGCTTCGCCAATATCGCCTTCCAACTCCAGCTTGCCCTCCACGAATGCAGTGCCCAGCTGGTCCATGCTCGGGTGGGTCAGCTGGCTGATCAGCTGTGGCTCCTTGACCAGGATGGTGACCTGCGGGCTTGGGCCCAGATCGAACTGGTTTCCATCCCACAGTTTCAGCCGCAGCGGCAGATGCAGGCTCTGCAATGCCGGTGGAAGTTGAGCAAGCATGAACACTCCTCCTATCCCTGAAAGGCTACGACGCCTGACATTTCGAACGTCGCCGGAACAGAGTAGTTCATTCGTGGGAGGTTTCCTCTAAACGAGACCAAGGTCTAGAACCAACTGGTCTGATGAGGCAACGGATTGTATACAATCCGCACTTCTCAGCTTAACCTTATGCCCCTCTCGCGCTTTCTCATCTGGAGTACAAAACCCATGAAATCCTATGACGTGGTGATCATCGGCGGCGGCCCTGGCGGCTACAACGCAGCGATCCGCGCCGGCCAGCTGGGCCTGAGTGTCGCCTGCGTGGAAGGCCGTGCGACGCTGGGTGGCACCTGCCTTAACGTCGGTTGCATGCCGTCCAAAGCGTTGCTTCACGCTTCCGAGCTTTACGAAGCTGCCAGCGGCGACGAGTTCGCCCACCTCGGCATCGAAGTGAAGCCGACGCTAAACCTCGCCCAGATGATGAAACAAAAGGACGAGAGCGTGACCGGCCTGACCAAGGGCATCGAGTACTTGTTCCGCAAGAACAAGGTCGACTGGATCAAAGGCTGGGGCCGCCTGGATGGCGTCGGCAAGGTCATCGTCAAGGCTGAAGATGGCAGCGAGACCGCACTGCAGGCCAAGGACATCGTCATTGCCACCGGCTCAGAGCCCACTCCCCTGCCCGGCGTGACCATCGACAACCAGCGGATCATCGATTCCACCGGTGCCCTGGCCCTGCCTCAGGTTCCCAAGCACCTGGTGGTGATCGGTGCGGGCGTCATCGGCCTGGAACTGGGTTCGGTATGGCGCCGCCTGGGCGCACAGGTCACCGTCATCGAGTACCTCGACCGCATCTGCCCGGGCACCGATGAAGAAACCGCCAAGACCCTGCAAAAAGCGCTGGCCAAGCAAGGCATGGCCTTCAGGCTCGGTAGTAAAGTCACCCAAGCGACGACGCAAGCCGAAGGTGTCAGCCTGACCCTGGAGCCGGCTGCGGGTGGGGCCGCCGAAACGCTGCAGGCCGACTACGTCCTGGTCGCCATCGGCCGTCGTCCTTATACCAAGGGCCTGAACCTTGAAAGCGTCGGGCTGCAAACCGACAAGCGCGGCATGCTCAGCAACGAGCATCACCGCACCTCGGTAGCAGGTGTATGGGTGATTGGCGACGTCACGTCCGGCCCGATGCTGGCACACAAGGCCGAAGACGAAGCGGTCGCGTGCATTGAGCGGATTGCCGGCAAACCGCATGAAGTGAACTACAACCTGATTCCGGGCGTGATCTACACCCGCCCGGAGCTGGCTACCGTTGGCAAGACCGAAGAGCAGCTGAAGGCCGAAGGCCGCGCCTACAAGATCGGCAAGTTCCCCTTCACCGCCAATAGCCGTGCCAAGATCAACCATGAGACCGAAGGCTTCGCCAAAGTCATCGCCGATGCCAATACCGATGAAGTGCTCGGAGTGCACCTGGTCGGCCCAAGCGTCAGCGAGATGATCGGCGAGTTCTGCGTGGCCATGGAGTTCGCCGCCTCGGCTGAAGACATCGCGCTGATCTGCCACCCGCACCCGACCCGTTCCGAAGCCCTGCGCCAGGCAGCGATGAACGTGCACGGCATGGCCATGCAGATCTGACCTAGCTGGCTCTGCTGGTTTTTTCGAAATACCATTGATGCACGTTTTCGATCAAACCAGCGGGGCCCACCGGGTGAGCATCAATTTCGATCTGAACGACCTGCAGGCGTTTCGTGCAGTGGTCGAGCAAGGCAGCTTCCGCCGCGCCGCCGATACCATTCGCATCACCCAATCGGCGCTGAGCCGGCGTATCGAAAAACTCGAATCGGCATTGGGCGTGAAACTGCTCGAACGCACCACGCGCAAGGTGTCGTTGACCAATGTCGGGCGTGCCTTTCTACCTCAGGTGGAGCGCCTGCTGGACGATCTCGACCTGGCGCTGCTCAGCGTCGGTGATGGTGGCTCGCTGCGTACCGGCACCCTGACCATCGCCTGTGTGCCGTCAGCCGCCTACTACTTCATGCCCCATGCCATTCGTGCCTTCCATGGGCAATATCCGAAAGTGCGCATCAACCTGTACGACGCCTCGGCCAACGAAGTGAGTGCCGCCGTGGCCTCCGGCGAAGCGGACTTCGGCCTGAGCTTCACGGGCAATCTTGCACCGGAGATCGAGTTCAGCGACTTGCTTGAAGAACGCTATGTCATCGCCTGCCGCCAGGACCACCCGTTGGCCAAGCAGGACACGGTGACCTGGGCGCAAGCCTACGAACATGAGTACATCAGCCTGGGCAAGTCGTCTGGCAACCGCCTGGTCCTGGATCGGGCGCTGGCCGGCATGCAGGTGAGCAAAGAGAGTGTTTGCGAGGCCAGGCATGTGACCACCCTGCTCGGCCTGATCGAAGCGGGCCTGGGAATTGCCGCGGTGCCTTCGATTGCGCTACCGCTATCACCCCACCCGATCCTCGCCAGCGTTGCACTGGTGGAACCGCAGGTCAGCCGCAAGATGGGCCTGCTCAAGCGCCGCGGCCGCACACTCACGCCTGCGGCACTCGAGATGGTAAGGCTGATTCGCGAATTGCCCGGGGTATCAGCGGGCGACTGAATCCAGCCCGGTAGCACGTACGTCAGGCTGCGCGGCAGGTGAGGCCAGGTACTGCAGAAGCTTTTTTGCCTCGGCGGGGTGTTCGGCGCCTTTTGGAATAGCGGCAGCGTAGCGGGTCACCGACTGGAGGCTTTCCGGAATCTTGCCAACCAAGGTCACACCCGGCACCGGCAGCAACTCGGCAACCTGCTGGAAACCAAGCTCATAGGTGCCCTGAGCCACCTGCGAGGCCACCGGTATGCGCTCGACCATGGTGCTCTTGCCGACCAGGCGGTCCTCGATACCCAACTTCTTGTACAGCTCCGTCTTGATATACACGCCACTGGCGCTATCCGAATAGGCCACCGACTTTGCCGCCAGCAATGTCTGCTTCAGCTGATCGGGGGTACCGATCTGCGGCTTGGGCTGGCCCTGCTTGACCACCATACCGATGCGCGAGTCGGCAAGCTCGACGCGCGAAGCCGGGTCGACCTTACCCTGACGGATGAGCTCGTCCAGCGCATAGCCAACCATGATCACCACATCAGCGTGCTCGCCGCGAGCGAGGCGATTGGGGATCGCCTCGGGTGCCTTGCCCATCGAAGGCCCGAGCACGGTGACCAGTTTATCGCCGCTCTGCGCGGCATACTTGGGCCCCAGTTGCTTGTAGGCGGCGGTGAAGCCACCCGAGGTCATAACGGTCAGTTCGGCAGCCTGGGCAAGGCTGCAGCCAGCCAGGAGAGCAGCGGTCAGTAACGCTTTCATCGAGTTCCTCATACAGCCACCGGTGCGTGGTTGGCCAAGCGACGGTACAGCATCCAGGTAGCGACGAATGCACAGAGCGCGGCAAACATCATCCAGTAGGCGGGTGCCGCCTTGTCATTGGTGACATGGATCATCCACGTCGAGATTGCCGGGGTGAACCCGCCGAACAGGGCAGTCGCCAGGCTGTAAGCCAGCGAAAAACCTGCTACACGGACTTCCACCGGCATGATTTCGGTCAGCGCCGGGATCATCGCGCCGTTGTACATGCCGTACAGGAACGAGAACCACAGCAGCACTTCAAGCATGTGGCCGAAGGTCGGTGCCTGGGCCAGATAGGTCAGGGCCGGGTAAGCGCTGATCAAGGTCATCAGCGACATGGCCAGCAGCAGCGGCTTGCGCCCCAGGCGATCGCTGAGCGCACCGCCGATGGGCAACCAGATGAAGTTCGACACCGCAGTCAGCAAGGTCACCAGCAGCGCATCACCGGTACTCAGTTGCAGCACGGTCTTGCCGAAGGTCGGCGCGTACACGGTGATCATGTAGAAGGCAGTGGTGGTCATGGCCACCATCAGCATGCCGTACAGCACGATGCCGGAATTGGCAGCCAGCGTCGCCAGTACCTGTTTCATGGTTGGGCGATGTTCGCGCGCGGCGAACTCCTCGGTTTCCTGCAGGCTGCGACGCAGCAGGAAGATCACCGGGATGATCATGCAGCCCACAGCAAACGGTACCCGCCAACCCCACTGGGTGAGCTGGTCAGGCGTCAGCCACTGGTTGAGGGCAAAGCCGAGCGCCGCAGCGACGACGACCGCCACCTGCTGGCTGGCGGACTGCCAGCTGGCGTAGAAGCCCTTGTGCCCCGGCGTGGCCATTTCGGCCAGGTACACAGACACGCCGCCGAGCTCCGCGCCAGCCGAGAATCCTTGCAGCAAGCGCCCGATGAGTACCAGCGCCGGGGCCAGTAGTCCGATGCTCTCATATCCGGGCACCAGCACGATCAGCAAGGTCCCACTGGCCATGATCGCCAGGGTTACGATCAGCCCTTTGCGCCGGCCTACGTCATCAATGTAGGCACCAAGGATCACCGCACCCAGTGGGCGCATGAGGAAGCCTGCGCCAAACACGGCGAAGGTCATCATCAACGAGGCGAATTCATTGGACGCGGGGAAGAAGGCCGCCGCGATATGCGTGGCATAGAAGCCGAACAGGAAGAAATCGAACTGTTCGAGGAAGTTTCCGGACGTGACCCGGAAGACCATACCGGCCTTGGACTTGCCCTCAGGCACCGAGTGTGATGGCAGACTCATGGTGTGGATCTCCAGCGTTTCTTAATAATTGTAAGTGCTTATTTCGAGAATGATCGTCGAAAGCGGCGCTGGAGATAATCGTTCATTTTTCATTAATTGATGCACAGGGGCGATCAATCAGGCCAGCACTGCGCTTTCTGAAGCAGACAGTGGACTCGGTCCAGCCTTTTGTTGAGCGTTCTAATTGTCCTGTTTTATGGAACAATCATTCACTTTCAACACCAATTGTCTTGATCGGTTCTTCGCTCCAGAATGGCCCCATACCGCAGACAACGCCACCGAGCACAGCGCGGTGAGCCATTCGAACTCAAGCATCAGGAGCTACAAAATGATCAATTTCAAAGGTACAACTGCAGTCGTAGGCCGCGTGTTGCTGGCCGTGCTATTCCTGCTGAGCGGCTTCAGCAAGCTGACCTCGCCGGAAGGCACCATTGCGTATATCGAATCAAGCGGCCTGCCCTTCCCGGTACTGAGCTACCTGGCAGCACTGGGTGTTGAACTCGGTCTCGCAGCATTGCTGATCATCGGCTTTCAAAGCCGCATCGTCGCCGTGGTCATGGCGCTGTTCACCGTAATGGCAGCCTTCGCTTTTCATAACAACCTGGCGGACCAAGGGCAGTTCATCAACTTCTTCAAAAACCTCTCGATCGCAGGCGGCCTCTTGCAGATTGCAGCGTTTGGCGGCGGTGCGCTGAGCGTGGATGCGCTGCTGGCGCGGCGGGTAGGCAAGACGGTGATGAAAACGGCCTGAAGGCAAATTGAAGGTTCAGGCGGCCAGGCCGCAAATTAGTTCGCTTTAGCATTGTAGGGCGCGTTAATAGTGTAAAGGCGCACTTGGGTATCGCCGACTTTCAGCCTACTTACCTTGTTCCAATTGTTCGGTATGGAAGCGAAATCATCAGGCGGTTCGCTGTTACTTATCAACCAGACTCTGCTTTGGCTGACGGGTAATTTATCAAGGCTGTCGAGGTAGATTTTATCGGCATCATTGTTCACCAGCGTGCCAAATCCATAATTGCCTGGCCGACCCGACGCGCCGTTGGCCAGGGGGGGCGTATAGAGCAGTGGAACAGAACCGGTCTTGTTGTAGTAGACATAGCTGAAATACCAGAAAAGATCGCTGACGACGATCCGGTCATTCGCACGATAATTTTCATTGACGAAGTTGACCAGCTTGTTGAACTGATCATCATCCTTTTGGTAATAACCACTCAGGCCAACCACCTCTACGGCCAATAAGGTCGCCAGTGTGATGAGTGCGGTGTAGCGATAATGACGCTTCATTCGATCAATGGCGACTGCCAGCACGACCGGTAAGCCCAGGGCCGAAAACATCAGATAGCGCTCGACCAGAAGTGGCGTTATCCATGAGATTGAAAACACGACGATCAACGGGAGAAACGTATATATCGCCATGAGCACATGGAATTTATGGCGGCTTCGATCATGCACACAGACAGCGCCCGTTACCAGCGCCAACGCCAGTGGCAGAGCAAGGTAGACTGGCCATGTCAGATTCTGGCCATCGGAAAGGACCATGAACTGCCAGATTGTCGATGGCAGGGAATACAGGGTAACGGGCAGTATCCAGCCAATGTCACCACCCGCCTTGAGTTGGTCAAGGTGCTGCAACAGGTCGATCAAGCTGGGAATCCACGGGGTATACAGCAGGACGATCATGCCGTTGGCTATCCACCATGCTGGCCGAGCGACCAGGCGGCGTTTTTCACCTCGTACAAGCAATAGATACGCCCAGTGGGACAGTACGCAAAGGCCCGTGAAATAATGCGTATAGAAACTTGCCGCCATCAATAGTACATAGACGAAAAGGTAGCGGTGTCGCTCAGGTTTCTTTATCCAATATACAAGCGCAATGGTGGCTCCCAGCAGCAAGAAACCCATCAGGGCGTACATGCGCGCTTCCTGACTATAACGCACGGCAATGGGCAGCAAGGCCAACAAAACACCGGCCATTACTGCTGCACGACGTGTGGCAATCAGGCAAACCAGCCACATGCCCAGGGCTACAGTACCGACACCTGTCAGCACGCTGATGAACCGGACCGAGAAGACACTGTCCCCGAATGCGCCTATCCAGGCATGCAGAAGGAGAAAGTAAAGGGGTGGGTGTACGTCATGGGCGCTGTGGGTCCAGATGAGCGAGGGTGAGTACTGGCTCATTAACAAACTGGAGCCCTCATCGCACCATATTGCGGAGGCCGTTGAGCCATAGACTCGAGCCAGCATGGCGAGAAACAGGATTGGCACCGGCCAGAGTCTCTTGGCCCATAGCGCGAGTTTTTCGAACTTGATCGCATTGCCGGGCACTGGGGCTTGCGCGCTGACGTTGCGTTCGTGAAACCTCATGTTTCCTCCAGCCCAGCGCAGCCTTTGTGAGCGCTTTTATGCGACGTATTGCAATCACTGGGTCAATCGATCAGCGCCAGGCATTCCTCATGGAAATCGTCAAAACCTGAGTACCACTCTCAAAATGTAGTACACGGTTACCCACCTGCTGCTTATCGAGGACCTTCGGCAGCGCTCTCCGCCTGCTGCCGTGGATGCGTCGATCAATCTCCTGTACCTGCCGATCAACCACCCGGATCAAGGTACTTTCGCGCTTCATCAAGGGGCTGCTCGGCGCTGCCTGGCAGACCCCGGCAGCAGATGTGCTGCACCACCGGGGTCGGCACGCGTCAGGCCACCGAGGCCTGACGCTGCACGCGCACGCTCAGCATGCCCGACAACGAGATCAACCAAAGCACCAGAAACACGCAGGCAATTGCCAGGTTCGAGGTCAGCGGCAAAGCGCTGACCAGCGCCGAGGCCAGTGACCCGTACACCAGCATCAGGCAGCCTTGCAGGCTGGCGGCAACCCCGGCGCGGTCGGGGAACAGCGACATCGAGTTGGCCATGGCGTTGGAGAAGATGAAGCCCTGACCGAACGCGACCAGCATGATGCCGCCCAGGATCGAGACCAGGTGAAGGTCCTCTGGCTGCGCGGCGATGGTCACCACGCCGAGCACAAACACCGCCATGCCTGCCCACATCAGCCGCCGTGGCTTGACCTGCCGAATCAACGCACGGTTGACCAGGGTGCCGACCAGGTAGCAACTGCCCACGGCCAGGGCGGTGGTGCCGAAGTATTGCGCGCTGTGCCCCAAGCGTTCCTGGACGATGTGCGGGCCGAACACGTTCCATAACAGAAACGCCGAGAAACTCGAGCCGAGCACGACCACCGAGGCACGAAAGCGGCTGTCAGCCAGGATGGGGCGGTAGCCGGCGCAGGTCTGCAAGGCACTACGTCTGTTCACTGCGGGCAACGACTCCTTGAGCCCTGCCAGCACAAAGGCCAACACGATCACCGCGTATACGGCGTACAGGACGAAGTTGTAGCGCCAGCCCAGGTGCACTTCGATCACCCCGCCAATGTAGGGCGCGATCACCGGCCCCAGGCCGAAGGCCAGGCTCAGGTAGATGATCGCCACGTAGAAACGCGGCCCTTTGACGATGTCCACCAGCAGCGCACGGGCAACTACCTGGCAGGCGCCGATGGCGAAGCCTTGCAGGGCGCGGGCGAGCAGCAGCATCTCGATGGACGTGGCCACGGTTGCCAGCAGGCTGCCCGCGAGGAACACCAGCAGCCCCAATTGCACCGCCGGCCGCCGCCCACGGGCATCGGCCATGATGCCGAAGAACAACTGCCCCAGTGCGTAGAACAGCAGGGTGATGGTGATGGTGTTCTGCATCAGTGCCGGGCTGGCTGACAGCTCACGGCCAATGGAGGGGATACTCGGCGCGTACAGGTCAATGGCAATACCGCCCACGCTGTTGATCAGCGGCGCCAGGAATACAATGAAATTCTCGTAACGTTTGGTCGCGTTCATGCTTACCTCCGGCGCGCCGGGCAGAGGATGCCCGGCGCGCGTCGTGGTCAGGCCGAGGCCTGGCAATTGAAATGGGGCAGGGAATGGCCCAGGCCCGCGGCAGATGCCGGTGCGCTCATCCAGATGCTCGGGGGCGACAGTCGCGCGGCCACCACGCGCGGGCCTTGTTGGTAGTAGGAACCCCAATTGACCTGCGGATCCTTGACCCGGGCTTGATCGGCGCCGCCCAGATCGTCGAGGGTATCGACGATCGGGGTCAGCAGCTGGCGCACCTGTTCGGTCGCGGTCAGCACCACCAGGCCGAAGTTGCGCAGGGCCAGGGTCTGGATCACGTTGTTGAGCAGGTATTTGCCGGCGCCGCTGCCGCTACGAAACGAAGCGAAGGCGCCCACTTCGGCAATCCGCGCCCGGTCCAGTCCATAACGCTGGTCCAGGCTCTGGTCCAGGTAATACTCGCTGAACAGCTTGCCCGAATCGCCGTAGCTGATGCCGGCGCAGGCGTAACCTGGCGCGCCGCCATTGGAACCGGTCAGGCAAACGAACAGGTCCGGCTGCGGCTCGGGGGTGGCATCGTAGTGCTTGAGGTAGTGGGCACGCACCGCCTCCTGCAGACAACGGTAGCCGGGCCGGCCTTTGTAGAAATTGCGCACGATGTACATGGGGTTCTTCCTCAGGCGTACATCTGGTCGATGAAACGCGCTTCGATCTCGGCCCGTCGCGGTCGCCCGGTCACGGTGTAGAACTGCTCGCGGAACTGCGCGATGTCCTCGATTACACGAATCTGCCGGACCCGGGCGAAATCGGCCAGGCGGTGTTCCAGGCGCGCCATTTCGCGGCGTACCTGGTCGCTGCCGGCGCCGCTGAGCACGATGGCGCAGGGCTCGTCCTTGCCTTCGCCCATGACGATCATGTCGTCTACCAACAGGCTTTCTTTGTAGACGTTCTCGACCCACTCGGGCGAAATGTTGCGCGCCGTCGAGAGGATGATCACGTGCTTCTTGCGCCCGGTGATGTACAGGAATCCGTCGCGCAGTTCGGCGATATCCCCGGTGTGCAGGTAGCCATCTGACAGGTCGCAAGCAGTGTCATCGGCGTTGTAGTAGCCGGCGCACAAGGTAGGCGTGCGCACCAGCAACTCGCCGTCGACCAGCTTGGGCTCGATGCCGTCGAGCAGCTTGCCGGCCGAACCGATACGCCGCTCGGCTGGCGAGTTCAGCGAGATGATCGATGAGTTTTCGCTCAGGCCATAGGCCTCGAATACCTGCACGCCATGGGCCTCCAGCGCCTCCAGCACGCTGACCGGGATCTTCGCGCCGCCGGTGATGATGTGTGGGCGCTGGGCACCGAACAGCTGCTGCACCGAACAGTCCTGCAGCAGCGTGTTGGCTTCCTCCAGCAGCTTGGGCGGCAGGTAGAGGAAATTCGGCTCGTTGGGTGCGATCAGCTCCAGATAATGCCTGGCGTTACCGCTTGCCGCGCCGTACTCGGGCACGCCTTCGGGCATCAGCGTGAGGGTGCCGCCGGACAGGATCGGAATGAACACGCCTAGCACCTGCTCGATCAGCAAGCTCATTGGCACGATCGAGAAATAATGCAGCGGGTGCTGGGGCAAGCGCTTCATGACGTTGTCCACCAACAGGCTGACCGCCTCGTCTCGAATCATCACGCCCTTGGGTTTGGAGGTGGTGCCCGAGGTATGGATGATCGAGACGATGCCATCCGGAATCAGCTCGTCCTCATTGCGCCACTCTTCCCCGATGGCCTGGTTCATCAACTGGCCGGGAATGAAGCAGGGCTTGTCCGGCAGGATGTTGTGCAGCCGCTTGGCGGTTTTCTCGTCGCGCACCAGCACTGCCGCGGCCTTGCCCAGCAAACTGGCGATCTGGTCGTCGGAGAACTCGATCGGCACCGGCAGCAGCACCGCACCTACCTTTTGAATGGCCAGCAAGGTATAGACCCACTCGTAGCACGAACGCATGGCAATCCCGAACACCTTGCGTTCGCAGCGCCCCACGCGCCCCTCCAGGGCGCTGGCCAGGCGCAGTACGTCGCGGCGTAGTTCGTGCAAGGTGTATTCACGGCCATCCATTTCACGGATGACGACGCGGTCAGGCGTGCTTGCCAGATAGTCCTGCATCTTTTGGCTGATCATTGGCCGTTGCCTCCCAGGCGGTAGCTTTGCGCACCGAAAATGCGCCGCGAAGGGTCATCCAGACGGCGACGGCCGTGCATGACGCGGGTGTTGTCGATGACGATGACATCGCCTTTCTTCCAGAAGTGGCTGTAGGTATTGCGCTCGGTCACTTCCTTGATTTCATCCCAGATTTCCAAGGCGATATCTTCGCCGTCGCTCCAGGTGATACGCGGCGGTTCGTAGTTGACGCTGGGGCCGAGCATCGAATTGCAGAACGCCTTGCGGCCGCTGAAGCAGCTGGTTTCCACCGCCGAAATGATCAACTGCGAGGCAATCAGGTTCTGGTCGATGCGCCGATAGGTTTGCCCCGCCACTTGATCATTGACCTGTTGCAGGTGTTCGTCGGTAATGGCCTCGAGCGGCAGTTGCAGTTCAATGCTCAGGAAGCGTTTGACGTTCTGCCAAGGGATGCGCCGGCTATAGCGAATCTCGCGTTGTTCGAACAACTTGCGGGTTTTCGCTGACAGATCGAACAGGACCCGCTGGCCATCGCACAGTGTGGTTTGCGAACCGACATCGGCCGCTTCCAGGCAATAGAACCATTGCAAGTCGGGGTTGAATGGCAAGTTGCCGTTTTCGCGGTGCAGGCCCATTTCGTGAATACCGGCTTCGATCTCGGCGGTATTGGCCGTGGCCGCCTTGCGCGCTGGGTCGAAGGTAACCCGCGACGAATGCGCGCTGACGAACTCGTTGAAGTCGGACAGGCTGTCGGCGAAGTCGCGGTAGATCACCGCACCGCTGTGGGCGAGGTCTTCATACAATGAAGCGCCGCTGATCGAATCGCTTACACGCATGTCGCGATCGACCGCAATGACACACTCGAAGCCGTAGCACGGCGTCGGTTGTCGGAAATAGGGAAATACCACAGGTTGGGCGTGCGCCAGCATGACTCATTCCTCCGTGAAGTGTGGGACTCAGGTAGGTCTTGCGCTACCCGATGACCACACGATAAGAGAAATGAGCGGCTGGCTGGTTTTAAGAAATCTAAAAGCGTGGTGAAAATTTAAAAGCCTGTTTCATCGTGCCGTCAACAACACCTCGGCCACCTGTTCGATCAACCTGCGCAGGCTGGCTATATCTTTGCTGTCGCTACGGTCGCGCGCCCAGATCATGTCCAAGGTGAACGTTGGGAAACCCAGCGGCGGCTGGCAGACTTTCACTGATGACGGAATGCGCAGGTGCGGCAACAGGCGCGCCGGCAGTGCGAGCGTGGCCGGTACTGCAGCGACGATGTTGACGCAGGCCTGGTAGCCATTGGCGCGCACCAGCACATTGCGCGAACGGCCGACTTTATCCAGCCAGCTGTCGACCATGTTCTTTTCCGAAATCCACGGTGTCGGGAATACATGGGGCGAGGCGCAGAATTCATCCAGACTCATGACCGCGTCGTTGGCCAAGCCGTTTTGACTGGTCAGGCAGACAAAGTCGTCGTTGACCACCGCTTGCCATTGCAACTCCGGGTGCATCTGGTGGTAGCCCGGGCCAAAGCCGATGGCGATGTCGATTTCCCCTGACATCAACTGATCCACCGGCAGGTCGCGGCTCAGGCGATCGAGGTGCAGCGATGTATTGGCATGAGTGCGCGACAGCATCGCCAGGGTTTGCGGCAGGAACGACAACTCGAAATACTCCGGCGCGCAGAGCCGCCAGACCTTGCGCACGGCTTGCGCAGATGCCTGGCTTTCGTCTTCAGCGCAGCGGTTGACCGACTCGACCACCACGCGCAAATAAGGCGCGATCTTCTCAGCTTTGCTGGTGGGTTGCAGCACCCCTTGGGATGAAGAGAACAACGTGTCGTCGAAGCAGCCGCGCAGCCGCTTCAAACAATAACTGACCGTCGGCTGACTCACGCTCATCAGCTCGGCGGTGCGTTTGGCACTGCGCAACTCCAGCAAGTTGAGAAACACCACGATGTCCTGCAGATCCAACTGTTTGAGGTAGTTGCTGTGGAGCATGGAAATTCCTCCTGAATATTCCAGTTCATGGCGTTGGCGCGCCCTCGCCGGGTAAATGCACGAGCACGTGCTTCAACAATTGGGCGAAGTCTGCGCGCTGTTGTTCACTTAAAGGGGCTAATACCAACTCTTGTATTTCGGTATGGGTAAGGACGGCCTGGTCGATCAATTCCTTACCCCCTGCGGTCAGCGCGACTTGCGAGCTGCGCTTGTCCTGGCTGTCGGCGATCCGCTCGACCATGCCGGCGCTTTCCAGCCGTGCCAGCCGATTGGTCATGGCTCCGGAGGTGACCAGCAGCGAGCGGTAGAGCTCGGTGGGGGTGAGCCGATACGGCGCCCCTGCGCGCCGCAACGTGGCCAGCACGTCGAACTCGCCCTCCTTGAAGCCATACTGGGCCAACGCCTCGGCGCGCAGGCGTTCGAGATGCTTATGGATGCGCATCATGCGCCCGAATATCGCCATGGAAGAAACGTCCACTTCGGGCATCGCCTGCGCCCACTGCGCCACCACGAAATCCACATGATCGTCCATCGTTTTCCTCGACCGAGCCCTTCATCACTGTTAACCCGCACACAAACCTGAACCCCTGCACCTTTAAAGTATCTTAACGTTAAGTTATCTTGACGAAGATGCGACTGAAGGATCAGGAGAGACACATGGCATTTTTCACACAGGGGCCGCACCGCCACTATTACTACGATGCCGGGGCCGGAAGCCCGGTGCTGTTGCTGCACGGCCTGGGCAACAGTGGGCGCGCCTGGATGCCCCAGGTCAGCGCGCTGCTGGGCCTGGGTCACCGTGTCATCGTACCTGACCTGCTGGGCCACGGCGCCTCCAGCCGAGCGCCGGAAGGTATCACAGCCCACGCCCAGGCACTGCAGATGCTTGCACTGCTCGATCACCTGGGGTTGGAATCCACGCATGTCATCGGCCTGTCACTCGGCGGCATGGTGGCGCTGGAGATGGCCTGTCATGCGCCGCATGCCGTGCAGAAGCTGATCGTCGCCGGCACCTTCGCCCACATGAACGATCGCCACCGCCAAGCCACGCTCAGCGACTGGGCCGACGGCCTGCGGCAAACCGATGGGTGCTTGAAGCGCTTCAAGTCGACCTGGCCAGCATTGGTCGGAGCCGAGTTCGCCGCTACCCGTCGTGGTCAACGGCTGTACCAGGCTTGGCATGCCCAGGCCGCGCAGCTGACCACCGCCAACCAGGTGAACTGGTGCCAGGGCATGCAGCAGTACGACCTCAGGGAGCAGCTGCCGGCGATCCAGGCCGCGACCCTGGTGCTGGCGGCCACAGGCGACCAGCTCAGCCCGCGTTCGGAAGCCGAGCTTCTGAGTGAGCGCATCGGCGATGCCCAGCTGCTGACGTTGGCAGGCGACGGTCACGTCTTCAACATTCCGCTCGCCCCAGCGTTCAACCAGGCGATGGGCAGTTTTCTGCGGGAGCAACCTGAGCATGAGTAACGTACCGAGTAAAGCCTGTGTCGGCCTGTTGGCCGTATTGATTGGCCTGAATCTGCGCCCGATCATGGCGGCCATCGGCCCGCTGCTCGGCACCTTGCAGCAGGACCTTGGCCTGAGCAACGCGCAGGCCGGGCTGCTGACTACCTTGCCGGTGATGATGATGGGTTTGTTCGCCCTCTGCGGCCCCTGGTTGTTACGCCTGATTGGCGAGATCAAAGGGGTAGCGTTGGGCATCACCTTGATCGCCATCAGTTGCGCGGCGCGCGCCTATATCACTTCTGGCGCAGCGTTGATCGCCACGGCCATGCTCGGCGGCGTGGGCATCGCGGTGATCCAGGCGCTGATGCCTGCGTTTCTCAAGCGCAGCCACCCGCAGAGCGCCGGCATGCTCATGGGGTTGTTCACCACCGGAATCATGGCCGGTGCGGCCCTGGCGGCTGCTTTCGCGGCGCCCGGCGCAGCAACCTTCGGCTGGCAGCTGACGCTCGGCTGGGCGGCCTTGCCTGCGCTGACCGGCTTGATCGCCTGGGTGCTGGCCGCCGGTAGCGCCCCGGCGCGTACCACCGATGCGAGGTTGCCGTACGACAGCGCGCGGGCCTGGTTGCTGCTGGCGTTCTTTGGCATCGGCACCGGTGCCTACACCCTGGTGCTGGCGTGGTTGCCACCGTTCTATGTGGAGCTTGGCTGGAGCGCTGCCGAGGCCGGTTATTTGCTGGGTGCCCTGACCCTCACTGAGGTGGCCGCCGGGCTGATGGTGTCGGCACTGATCCATCGCTATCCGGACCGTCGCCAGCCACTGACGCTGGTCATTCTGCTGTTGCTGGCCGGTCTGATCTGCCTGATGAGCGCACCGCTGCAACTGGCGATCTTCGCCACCCTTTGCCTGGGCCTTGGCATCGGCGCATTGTTTCCGCTGTCGCTCATCGTCACTCTCGACCACGCTGACTCACCGGCCCAAGCCGGTGCGCTGCTGGCCTTCGTACAAGGCGGTGGCTACCTGATCGCGGCCAGCGTGCCACTGATCGCCGGTATCGTGCGCGATCAGCTGAGCTCGTTGCACTGGGCCTGGGGCATCATGGTCATCGGCGCGTTGTGCCTGCTGGGCCTGGCCACACTGCTGCGCCCACCGGTAGTGCCAGCGACGCAAGCGAGCGGTGCCTAGTCAGCTTGACCACGCGGCCGATGAACTTCACCGTGCCGCCCCATCCTTTCTGAACTGACGCGACCACGCCCCCCTAAAGGGGGCCGTGATCGCGCATGACGGCTTTTATTGTCGGAAACCACTTTCCAGGTGGAATTCGCTTACTCCACTGTCACCGACTTGGCCAGGTTACGCGGCTGGTCGACGTCCGTACCCTTGAGCACCGCCACGTAGTACGAAAGCAGTTGCAGCGGTATGGTGTAGAGGATCGGCGCCAGTTCGTCGACGATGTGCGGCACCTTGATCACGTGAGTGCCTTCGCCGTTGCTCATGCCGGCATTCTCGTCAGCGAACACCACCAGCTCACCACCGCGGGCACGCACTTCCTGCAGGTTGGACTTGAGCTTTTCCAGCAGTTCGTTGTTCGGCGCTACAGTGACCACTGGCATGTCGTTATCCACAAGCGCCAGCGGACCGTGCTTGAGCTCACCGGCCGGGTAGGCTTCGGCGTGGATGTAGGAGATTTCCTTGAGCTTCAGCGCACCTTCCATGGCCACCGGGTACTGCGCACCTCGGCCGAGGAACAGGGTATGGTGTTTGTCGGCAAACAGCTCGGCAGTTTTCTCTACGGTGCTGTCCATGGCCAGGGCCTCACCCAAGCGCGCTGGCAGGCGACGCAGCTCTTCCACCAACTCGGCTTCGACGCCCGCTTCGAGGGTGCCGCGCACTTGGCCCAGCGCCAGGGTCAGCAGCATCAGCGAGACCAGCTGGGTGGTAAAGGCCTTGGTCGAGGCCACGCCGATTTCCGGGCCGGCCAGGGTCAGCAGGGTCAGGTCGGACTCACGCACCAGCGAGCTGATGCCGACGTTGCAGATGGCCAGGCTACCAAGGAAGCCCAGCTCCTTGGCGTTGCGCAGGGCAGCCAGGGTGTCGGCGGTTTCGCCAGACTGGGAGATCGAGACGAATAGCGTATCTGGCTGCACCACTACCTTGCGATAACGGAATTCGCTGGCCACTTCGACTTGGCATGGAATGCCAGCGAGGCTCTCCAGCCAGTAACGGGCGACCATGCCGGCGTGGTAGCTGGTACCGCAGGCGACGATCTGCACGTTACGCACTTTGGCGAACAGCTCGGCCGCCTGCGGGCCGAAAGCCTGGACCATCACATGGTCCTTGCCCAGGCGGCCTTCCAGGGTGCGCTGGACCACGGTCGGCTGCTCGTGGATCTCCTTGAGCATGAAGTGACGATAGGCGCCCTTGTCGGCGGCCTCGGCGCCTTCGTGATATTGCACGGTCTCACGTTGTACCGGGTGGCCAGCCTGGTCCCAGATCTTCACCTGGTCGCGGCGAATCTCGGCGATATCACCCTCCTCCAGGTACATGAAACGGTCGGTGACCTGGCGCAGGGCCAGTTGGTCGGAAGCCAGGAAGTTCTCGCCGTGGCCCAGGCCAATTACCAGCGGGCTGCCGCTGCGTGCGGCTACCAGGCGGTCAGGTTGTGCCACGCTGATCAGCGCAAGGCCATAGGCACCGTGCAGACGCTTCACTGCCGATTTAAGCGCATCGGCAAGGTCCGGAAGGGTCTTCAGGGTGTGGTGGATCAGGTGCACGATGACTTCGGTGTCGGTCTGCGAGCTAAACACGTAGCCCAGACCTTTCAGCTCTTCACGCAGCTCTTCGTGGTTTTCGATGATGCCGTTGTGCACCACCGCCACTTCGTTGCCGGAGAAATGCGGGTGGGCATTGCCTTCGGTCGGTGCTCCGTGGGTGGCCCAGCGGGTGTGGGCGATGCCCAGTTGGCCGTTCAGCGGCTCGGCGGCAACAGCGGCCTGCAGCTCGGCAACTTTGCCGATCCGGCGGCGGCGCTGCAGTTCGCCCTGCTGGGTGTAGACAGCCAGGCCAGCACTGTCGTAACCACGATATTCAAGACGCTTGAGGCCTTCGATGAGAATGGCAGTGATATTGCGCTCGGCTACGGCACCAACGATTCCACACATGTTTATTGCTCCTGGCTGATCGCGGCGCAAATCAGGTTGATGCCGCGGGCTTGAATCTGTTCGCGTGCCGCTGCGGGCAGGCGTTCGTCTGTAATAAGGGTGTGCACGCTGCCCCACGGCAGCTCGAGATTGGGGATCTTGCGCCCGACCTTGTCCGACTCGACCATCACGATCACTTCGCGGGCTACCTCGGCCATTACTCGGCTCAGGCCAAGCAACTCATTGAAGGTGGTGGTGCCGCGCTGCAGGTCGATGCCGTCGGCACCGATGAACAGCTGATCGAAATCGTAAGAGCGTAGTACCTGCTCGGCGACCTGACCCTGAAACGACTCGGAATGCGGGTCCCAGGTACCCCCGGTCATCAGCAGCACCGGCTCGTGCTCGATCTCGCTGATGGCGCGGGCCACATTCAGTGAATTGGTCATCACTACCAGACCGGGCTGGCGGCCCAGCTCCGGAATCATCGCCGCGGTGGTGCTGCCGCTGTCGACGATGATCCGCGCATGCTCGCGAATACGCCCGACCGCTGCACGAGCGATCGCCTTTTTGTAGGCAGAGACAGGTTGCGCGATCTCAACGAGCATCTCCTGGGGTACCGGCACCGCACCGCCGTAGCGGCGCAGCAACAGGCCGTTGGCCTCCAGCGCGGCAAGGTCCTTGCGGATGGTGACTTCCGAGGTTTCGAAACGCTTGGCCAAGGCGTCGACGCTCACCTCGCCTTGCTCGCTGAGCAGGGCCAGGATGTTGTGGCGGCGCTGGGGGGTGTTTCGTTTCGACATGTTCTGATAAGTTTCGATTCGAAAGATATTGGTTGCAATCAAAACCTAAGTTCGCCGGTTCGTCAAGGTGTGGAACAAAATTCCTGGCTACACATATCCCTGTGGATCAGGCAAAAAAAAGCCGACTTATCCACATAAGTCGGCTTTCGATCGAAACAGCTGTGTATAACTCAGCTCTTCTTGATCTTCTCCGGCCGCTTCCAGCCCGAGATATTGCGCTGGCGCGCACGCGCTACCGCCAGCTCGCCCGCTTCGACGGCCTGAGTGATGGTCGAACCGGCGGCAGTAGTCGCACCGGCCTTGATTTCCACGGGCGCCACCAACGAGTTGTTGGAGCCGATGAACACGTCCTCACCCATCACGGTCTTGAACTTGTTCGCACCATCGTAGTTGCAGGTGATGGTACCGGCGCCGATGTTGGTACGTGCGCCGATCTCGGCGTCGCCCAGGTAGGTCAGGTGACCGGCCTTGGCGCCTTCACCCAGGTGGGCGTTTTTCAGTTCGACGAAGTTACCCACATGGGCCTTGGCTTCCAGCACGCTGCCCGGGCGCAGGCGGGCGAACGGGCCAGCATCGCTGCCCTCGCCCATCACCGCGCCGTCGAGGTGCGTGTTGGCTTTGATGATCGCGCCCTTGCGCAGGGTGCTGTCCTTGATCACACAGTTCGGGCCGATCTGCACGTCGTCCTCGATGACCACCTTGCCTTCCAGGATGACATTGATGTCGATCAGCACGTCGCGACCCACGGTCACTTCGCCACGCACATCGAAACGGGCCGGGTCGCGCAAAGTGACACCCTGGGCCATCAGGCGGCGGCCTTCACGCAGCTGGTAATGGCGCTCGAGTTCCGAAAGCTGGCGACGGTCATTGGCGCCCTGCACTTCCATCGGGTCGTGCGGCTGTTCGGTGGCGACCACCAGCCCATCGGCCACCGCCATGGCGATGACGTCGGTGAGGTAGTACTCACCCTGGGCATTGTTGTTCGACAGCCGGCCCATCCAGTCGGCCAGTCGCGCGGCCGGCATGGCCAGGATGCCAGTGTTGCCTTCCTTGATCGCCTTTTGCGCTTCGCTGGCGTCCTTGTGCTCGACGATAGCGGTGACCTGGCCCTGTGCATCACGCACGATGCGGCCATAGCCGGTCGGGTCTTGCAGGGTGACGGTGAGCAGGCCCAACTGCTGGTCGCTGACGTTGGCCAGCAGACGCTGCAGTGTTTCCACTTCGATCAGTGGTACGTCGCCATACAGTACCAGCACCGTGTCGGCGGTGATCGCCGGCAATGCCTGCGCAACGGCATGGCCCGTCCCCAGCTGCTTGTCCTGCATGACGAAATTCAGGTCGTCGGCGGCCAGGCGCTCGCGTACCAGCTCGGCACCGTGGCCGATGACCACGTGTATGCCCTGCGGCTCGAGCTGGCGCGCGCTGTGGATAACGTGGCCGAGCATGGAATTGCCGGCTACCGGGTGCAGCACCTTGGGCAGCGCCGAGCGCATGCGGGTACCTTGGCCGGCGGCGAGAATAACGATATCAAGGGACATTGACTGGCTACCAATCCTGGGCGGTCAGGGATGTGTGACCTGGGAAGAATTCGGAAAAAGAAAAAGGGTAGCCGAGGCTACCCTTTAACTCAATCGCAACGGAAGTATGCGGCCAACGCCGGATTACTTGCCTCTGCGCATTTGCTGGACAGTACGCAGCTGAGCTGCAGCCTCGGCCAGACGTGCGGCAGCAGCACCGTAGTCGAAGTCCGAGCTTTTCGCGTTCAGGGCGTTCTCAGCAGCCTTGAGGGCTTCCTGAGCCTGAGCTTCGTCCAGGTCGGCAGCGCGCTGCACGGTGTCGGCAAGAACCTTCACCATGTTCGGCTGCACTTCGAGGAAGCCACCGGAGATGTAGAACACCTCACGATCGCCACCTTGCTTGGTCAGCGTGATCGGACCAGGCTTGAGATTGGTGATCAGCGGGGCGTGGCCTGGAGCGATACCAAGATCGCCCAGGTTGCCGTGCGCTACTACCATCTCGACCAGGCCGGAGAAGATTTCTCCTTCCGCGCTGACGATATCGCAATGGACTGTCATAGCCATCTGCTTGCCTCAACCTGATTAGCGCCCCTTGCGGGGCGCCGGGATTACAGTTTCTTGGCTTTCTCGATCGCTTCGTCGATGCTGCCGACCATGTAGAACGCTTGTTCTGGCAGGTGGTCGTAGTCACCTTTGAGGATGCCGCTGAAGCCAGCGATGGTGTCTTTCAGGGGAACGTACTTGCCTGGCGAACCGGTGAAGACTTCGGCCACGAAGAACGGCTGCGACAGGAAGCGCTGGATCTTACGAGCACGGGCTACCAGTTGCTTGTCGCTTTCGGACAGTTCGTCCATACCCAGAATGGCGATGATGTCCTTCAGCTCTTTGTAGCGCTGCAGCACATACTGAACGCCACGAGCGGTCTCGTAGTGTTCGTTGCCGATCACGTTCGGGTCCAGCTGGCGCGAAGTCGAGTCCAGTGGGTCAACCGCTGGGTAGATACCCAGGGAAGCGATGTCACGGGACAGAACGACGGTGGCGTCCAGGTGGGCGAAGGTGGTCGCTGGCGACGGGTCGGTCAGGTCGTCCGCAGGTACGTATACGGCCTGAACGGAGGTGATCGAACCTTCTTTGGTCGAAGTGATACGCTCTTGCAGAACGCCCATCTCTTCGGCCAGGGTCGGCTGGTAACCTACTGCCGAAGGCATACGGCCCAGCAGTGCAGATACTTCGGTACCGGCCAGGGTGTAACGATAGATGTTGTCGACGAACAGCAGAACGTCGTTACCTTCGTCACGGAACTTCTCAGCCATGGTCAGGCCGGTCAGCGCTACGCGCAGACGGTTTCCTGGTGGCTCGTTCATCTGACCGTAGACCAGCGCTACCTTGTCGAGAACGTTGGAGTCCTTCATCTCGTGGTAGAAGTCGTTACCCTCACGAGTACGCTCACCCACACCAGCGAACACGGAGTAACCGCTGTGTTCCATGGCGATGTTACGGATCAGTTCCATCATGTTTACGGTCTTGCCGACGCCGGCACCACCGAACAGACCAACCTTACCACCCTTGGCGAACGGGCAGACCAGGTCGATAACCTTGATGCCGGTTTCCAGCAGGTCGTTGCCGCCTGCCTGGTCAGCGAACGAAGGCGCTGGCTGGTGGATACCGCGACGCTCTTCTTCGCCGATCGGGCCGGCTTCGTCGATCGGGTTGCCCAGTACGTCCATGATACGGCCCAGGGTGGCCTTACCAACTGGAACGGAGATGGCAGCGCCGGTGTCGACGACATCCAGACCGCGCTTCAGGCCTTCGGTCGAGCCCATCGCAATGGTACGAACCACGCCGTCGCCCAGCTGCTGCTGAACTTCGAGGGTGGTTTCCGCGCCTTGAACTTTCAGCGCGTTGTAAACACTCGGTACGACGTCACGTGGGAATTCCACGTCGATGACGGCGCCGATGATTTGAACGATACGTCCGCTACTCATAGCTGGATCCTCTGAATTTTTGAACCGTTAAACCGCGGCAGCGCCGCCGACGATTTCCGAGATCTCCTGGGTGATCGCAGCCTGACGCGCCTTGTTGTAGATCAACTGCAGCTCTTTGATCAAATCACCGGCGTTGTCTGTGGCGTTCTTCATGGCGATCATCCGGGCTGCCTGTTCAGCAGCGTTGTTCTCGACCACCGCCTGGTATACCTGCGACTCCACGTAACGCACCATCAAGCCGTCCAGCAGCTCTTTTGCGTCAGGTTCGTACAGATAATCCCAGTGGTGCTTGAGATCCTGATCCGGGGTTGCCACCAACGGTACCAATTGCTCGACCGTCGGTTTTTGGGTCATGGTGTTGATGAACTTGTTCGAAACCACCGAAAGGCGATCGATACGGCCGTCCAGGTAGGCGTCCAGCATCACTTTGACGGAGCCGATCAGATCGTTGATCGATGGCTCTTCGCCCAGGTGGCTGATCGCGGCTACCACGTTGCCGCCAAAGATGCGGAAGAAAGTCGCACCCTTGCTGCCGATCACGCACAGGTCGATTTCAACGCCCTGTTCGCGGTTTTCGTTCATGTCCTTGACCAGGGCCTTGAACAGGTTGGTGTTCAAGCCGCCGCACAGACCACGGTCACTGCTCACCACGATATAACCGGCGCGCTTTACAGGGCGCTCGATCATGAACGGGTGGCGGTACTCCGGGTTGGCGTTGGCCAGATGACCGATCACCTGGCGGATACGCTCCGCGTAAGGACGGCTAGCAGCCATGCGCATTTGTGCCTTGCGCATCTTGCTGACCGCCACTTTCTCCATGGCGCTGGTAATTTTTTGCGTGCTTTTGATGCTCGCAATCTTACTGCGAATCTCTTTTGCGCCTGCCATGTATCACCTATCAGGTTAGCAAGCGGGGGCCGGAGCCCCCGCTGCGGCTTACCAGGTCTGGGTGGCCTTGAACTTCTCGATACCGGCTTTCATGCCAGCGTCGATTTCGTCGTTGAAGTCACCCTTCACGTTGATCTTCGCCATCAGTTCGGCGTGATCACGGTTGAAGTAGGCGATCAGCGCTTGCTCGAAGCTACCGACCTTGGAGACTTCCACGTCAGTCAGGAAACCACGCTCAGCGGCGTACAGCGACAGGGCCATGTCCGCGATGGACATTGGCGCGTACTGCTTCTGCTTCATCAGCTCGGTTACGCGCTGACCATGCTCCAGCTGCTTGCGGGTCGCTTCGTCCAGATCGGAAGCGAACTGGGCGAATGCAGCCAGTTCACGGTACTGAGCCAGAGCGGTACGAATACCACCGGACAGCTTCTTGATGATCTTGGTCTGAGCGGCACCACCTACGCGGGATACCGAAACACCGGCGTTCACTGCAGGGCGGATGCCCGAGTTGAACATGGCCGATTCCAGGAAGATCTGACCGTCGGTGATGGAAATCACGTTGGTCGGAACGAACGCGGAAACGTCGCCAGCCTGGGTTTCGATGATCGGCAGGGCGGTCAGGGAACCGGTCTTGCCAGTGACTGCGCCGTTGGTGAACTTCTCGACGTACTCTTCCGAAACGCGCGATGCACGCTCCAGCAGACGGGAGTGGAGATAGAACACGTCACCTGGGTACGCTTCACGTCCTGGTGGACGACGCAGCAGCAGGGAAATCTGACGGTAGGCAACGGCCTGCTTGGACAGGTCATCGTAAACGATCAGGGCGTCTTCACCGCGGTCACGGAAGAACTCGCCCATGGTGCAGCCGGCGTATGGCGCCAGGAACTGCAGTGCGGCGGATTCCGAAGCACTGGCAACGACGACGATGGTGTTGGCCAGGGCGCCGGCTTCTTCCAGCTTGCGAACGATGTTGGCAACGGTGGAACGCTTCTGGCCGACTGCAACATAAACACAGAAAATACCGGAGTCTTTCTGGTTGATGATGGCGTCGATGGCCATGGCGGTCTTGCCGATCTGACGGTCACCGATGATCAGCTCGCGCTGGCCACGGCCGACAGGGATCATGGCGTCGACGGACTTGTAGCCAGTCTGTACAGGCTGGTCTACCGACTTACGCCAGATCACGCCTGGAGCCACTTTCTCGACCGCGTCGGTCTGGGTGTTGCCCAGAGGACCTTTACCGTCGATCGGGTTGCCCAGTGCGTCAACGACGCGACCCAGCAGTTCCTTACCAACCGGAACTTCCAGGATGCGGCCGGTGCACTTGGCGCTCATGCCTTCGGCGAGGGTGTCATAGGCACCCAGGATCACTGCACCTACGGAGTCTTGCTCCAGGTTCAGGGCCATGCCGAATACGCTGCCAGGGAACTCGATCATTTCGCCGTACATGACGTCGGCCAGACCGTGGATCCGCACGATACCGTCGGATACCGAAACAACGGTACCTTCGTTACGGGCTTGGGAGCTCACATCGAGGTTGTCGATGCGGCCCTTGATGATTTCACTAATTTCGGAAGGATTGAGTTGCTGCATTGCTCTGCTGCCCCTTCAAACTCAAGATTTCAATGCTTCGGCCAGTTTCGCGATCTTGCCGCGAACAGAGCCATCGATTACCAGGTCACCAGCGCGGATGACGACGCCGCCAATCAGGCTGGCATCCTCCGACGCGTGCAGGCGAACTTCCTGGCCTAGCCGTGCACTGAGAACCTTGGCGAGTTTGTCTTGCTGTTCTTGGTTCAACGCGAAGGCACTGGTCACTTCCACGTCCACGGATTTCTCTTGCTCGGCCTTGTACAGGTCGAACAGGGCGGCAATCTCCGGCAAAAGCAGGAGACGGTCATTTTCCGCGGCAACATGAATGAAATTCTGTGCCTGTGCATTGAACTTGTCACCGCACACGTCAATGAACGTGGCGGCCTTTTCTGCGCTCGTCAGTCGCGGGGCCTTGAGCAGGCGCTGCATGGTGTCGTCTTGAGACACCGCAGCAGCCAGGCCGAGCATGGCTGACCAATTGGCCAGTTGCTGATGGGCCTGGGCATGCTCAAAGGCAGCCTTAGCGTAAGGTCGGGCCAACGTGGTCAGTTCTGCCATGATCGCCCTCGCTTAAATTTCAGCGGCCAGTTTGTTAACCAGCTCCGCATGCGCGTTTTGATCGATTGTGGCGCCAAGGATCTTTTCAGCACCGCCAACAGCCAGGGCACCCACTTGGGCACGCAGGGCGTCTTTCGCGCTGTTCAGTTCCTGTTCGATCTCGGCCAGAGCCTGAGCCTTCACACGGTCAGCTTCGACGCGGGCCTGGTCACGGGCTTCCTCGACAAGCTGAGCAGCGCGCTTCTTGCTTTGCTCAATGATTTCGGCTGCCTGTGCTTTAGCTTCACGCAGTTGCTGACCCACTTTTTCTTGGGCCAGCTCCAGGTCGCGAGCTGCGCGGTTGGCAGCGTCCAAGCCGTCGGCAATCTTCTTTTGACGCTCCTGCAGAGCAGTGATGACCGGAGGCCATACGTACTTCATGCAGAAGAGTACAAAAATCAGGAAGGCAACGGATTGGCCAATCAGGGTTGCATTAATGTTCACGCCAACACCTCGCTCGGTCTTAATTCATCACAGCCATCAACTCGTGGTTACGAGTGATTAGCCGGCGATCTGACCAACGAACGGATTCGCGAAGGTGAAGAACAGAGCGATACCAACACCGATCATGGTTACGGCGTCGAGCAGACCGGCAACGATGAACATTTTCACCTGCAGCATCGGAACCATTTCTGGTTGACGAGCAGCGCCTTCCAGGAATTTGCCGCCCAGCAGGCCGAAACCAATGGCGGTACCCAGAGCACCCAGGCCGATCAGCAGAGCAACAGCGATAGCGGTCAGACCAACTACAGTTTCCATCTTTCCTCCCGACTTTTACGTCGTATTGGTTAGGTTTTTAAGTTGAAGCGGTAAAACAAATCGTTTGGTACAGCTGCCCTTGCGGACTTTTAAAGCCCTCCCCCCAAACGAGCGGGGAAGGCTACAAGACACGCCAGGCGGTCTTAATGGTTATCTTCATGCGCCATCGACAGGTAGACGATGGTCAGCATCATGAAGATGAAAGCTTGCAGGGTGATGATCAGGATGTGGAACACGGCCCACGCCCACTGCAGCACGATACCCAGGCCGCTCAGCCAGAGGATGCCGGCGCCGAACATCACGGCGATCAGGATGAACACCAGCTCGCCGGCATACATGTTGCCGAACAGACGCAGTGCCAGCGAGATCGGCTTGGCGATCAGGGTGACGAATTCGAGCAGGAAGTTCACCGGGATCAGCAGGATCTGAACGAAGATGTTCTTGCTGCCGAACGGGTGCAGGGTGAGCTCGCCGATGAAGCCGCCCAGGCCCTTGACCTTGATGCTGTAGAAGATGATCAGGGCGAACACGCAGAAGGCCATGGCCAGGGTCGCGTTCGGGTCGGTGGTCGACACGGCGCGGAACGGAATGTGCGGGTCACCCGAGATTGCCATGGCCAGCTGAGGAATCCAGTCGACCGGTACCAGGTCGATGGCGTTCATCAGGAATACCCAGACGAAGATGGTCAGCGCCAGCGGGGCGATTACCGGGCTACGGCCGTGGAAGGAGTCCTTCACGCTGCCGTTGACGAAGTCCACCAGCACTTCCACGAAGTTCTGCAGGCCGCCTGGTTGACCAGAAGTCGCCTTCTTGGCCGCCATGCGGAAGATGAACAGGAAGATCAGACCCAGCGCGACGGACCAACCCAGGGTGTCCAGGTGGAACGCCCAGAAGCCCATTGCCTTGGCTTCTGCAGCCGAATGGGCAAAGCCCCAGCTGCCGTCTGGTAGTTGACCGTAGGTCAGGTTCTGCAAGTGGTGCTGGATATAGCCCGAAGCGGTTTCTGCTGCCATGGTTGCCTCAAACGCCCTAAGGTCTCGAAAGTCTTTTATTCATCAGCAGGGGCGCGAACCAGCTGACCAAAAGGGTCAACACGAAGACGCCGAAGACTGCTAACGGCGCCAGTGGCTTCACTCCTGCGAAGGTCAGTGCAAAGAGCACTGCCGTCAAAATCATCTTGCCTGCCTCGCCAGCGTAAAACGACTTGACGATGGCTTGTGCCGCCCGAGCTCCGCTGAAGCGAAAAGCCTTCCAGGCGAAATACACATTGGGCAGCCAGGCAATCAAACCTCCGCAAAGGCCTGAATATCCACTGACCGCCCCTTTCCACTGCCACAACACCAAGGTTGCCAGCAGCAGTACGACGAATTGAGCCAGCAGTACCGGAAAAACCGCCCAGCGATGGAAAGGCAGGCGGTTTGGCGTGCGGATTTCCATCACAACTGCTCCTCGGAAGTCGACCAACAAGTCAGTTATGACTTGGCATAATTTGTGCCGACAAAATGCGCGCAGAGTATAGGGGTGGATTAACCCCTATTCAACTCTTCGGTAGTGATTTCCGACTGCGCGCTACAACGGGAATTGTTTCAGCGGATGTGAGCAAGCACGCCTTGCAACTCGTCAAGCGAGTTGTAGCGGATAACCAACTGGCCTTTGCCCTTGTTGCCGTGACGTATCTGCACGGCGGAGCCAAGGCGCTCTGCGAGCCGCTGTTCAAGGCGTGCAATGTCCGGATCAGGTTTGCTCGGTTCGACCGGATCAGGCTTGCCATTGAGCCATTGACGGACCAGTGCCTCAGTTTGGCGCACGGTCAGGCCACGTGCGACAACATGACGCGCCCCCTCTTCCTGACGTTCTTCCTCGAGGCCGAGCAATGCGCGGGCATGGCCCATCTCCAGGTCGCCGTGGGCGAGCATGGTCTTGATGGCCTCGGGCAGCGAAATCAGGCGCAACAGGTTGGCCACGGTCACCCGCGACTTGCCCACGGCATCGGCCACCTGTTGCTGGGTCAGCTCGAACTCCTGCTGCAGGCGCTGCAGGGCCAGGGCTTCTTCCAGCGGGTTGAGGTCCTCGCGCTGAATGTTCTCGATCAGCGCCATGGCGATGGCGGCTTCATCCGGCACTTCGCGCACCATCGCCGGGATGGTGTCGAGACCGGCTTGCTGGGTGGCGCGCCAGCGGCGCTCACCGGCAATGATCTCATAGCGGCTACCGTCGATCGGGCGGACCACGATCGGTTGCATCACCCCATGGTTGCGAATCGAGTGTGCGAGTTCTTCCAGTGCCTCGGGGTCCATGTCGCGGCGCGGCTGGTATTTGCCGCGCTGGATCAGTTCGACGGGCAGGTGTTGCAGTTCTTTCTGGTCGATCTTCACAGCCTGCTCTTCGAGCGCGCTGACGGAAGGACCACTGAGCAGTGCATCCAACCCACGTCCGAGACCCCGTTTCTTAACGGCCATGCGGATTCCTTAAGTTGTCTGTGCAGTGCGTGATTGACGGCGTTGACGGCGTACCAGTTCACCGGCCAAGGCCAGATAAGCCAGCGCGCCACGCGATTGCTTGTCGTAGGCCAGCGCCGGCATGCCGAAGCTCGGAGCCTCGGCCAGGCGGATGTTGCGCGGGATGACCGTGTCGTACAACTGCTCGCCGAAATGCTCCTTGAGCTGCGCCGAAACATCATTGTTCAGGCTCAGGCGCGGGTCATACATGGTCCGCAGCAGGCCTTCGATCTTGAGCTCCGGGTTCAACCGGGCAGCGATGCGCTTGATGTTATCCACAAGGTCGCTGAGCCCTTCCAGTGCGTAGTACTCACACTGCATCGGGATGATGACGCCATCGGAGGCGACCAGTGCATTGAGCGTCAGCATCGACAGCGACGGCGGGCAGTCGATGAGGATGAAATCGTAGTTTTCGCGGATCGGCGCCAGGGCGTTGCGCAGGCGGCTTTCCTTGACCTGCATTTCCAGCAGCACCACTTCCGCGGCGGTCAGGTCGCGGTTAGCCGGCAGCAGCTGGAAGCCGCCGTGCTCGGAGTAGTGCATGGCCTGGGCAAGGTCGCATTCCCCGATCAGCAGGTCATAGACCGAATGCTCGAGTTCGTGTTTGTCCACACCGCTACCCATGGTCGCGTTGCCCTGCGGATCGAGGTCGATCAGCAGCACACGACGCTTGGTCGCGGCCAGCGATGCTGCGAGGTTGATACAGGTGGTGGTCTTGCCGACACCACCTTTCTGGTTCGCGATTGCGAATACCTTAGCCATTGTTGCGTGTGTTCCCAATCAAGCCTTGCGGCGCAGTATCAGCAGATGGCGCTGGCCCTGGCAACCTGGAACGGTCAGGGCCTGCTCGCTTTCCACTGTGAAGTCTGCGGGCAATGCTACCAGTTCATCGGCAGGATGCAGCCCCTTCATTGCAAGCCATTGCGTCCCGGTGTCGCCCAGATGGCGGGTCCAGTTGGTGAAGTTCTCCATGCTGCTGAAGGCGCGGGAGATGATGCCGCTGAACGGTTGCGACGGCTGGAAGGCTTCGACCCGGCTGTGGATAACCCTGAGGTTTTCCAGCTTCAGCTCCATCTTCACCTGGGTCAGGAAGCGCGTCTTCTTGCCATTGGCGTCCAGCACCGTCACCTGCTTGTGCGGATGCAGGATAGCCAAAGGAATGCCGGGCATGCCACCGCCGCTGCCGACATCCAGCCAGTTGTCACGCTCGCTGTGGATAAACGTCATGACGCTGAGGCTGTCGAGCAGATGGCGGGAGACCATCTCGTCCGGGTCACGCACGGCAGTGAGGTTGTAGGCTTTGTTCCATTTGATCAACAGGGCCAGGTAGCCCAGCAGCTTTTCATGCTGCTCGACGCTCAGTTCGACGCCCAGCTGGCGCGCACCTGTGGACAACTCTTCGGCATGTTGCGGGGTGACCAGGGAACTCAAGCGCTTTGCTCCAATTCGCGGCCTGCGCCGCGTTTTTTCAGATGAATCAACAACAGTGAAATGGCCGCCGGGGTAACGCCTGGAATACGCGAAGCCTGGCCCAGCGTCTCTGGACGGGTCTGGCCAAGCTTGCCTTGGATCTCCTTCGACAGCCCGGAAATCGTGGTGTAGTCGATATCCACAGGCAGTCGGGTGTCTTCGCTGGCTCGCAGTCGGGCGATCTCGTCCTGCTGGCGATCGATGTAACCGGCGTACTTGGTCTTGATCTCGACCTGCTCGGCGACCTGTGGATCGATTTCTGCACCGCCGGTCGCTTCGATCAGCCCGGCATAGTCGATCTCAGGACGCGCCAGCAGGTTAAGCAGGCTGTACTCGTGGGCCAGCGGCGTGCCGAACTTATCCACAATGGCCTGCCCCTGCTCGGTGTTCGGACGCACCCAGGTCGATTTCAGGCGCTGCTCTTCACGCTCGATGCCGTCACGCTTGGCGCAGAACGCAGCCCAACGCTCGTCATCGATCAGACCGAGCTCGCGACCTTTTTCGGTCAGGCGCAGGTCCGCGTTGTCTTCGCGCAGGATCAGCCGGTACTCGGCACGCGAAGTGAACATGCGGTACGGCTCCTGGGTACCCAGGGTAATCAGGTCGTCGACCAGCACGCCGATGTACGCCTCGTCACGGCGCGGGCACCAGCTTTCGCGGCCTTGCGCACGCAGCGCGGCGTTGGTACCGGCCAGCAGGCCCTGGGCGCCGGCTTCTTCGTAACCGGTGGTGCCGTTGATCTGGCCGGCAAAGAACAGGCCGCCGATGACTTTCGTCTCGAGGCTGTACTTCAGGTCACGCGGGTCGAAGTAGTCGTACTCGATGGCATAACCCGGGCGGACGATATGAGCGTTTTCCATGCCACGAATCGAGCGCACCAGCTCCAGCTGCACATCGAATGGCAGCGAAGTGGAAATACCGTTGGGGTACAGCTCGTGGGTGGTCAGGCCTTCCGGCTCGATGAATACCTGATGGCTTTCCTTGTCGGCGAAGCGGTGGATCTTGTCTTCGATCGATGGGCAATAGCGCGGGCCGACACCCTCGATCACGCCGGAATACATCGGTGAACGGTCAAGGTTCGAGGCGATGATCTCGTGGGTGCGGGCATTGGTGTGGGTAATCCAGCAGCTCACCTGGCGGGGGTGCATGGCGGCGTTGCCCATGAACGACATCACCGGGATCGGGGTGTCACCGGGCTGTTCGGTCATCACCGAGAAATCCACGGAGCGCCCATCGATACGTGGCGGGGTACCGGTTTTCAGGCGGCCGACGCGCAGCGGCAGTTCGCGCATGCGGTGAGCCAGGGCGATTGACGGCGGATCACCGGCACGACCGCCGGAATGATTCTGCAGGCCGATGTGGATAAGCCCGCCGAGGAAAGTACCGGTGGTCAGTACCACGGATTCAGCGAAGAAACGCAGCCCCATCTGGGTCACCACGCCTTTGACCTGGTCCTGTTCGACGATCAGGTCGTCGCAGGACTGCTGGAATATCCACAGGTTCGGCTGGTTTTCCAGGATTTCGCGTACCACGGCCTTGTAGATGGCGCGGTCGGCCTGGGCGCGGGTGGCGCGTACGGCCGGGCCCTTGCGGTTGTTCAGGATGCGGAACTGGATGCCGCTCTTGTCGGTGGCCAGCGCCATGGCGCCGCCGAGTGCATCGATCTCTTTGACCAGATGGCTCTTGCCGATGCCACCAATTGCCGGGTTGCAGCTCATGTGACCGAGGGTTTCCACGTTATGGGTCAACAGCAGGGTTTTCACCCCCATGCGTGCTGACGCAAGCGCAGCCTCGGTACCGGCATGGCCGCCGCCGATGACGATCACTTCAAAACGGGAAGGGAAATCCACCACGCACCTCGTGCCTGTTTTTGCGAATAGAGAAGGTAAGCGGACAAGTATAGGGACTTCACCCCCTGCAAAGGAACCGTCTGAGCAAATTTTGACCAGTCTGTGGATGAATGGCAGACAACAGAAATCAAAGAAGAAAATTTTATAAAAGCTTTGTTTTTATGTTTATTCTTATGCACAGCCTCACCTGTGGATAAGGTTCTGTAGCCCTTTCAATGTAAGGTTTACATCGAAATTGAACCCTGTGGCTTACCCACCATGAGGGTTATGGATAACGTCCTTTAGCCTGTGGATTAAATGATGGTTTACCCACAGGCGGATTTGCCCTCAGCAAAAAAGCCTGCTTATCAAGAGGGCTGAAGGTGGGTTTTCCACAGGGCTCCTGAACATGAAATCGTGTCTGTGGATGATTTTATGTGGAACTGTACTGGCCTCTTCGCGGCTAAAGCCGCTCCTACAGGGGCCAGAGTGGGTGCTAAAGATCCGACGAGTGGATAAATCGCAGGCAAAAAAAAGCCGCTCCCAACGGAGCGGCCTTGGATTTGCCTGGTTGTGGACTATTTGCCGATGCAGAAACTGGAGAAGATCCGCCCCAGCAGGTCATCGGAACTGAACGCGCCGGTAATTTCACCCAGGGCCTGCTGTGCCTGCCGCAAGTCTTCTGCCAACAATTCACCCGCGCCAGCCAGGGTCAGTTGGGCGCGGCCATGCTCCAGGTGCGAACTGGCCTGGCGCAAGGCATCCAGGTGGCGCCGACGGGCGCTGAAACCGCTCTCGGCGGTCTGTTCATAACCCATGCAGGCCTTCAGGTGGTCGCGCAGCAACTGCAGCCCCTGGATGTCACCTTTGGCGCTGAGGGTGATGGTTACATGGCCGTCTTCGCACAACTCCAACCCTACCCGCTCACCGCTGAGGTCCGCTTTGTTGCGAATCAGCGTGACCTTCGCCGGATCTGGACGCTGGTCAAGAAACTCGGGCCACAAGGCGAACGGGTCACTGGCCTCGGGTGCGGTGGAATCGACTACGAGAAGTACCCGGTCGGCCTCGCCGATAGCCTTGAGCGCGCGTTCCACGCCGATCTTTTCCACATGGTCGTCGGTATCTCGCAGGCCGGCCGTATCGACGACGTGCAGGGGCATGCCGTCTATGTGGATATGTTCCCGCAGAATATCCCGGGTGGTGCCGGCAATGTCGGTGACGATGGCCGCCTCACGCCCCGCCAGCTGGTTCAGCAAGCTCGACTTGCCGGCGTTTGGCCGGCCGGCAATGACCACCGTCATGCCGTCACGCAGCAAGGCGCCCTGCCCGGCCTCGCGCTGTACAGTGGATAACTCGCCGCGGACGGTATCAAGCATCGACAACACATGGCCATCGGCGAGGAAGTCGATCTCTTCTTCGGGGAAGTCGATCGCGGCCTCGACATAAATGCGCAGGGCAATCAGCGCCTCTGTCAGGCTGTGCACACGCTTGGAGAATTCGCCCTGCAGCGAGCGCAAGGCATTGCGTGCAGCCTGGCTGGAGCTCGCCTCGATCAGGTCGGCGATGGCTTCGGCCTGGGCCAGATCAAGCTTGTCGTTGAGGAACGCCCGCTCGCTGAACTCGCCTGGGCGCGCCAGACGGCAACCGACTTGCACACAACGCTGCAGCAGCATATCCAGGACAACCGGGCCGCCATGTCCCTGCAACTCAAGTACATCCTCGCCGGTGAACGAGTTGGGCCCAGGGAAGTACAACGCAATGCCTTCATCCAGCACCAGGCCATCCTCATCGCGGAATGGCCCGTAGTGGGCATGGCGTGGCTTCAGCGTCCGGCCGGTGATCAACTGGCCAGCCTTGCTTGCCAATGGCCCGGACAGCCTGACGATACCGACGCCACCGCGGCCTTGGGCGGTGGCGATGGCAGCGATGGTTTCACGCACAGTGTTCATGCTCGAAAGCCTCTACGACAAAACGACAGATAGCAAAAACGCCCCCGAAGGGGCGTTTTTATTCACAGGCTAGCGCAGTAGCCCGTCAAGCAGCAGCTTTTTTGGTGGCTGCTTCGATACGGCGGGTGATGTACCACTGCTGAGTGATCGACAGGCAGTTGTTCACAACCCAGTACAGCACCAGACCAGCTGGGAACCACAGGAAGAAGAAGGTGAAGATGATCGGCATCATTTTCATCACCTTGGCCTGCATCGGATCCGGTGGCGTCGGGTTCAGACGCTGCTGGATGAACATGGTGGCGCCCATGATGATCGGCAGGATGAAGAACGGATCCTTGATCGAAAGGTCGGTGATCCACAGCATCCATGGGGCTTGGCGCATCTCGACGCTTTCCAGCAGTACCCAGTACAGCGACAGGAACACCGGCATCTGCACCAGGATCGGCAGGCAGCCGCCCAGCGGGTTGATCTTCTCTTTCTTGTACAGCTCCATCATCGCCTGGGACATCTTCTGGCGATCGTCACCGAAGCGTTCCTTCAGCGCGGCAAGCTTCGGCGCCACGGCACGCATGCGCGCCATCGAGCGATAGCTGGCAGCCGAGAGCGGGAAGAACAAGCCCTTGATGAGCATGGTCAGTACGATGATCGACCAACCCCAGTTACCCAGCAGGCTGTGGATATGTTGCAGCAGCCAGAAGATTGGCTGGGCAATGAACCACAGGAAGCCGTAATCGACGGTTAGCTCCAGACCTGGGGACAATTCTTTCAGCTTCGACTGAATCTTCGGGCCGGCATACAGCATGGCGCTGGTTTCAGCCTTGCCGCCAGCCGGTACGCTGAGCGCAGGGCCGGTATAGCCGATGATGTAGTTGCCCTGGCTGTCCTTGCGGGTCTGGACAACATTGTTGTCCGACTTGGCCGGGATCCAGGCGGTCACGAAGTAGTGCTGCAGCCAGGCGACCCAGCCGCCGGACACATTTTCTTTCAAACTACCCTTGTCGATGTCCTTCATCGAGACCTTTTTGTAAGGCTCGGAAGCGGTCCACATGGCGGCGCCCAAGTAGGTGGCGGTGCCGGTGGCGGTGCTCGACGATGGGTCGGAACTGGCGTCACGCTTGAGCTGGGCAAACAGGTTGCCGTTCCAGGTTTGGCCGCTCTGGTTGTCGATCAGGTAGCTGACATTCAGGTCGTACTCACCGCGCTTGAAGCTGAAGCGCTTGATGTAGTTGACGCCGTTATCGCTGAACTTGAGGTCGACGACCAGTTGGTCCTGGCCATCAGCCAGCTGGTAGCTCTTCTGTTCGGTAGCGTACAACGGACGACCCGACGAACGGGCATCCGGACCGTTGGCGCCGGTCAGGCCGCTTTGCGCCAGGTAGACGCGCTCGCCACCGTTGTCGAACAGCTGGAACGGAATGTCCGGATGGTCCTGGCGGCGTGGGTATTTCGGCAGGTTCAGCTGGACGATGTCACCACCGACCGGATCGATAGCCAGGTCCAGGACATCGGTCTTGATCCGGATCAGGTCCTTGCTGACTGCAGCTGGAGCCAGTTCGGCAGGGCTGGATTCGGCATTGGCGCTCGGCACATCGGCGCTGGCGGTACCGGCCGGCACACCGTCGGGCAAGGCCGGGGCAGCAGTGCTGGCAGCAGTATTCTGAGTCGGCAGGGCAGCCTGGCCGTAGTCCTCGTTCCACTTGAGGACCATGACGTAGGACACGATTGCCAGGGCGACGATCAGGATCGTGCGTTTAATATCCATGATTACTCGGCTATCGAAGAAGTTCGGGAGGAAGGAGCGGGGGGAACGGGATCGAAACCGCCGTCGTTCCACGGATGACAACGCCCCAGGCGACGAACGGCTAGCCACCCGCCACGCAAGAGGCCATGGTTTTCAATGGCTTCAAGAGCGTAACAGGAGCAACTGGGGTAGAAACGACAGTGATTGGCCATCAGGGGACTGATGGCGTAACGGTAAAACTGGATCGGAACGAGGGCCAGTTTACGCATTTTGACTGTCTACCCCTGCGGAATCGGCGTTTGCCGCTGGAGTTGGCCGGCTGCGTGCCAGGCGTTTCCAGAGCTTGCCAAAGTGTTGGTGCAATTCCGGGTTTTCTATCTCACCCAATCCCTTGCGCGCGACGATCACTATATCCAGGCCACCCAGCAATTGCTGATTGAGCCTGAAGGAATCGCGCATCAAGCGCTTGAGGCGGTTGCGTTGAACGGCGAGCTTGACGCTCTTCTTGCCGATCACCAGGCCAAGCCTTGGATGATCCAGGCCGTTCTCGCGAGCAAGGATCAGCAGGTTTTTCCCTGGAACCTTGCCGGTTGGGGAGTCGAAGACCGCTTTGAAGTGCCGGGGTGTAAGCAGACGCTTTTCCCGACTGAAGTCCTGACTCACCACCTGTGCCGAAAAATCAAATGGCCAGACGCTTACGGCCTTTGGCACGACGACGCGACAGAACAGCGCGGCCGTTCTTGGTAGCCATACGGGCACGGAAGCCGTGGGTGCGAGCGCGCTTGATGGTGCTTGGTTGGAAAGTACGTTTCATGGCGTTGTTACCTGGTTTGTCGACTACGGGCCGGAATGGCCCCCTTTTTAAGAGATCGGCGATTCTAGAGAAAGCAAGCCCATAGGTCAATTTCCAACCAGTCTTTCCTTATAGAAGGCGTCCTGACTGCTGCTGGGCCAGGAAGGGTTGCTCAGTCACGTAGACGGACGACAAAATGAAAAAAAGAAGAGACATATAAAAAGCTTTTCTGAAGAACTTATAGATCTTAAGTGGATAACCTTCTGTGGATAACCTAATACAGCCCTGTAATCACGCGGCCTACAGAAATCCGAAACCTTGTCGGTAACAGGTGCTGCGCTTGTGATGGAGCTGCTGAAAGGCTGTGGATAGAAAAGGTCGTTATCCACAGCAGAGTTATCAACAGACTGCATCACTGGGTTGTGCATAGCCCTCATGGCCGGTTATCCACAGAGCTTATTCACAGTCGCTGAGAGACGTTTTGGCCGCTAAATGGCTGTTTTGTCATGGCTCAGAATGTTTCCACATGTGGATAACTGATCGCTCGACCGGTACAATGGCGGTTTGTTTTTGCCTCATCCGGCTTTCAACTCAGGGGATATCCGTGTCAGTGGAACTTTGGCAGCAGTGCGTGGAGCTTCTGCGCGATGAACTGCCTGCCCAGCAATTCAACACCTGGATCCGTCCGCTACAGGTCGAAGCCGAAGGCGACGAGTTGCGCGTCTATGCGCCGAACCGTTTCGTGCTCGACTGGGTGAATGAAAAGTACCTCGGCCGTCTGCTCGAACTGTTGGGTGAAAACGGCGATGGCATTGCGCCCGCCCTTTCCTTGTTAATAGGTAGTCGTCGCAGCTCTGCCCCACGTGCTGCACCTAATGCACCCGTCAGCGCCGCAGTGGCTGCCACACTTGCGCAAAGCCAGACGCAACAGGCCGCTGCGCCTGCGATTACCACTGTTGCCGAACCGGCGCAGGCCCCGGCAACAGAGGCGGTGCAAGCGAACGAGGTCGTTGAACCGGCTTCGAGTGACAGCTTCGACGGCATGGGGGACAGCCCTTCGGCAACGGCGGCCGGCAGCCGTACCGAACAGCGCACTGTTCAGGTGGAAGGCGCGCTCAAGCACACCAGTTACCTGAATCGAACGTTCACCTTCGAGACCTTTGTAGAAGGTAAGTCGAACCAGTTGGCCCGCGCTGCTGCCTGGCAGGTCGCCGACAATCCCAAGCATGGCTACAATCCGCTGTTCCTCTATGGCGGCGTCGGCCTGGGTAAGACCCACCTGATGCACGCTGTGGGTAACCACCTGCTGAAGAAGAATCCGAATGCGAAGGTCGTGTACCTGCATTCCGAGCGCTTCGTCGCGGATATGGTCAAGGCGCTGCAGCTGAACGCGATCAATGAATTCAAGCGTTTTTACCGTTCGGTCGATGCGCTGCTGATCGACGATATCCAGTTCTTCGCCCGTAAAGAGCGTTCCCAGGAAGAGTTTTTCCACACCTTTAATGCGTTGCTCGAGGGTGGCCAGCAGGTGATTCTCACCAGCGACCGTTACCCGAAGGAAATCGAAGGTTTGGAAGAGCGCCTGAAGTCGCGCTTCGGTTGGGGCCTGACGGTTGCCGTCGAGCCGCCTGAACTGGAAACACGTGTGGCGATCTTGATGAAGAAGGCCGACCAGGCCAAGGTCGAGCTGCCGCATGATGCCGCGTTCTTCATCGCTCAGCGTATTCGCTCCAACGTGCGTGAACTTGAAGGCGCCCTGAAGCGGGTGATCGCTCACTCGCACTTCATGGGTCGTGACATCACGATCGAGCTGATTCGCGAGTCGTTGAAAGACTTGCTGGCGCTGCAGGACAAGCTGGTGAGTGTGGATAACATCCAGCGTACCGTGGCCGAGTACTACAAGATCAAGATTGCCGATCTGTTGTCCAAACGCCGCTCGCGCTCCGTTGCGCGCCCCCGTCAGGTTGCCATGGCACTGTCGAAGGAGCTGACCAACCACAGTCTGCCGGAGATCGGCGACATGTTTGGCGGTCGCGATCACACGACGGTGCTGCACGCCTGCCGCAAGATCAATGAATTGAAGGAATCCGACGCGGACATCCGCGAGGACTACAAGAACCTGCTGCGGACGCTGACGACGTGATGATCGCCAGCGCAGCTAATTGAAGGCAAGGGACTAGACCATGCATTTCACCATTCAACGCGAAGCCCTGTTGAAACCCCTGCAACTGGTCGCCGGTGTCGTCGAGCGCCGCCAGACCTTGCCGGTGCTGTCCAACGTCCTGCTGGTCGTGCAAGGCCAGCAGCTGTCGTTGACCGGTACCGATCTGGAAGTCGAACTGGTTGGCCGCGTGCAACTGGAAGAGCCGGCCGAGCCAGGCGAGATCACTGTCCCGGCGCGCAAGCTGATGGACATCTGCAAGAGCCTGCCCAACGATGTACTGATCGACATCAAGGTGGACGAGCAGAAGCTGCTGGTCAAAGCCGGCCGTAGCCGCTTCACCTTGTCGACTCTGCCTGCCAATGATTTCCCCACGGTTGAAGAAGGCCCGGGCTCGCTGACCTGTAACCTGGAGCAAAGCAAACTGCGCCGTCTGATCGAGCGCACGAGCTTCGCCATGGCCCAGCAGGACGTGCGTTACTACCTCAATGGCATGCTGCTGGAAGTGTCGCGCAACACCCTGCGTGCGGTATCCACCGACGGTCACCGCCTGGCGCTGTGCTCGATGAGCGCACCGATCGAACAGGATGATCGCCATCAGGTCATCGTTCCACGCAAGGGTATCCTTGAACTGGCGCGCCTGCTCACCGATCCGGAAGGCATGGTCAGCATCGTACTCGGCCAGCATCACATTCGTGCGACCACCGGTGAGTTCACCTTCACTTCGAAACTGGTCGACGGCAAGTTCCCGGACTATGAGCGCGTACTGCCGAAGGGGGGTGACAAGCTGGTGGTGGGTGACCGTCAAGCGCTGCGTGAAGCGTTCAGCCGTACTGCGATTCTCTCCAACGAGAAGTACCGTGGCATTCGCCTGCAGCTGGCTGCCGGCCAATTGAAAATTCAGGCCAATAACCCTGAGCAGGAAGAAGCAGAAGAAGAGATCGGTGTGGACTACGAAGGTAGCTCGCTGGAGATCGGCTTCAACGTCAGTTACCTGCTTGACGTGCTGGGCGTTATGACTACCGAGCAAGTTCGTCTGATTCTGTCTGACTCCAACAGCAGTGCTTTGCTGCAGGAAGCTGGCAACGACGATTCCTCCTACGTTGTCATGCCGATGCGTCTGTAACTCGTAGCAGACGAAATGTCCCTTCGACGTATCATGGTCACCGCGGTGCGCAATCTGCACCCGGTGACCCTCTCACCGTCCCCCCGCATCAATATCCTCTACGGCGCCAATGGCAGCGGCAAGACCAGTGTGCTCGAAGCCGTGCACCTGCTTGGCCTTGCCCGGTCATTTCGCAGTACCCGGTTGAACCCGGTCATTCAGTATGAACAGCCCGCCTGTACGGTATTTGGCGAAGTGCAGTTGGCTGAAGGTGGTACCTGCAACCTGGGTGTTTCACGGGAGCGGGCGGGCGAATTCACTATCCGCATTGACGGGCAGAATGCCAGGAGCGCCGCTCAACTGGCTGAACTGTTGCCGCTGCAACTGATCAACCCGGACAGTTTTCGGTTGCTGGAAGGTGCTCCGAAAATCCGCCGACAGTTTCTCGATTGGGGAGTGTTCCACGTGGAACCTCGTTTTCTGCCTGCCTGGCAGCGCTTGCAGAAGGCGCTGCGGCAGCGGAACTCATGGTTGCGGCATGGTACACTTGACCCTGCTTCGCAAGCCGCCTGGGACAGAGAGTTATGCCTGGCCAGCGCGGAAATAGATGAATACCGTCGCAACTACATCAAGGCCTTGAAGCCCGTCTTCGAGCGAACCCTGAGCGAACTGGTCGAGCTGGACGGGTTGACCCTGAGCTACTACCGAGGCTGGGACAAGGACCGGGAACTGCAAGAAGTACTCGCCTCCTCTGTCCTTCGCGATCAGCAGATGGGCCATACCCAGGCCGGCCCGCAGCGTGCGGATCTGCGTCTTCGTCTGGCTGCCAATAATGCAGCCGACATCCTGTCGCGTGGTCAGCAAAAGCTGGTGGTGTGCGCTCTGCGCATCGCACAGGGCCATCTCGTCAGTCAGGCTCGTCGCGGCCACTGTATTTATCTCGTTGACGACCTGCCGTCCGAGCTGGATGACCAGCATCGTCGCGCACTGTGCCGCTTGCTAGAAGAATTACGCTGCCAGGTGTTTATCACCTGTGTAGATCACGAATTACTGAGGGAAGGCTGGCAAACGGAAACGCCAGTTGCCTTGTTCCACGTGGAACATGGCCGTATCACCCAGACCCACGACCATCGGGAGTGAAGGCATGAGCGAAAATCAAACGTACGACTCCTCCAGCATCAAGGTGCTGAAAGGTTTGGATGCCGTACGCAAGCGTCCCGGCATGTACATTGGCGACACCGATGATGGTAGCGGCCTGCACCACATGGTCTTCGAAGTGGTCGACAACTCGATCGACGAAGCCCTCGCCGGTCACTGCGATGACATCACGGTGATCATCCACACGGACGAATCCATCAGTGTGCGCGACAACGGTCGCGGCATTCCGGTTGACGTGCACAAAGAAGAAGGCGTTTCGGCAGCGGAGGTCATCATGACTGTGCTGCACGCCGGCGGTAAGTTCGACGACAACTCTTACAAGGTATCCGGCGGTCTTCACGGTGTCGGTGTATCGGTCGTGAACGCCCTGTCCGAGAAGCTGGTGCTGACTGTTCGCCGCAGTGGCAAGATCTGGGAGCAGACCTACGTTCACGGGGTTCCGCAGGCTCCGATGGCCGTTGTTGGTGACAGCGAAACTACCGGTACCCACATCCACTTCAAGCCGTCGGCTGAAACCTTCAAGAACATCCACTTCAGCTGGGACATCCTGGCCAAGCGGATCCGCGAACTGTCGTTCCTCAACTCGGGTGTTGGCATCCTGTTGAAGGATGAGCGCTCGGGCAAGGAAGAGTTCTTCAAGTATGAAGGTGGTTTGAAGGCCTTCGTTGAATACCTCAACACCAACAAGACCCCGGTCAACTCGCAGGTCTTCCACTTCAACGTCCAGCGTGACGATGGCGTGGGTGTCGAGATTGCGCTGCAGTGGAACGACAGCTTCAATGAAAACCTGCTGTGTTTCACCAACAACATTCCGCAGCGTGACGGCGGTACGCACCTGGTCGGCTTCCGCTCCTCGCTGACCCGTAGCCTGAACAGCTACATCGAGCAGGAAGGCCTGGCCAAGAAGAACAAAGTCGCCACCACCGGTGACGATGCCCGTGAAGGCCTGACCGCAATCATTTCGGTGAAAGTGCCGGATCCGAAGTTCAGCTCGCAGACCAAGGACAAGCTGGTCTCCTCGGAGGTGAAAACCGCCGTGGAACAAGAGATGAACAAGTACTTCGCCGACTTCCTGCTGGAAAACCCGAACGAAGCCAAGGCCGTTGTCGGCAAGATGATCGACGCTGCCCGTGCCCGTGAGGCGGCGCGTAAAGCCCGCGAAATGACTCGCCGTAAAGGCGCACTGGATATCGCCGGCCTGCCGGGCAAACTGGCGGACTGCCAGGAGAAGGACCCTGCCCTCTCCGAACTGTACCTGGTGGAGGGTGACTCCGCAGGCGGTTCGGCCAAGCAAGGCCGTAACCGTCGCACCCAGGCGATCCTGCCGCTGAAGGGCAAGATCCTCAACGTCGAGAAAGCACGCTTCGACAAGATGATCTCGTCCCAGGAAGTCGGCACGCTCATCACCGCATTGGGCTGTGGTATCGGCCGCGAAGAGTACAACATCGACAAGCTGCGTTATCACAACATCATCATCATGACCGATGCTGACGTCGACGGTTCGCACATCCGTACCCTGCTGCTGACCTTCTTCTTCCGTCAGTTGCCGGAGCTGGTCGAGCGCGGCTACATCTATATTGCGCAGCCGCCGCTGTACAAGGTCAAGAAAGGCAAGCAGGAGCAGTACATCAAGGACGACGAGGCCATGGAAGAATACATGACCCAATCGGCCCTTGAAGATGCCAGCTTGCATCTGGACGAATCGGCGCCAGCCGTTTCCGGTGTACAACTGGAAACGCTGGTGAACGAATTCCGCGCGGTGATGAAGACCCTCAAGCGCCTGTCGCGGCTGTACCCGGAAGACATCACCGAGCACTTCATTTACCTGCCGGAAATCACCTTGGAACAGTTGGCCGATCACGCCGTGATGCAAGCGTGGCTGGTGAAGTTCCAGGAGCGTTTGAACAGCAGCCAGAAGTCGGGCCTGGTCTATCAGGCCAGCCTGCGCGAAGACAAGGAACGCAATGTCTGGCTGCCGGAAGTAGAAGTCACTTCCCACGGTCTTGCCAGCTACGTTACTTTCAACCGCGACTTCTTCGGCAGCAACGACTACCGTTCGGTGGTCACCGTAGGGGCCAAGCTGTCTACCCTGCTCGGCGAGGGTGCTTACGTGCAACGCGGTGAACGTCGCAAGGCGATCACCGAGTTCAAGGAAGCGCTCGACTGGCTGATGAACGAAAGCACCAAGCGCCACACCATTCAGCGATACAAAGGTCTGGGCGAGATGAACCCGGAGCAGCTGTGGGAAACCACCATGGACCCAACCGTCCGCCGCATGCTCAAGGTCACCATCGAAGACGCGATAGCCGCCGACCAGATCTTCAACACCCTGATGGGCGACGCGGTGGAGCCACGCCGTGACTTCATCGAAAGCAATGCGCTGTCGGTGTCGAACCTGGACTTCTGATACTGTAGGTTCACAGAAAAGCTGCACGCTTTCACAAATAGATGACCGGCCGGGCTTCAACCATGGCCCCTGTCGGTCACCATCAAGCCCGCCTTCGCGGGCTTTTTTTTGCCTGGAATTCCTGCCGGGGCGCCCTACTCCGCTCATTGGAAAATGATGCAGATGGGGGGATTTGAGGAAGTGATTTGATGGGGCGCTGGAAGTGCTGAGAGGGTCGGCGGGCGGATCTGAGCAGCAGAGAGATTGAGAGGACTTTAAAACTAATATTTGAACACCTTAATAATTAATTAAGCGTACGTGTTAAGTATTAATTTGAACAATTTAGTATGGAAATGGAATTTGGTGGAAGTTGCCATTTTGGATTTTTTGTAGATTTCGAAGGGATGTTGGAATAAGATCTATGACCAACTTTTCCGCTTTGCACTGAAGATTTTCAGCCAAATCAGCTGTTTGAAGCGAGAGCTTCAGACCTGATCCAAATTGCTCCAGCGATCACGAAGTGGCCGTTTAGAAATAAAGAGAGCAAGCCGATTGCTTTAGATTCTGATCAGTCATGAGAGTCATGACCAATGAGAGAAAAGGAGACCTGAAAATGTAGAAAAACGCGATCAATCCCGAGAGGACTGACCGCGCTTAGCGAAGCAGACTTGCGTCCTCAGAACCCGCAATGTCTGCTTTTTCGAAGCGACTGTCAATCCTCTCCCATTTTTTCGACCTTAGCGAGGTTACTCGACGGCACAGTGTTGCCTGTCGAAAGGCCTCACTTCGCCCGCCCTGCGCCTTGATTTTTTGGCGCAGCGTCGGCGCTCGTTTCGAGATTTTCGGAGGTGTTTCATGACAGTACGAAAGGTGGTCACGCGGCGGTCCAACCATTACCGCGGCTACTTCCCATCGCTCAAAAATAAAAAGCCTGTGCCCTGGGAGTCCCAGCTCGAAGGCGCTCTTTTTCGGCTTCTTGAGCTGTCTCCTGCGGTCATCGGCTACGTCCCGCAGCCCAGTGAGGAACGTGTTCCATCGCTCCAGGGCTACTTCAAATATTACCCAGACGTACAGGTTTTCCTCGCGGATGGGCGCGAGTGGTGGTTTGAAGTGAAGCCTCACGACCGACTGAAGATTGCCAGCGTCAGGCAGCGACTGGATGCCGCTGAGCGCTACTTCAACGCCACTGCCCGTAACTTTTCGGTGATCACTGAAAAGTTAATTGAAGCTGAACCCCTGGCTACCAATCTTAGAAGGCTGATGTATCACCGGCGCGGTCCAGAGCTTTCGCATCAGGCGTTGGAGGAGGTAATGGCGACCTTCAACGAATGGCCGCCTATGACCGTTGCAGATCTGCTCTACGTGGTTGGTGAGGGGAAAGCCTGGCGCTTGTTAGGCCTTGGGGTGGTGGGCATTGACCTTGATAGGTCAATTGACACTGACTCCCCGGTCTTCCTGCAAGGGGGGCACCGTCATGCAAACCTTTTCCCTTAGGGTGAAATTGGTCGTCATCGTTCGTGGCGTACTGATGGTGCTTGAGAAGAGGCTTATTGACCGGAAGCTGCTCTTTTTCGATGAGCTTGGTGAGCCCACGAAGCTATCCGAGAAGGAGTTCTATGAGGCCTACGAGAAGCGCGAGATCGAGATCTCCGCTGATCAGCCATACCTTGGGAGGGTTCCGTATGTGCGGAACGTCCCTCCAGATATTTCATGCTTCCCCAAAAAACATGGAGATGAGGCATTGCGTCGACGCAAGTATCTGGACGACCTAACTAAGCGCGGTAAATACAAGCTACCGGGTGACGAAGACATGATCAAGAAGCTTAGAGATATCGCCAAAAAGATTGGGGATGCGTGCGCACCCTCGGTTTCCACTATTCGACGTTGGGCAGCCAAATACATTGGCCAGAACGTAGTAAAGCTTATCCCTCAGCATGCCAAAAAGGGTCGGGCTGCCGCGATACAGGGAGAGCTCGAAGTTATTCTTGAAGGGGTGATTAATAAAACCTACCTGCAGGATACGATTCCAGCGGTCAGCGTGGTCGTTTCAGAATTCGAGGATCAGATAAAAGAGAGGAACAAAAGTCGTTTGCCTTCGGATCAGCTCAAGATCCCAAGCGGAATGACTGTCCGAAGGTACATCGCCAAGCTGGATCCGTACCTTGTGGATAAGGAGAGGCTCGGAAAACACGCAGCAGACAAGAAGCACCGTGTTGCGGCGGGTGTCCTACGTGTCCATGAGATTTTGGAACGTTGGGAAATTGATCACACCTTGTTGGACGTCCAGCTTGTGGATGAAACCTCGGGGCTGTGCATTGGGCGCCCCTATCTGACGATCGTCCTCGACCGCTTCTCTCGAATGGTGATGGGATATTTGCTCCACCTGTCGGCGCCAAATACGGAAACCGTGCTTCGTGTGATCGAACGCTCAATCCGTCCAAAAGCCGAATTGCTGAAGCGCTTTCCGAAAGTGAGAAATGAATGGTGGGCACGTGGGCTGCCGGCTCGAATAGTCCCAGACAACGCAGCGGAATTTCACGCGGGCGATCTCATCATGGGATTCAACGAGTTGGGTATCGAGATCATGTATCCCGCTTCAAGGGCCCCTCAAAGGAAAGGTGCCGTCGAACGCTTTTTCAGCACACAGAACCTGGGGCTTATCCACAACCTCCCGGGTACCACCTTCTCGAATATCCAGCAGCGTGGCGATTACGACTCGGAGAAGAATGCATGTTTCACGCTCCCTCAATTGGAGGCGGTGGTAGTGAAATGGATCGTCGATGGTTACCACCAGACTCCTCATCGGGGGCTGGACAACAGAACACCGGCTCAAGTCTGGGGGACTAGCGAGGCGAACCATGTCATCAGCCTTCCCGTCGACCTGGACTCGTTGGAGTGCATTCTGGCCAAGCGGGCCTCGGTGAAGGTTCACCATTACGGCATCGAGGTTGCCAAAGTGGGCTACCACTCTACGGAACTTGCTGAGCTCCGTATGCGTTTGGCAGACGGAGAAAAGGTAAACGTCCGCTATCGAGACGAAGCCGGGCACGTTTGGGTTCACGACCGCTTCAGAAACTTGTTCTTCAAAGTGCCCGCCAAAGATGAGCGAATGGCCGGTAAGAGCAGGGAGGTGTGGAAGGCTGCCGAGAAAGCGCTGCGAGAAAAATATAATGAGCAGCCTAGCTTCGAGGCTACGCACAGGTGCTACCAGGAAATTATGGAAGATGCAGACGAGGCCCGCCGTTCGCAGACGCTCAGAAAACGACGCGCAGCTGCCATAGCGAAAATCGACAAGGAGGGTCGAGTGACCGAAAGCACGCCTCCACCCAAGGTACTCGCTGAAGTGGAATGGACCGGTGACTCTATTCCTAACATTCCGCCAGCAGCCTTCAAGGTCTCGGTTCGTCGCCCTGCTGGGAGTTCTAAGCCATGAACGCCATCAATCTGTACGAATGCTACGAGCATGGTGAATACAGCTTTACGCTCCGCGATCGTTTTATTCACAGCCCTCAAGTCGAGCGAGCGTTGACGCGACTAGGCGATATCCACGGCGATAGTCGGCGTACCAGAGCAAGTAAAGGGTTGCTGATCCAAGGTCCAAGCGGAGTGGGCAAGAGCACATTGGTCAAGGAGTACATTCGGTCATTGGAGGAATTGGAGAGCCATGACCCACAGAAGCGGACAGTTCTGTTCGTCGAGATGCCTTCGTCTCCAACCAAAAAGAACCTGGCAGCAGCCATTTTGGCAGAGCTGAAGGATCCCTTCGCAGAGGCACGAGGACATTCGGCAGAGGTTAAATTTGCGCGAGTAGTCCTGCTGCTGAAGAACCTTGGCGTGGAGATGTTGGTCCTCGATGAGGCGCAGCACCTGGTCGATTATCGTCGTAATGGTGCGTATGAGGCAGCAGACTGGATCAAGAGTCTGATGAATGAAACCAGTATCGCGTTTGTTCTGATTGGGCTGAAGCGCACCGAAAATCTCCTGCTAGCAAACGAGCAACTGCGACGCAGGTTTTCGGCCACGGTGGCATACGATCGCTTCACCTTCTCCGCTAATACGTCTCTTCATTTCGTGATGTTGTTGCAGGCAATCGAGGGCGAACTGCCTGTTCAAACCATCAGTTTTGTAGAGCCAGCGATGATTAAACGCTTCTACCTGGCTTCCTATGGATTGATCGACTACCTCATCAAGATTGTGGACAGGGCTGTTTGGCTGGTTCAAGTCCAGGACCTTGTCGGGATTGAACTTCCTGTGCTGGCCCAGGCTTTTGAAGACGAGGTTTGGAGCTACGCCACCGAGGATCGAAACCCCTTCAGTGCGAGCTTCAATTTCCAGCCTCTGTTCGGGAAGCGGGAGCCGTTTGAGACGTTCGAAGAGAGCAGTACCTGACGGCCAAGGGCCGGGCTTATCGGCCCGGCTCTACTCCCCTGATTTTTATGTCTTCGATTTCATGGATGTGTAGGAATGTTTGGTCTTTTAATCAACCCACGACCACACCAAGACGAAAGTCTTTTGGGGTACCTGCAGCGCCTGGCGAAAGCCAACGGATTACCCAGAAAGGAACTGCTCACCGCCTTTGCACGAGCCGACGAGACCGATGTTGCGGACTGGCTGCAGATGATGGAAGGACCACTGAGCTGGCCTGCGGTATCTGCTGAGTTTCGTGATCCAAGGCCCAAGGGGGTCAAGTTATGGACGACTCATCACGCTCGTTACTGTCCGATCTGTTTGGGCGAAGCCGGTTATTGGAGAGAAAGCTGGGGCTTGACCCTGGTTACGACGTGTTCTGTCCACGGCACTGAACTCCACGGGCGGTGCCCCAACTGTCTGAAGGAAACCGATCCAAGCGCAATGAGTGCGAATAGTTGCCAAGCGTGTGGCACCTCATTGAGTGGGACCAATTTTGAGATCGCGCCGGCGAGTGATACGGCCGCCTGGCTCACCTCTGGCTTTGAAGATAGGTTTTACGCCGACTCGTTGCCAGCTGACGCGGGATTGGCGGCCCTCACCTACGAACAGTTTCACGAGTTGTCATCGCGTCTCGCTGTCAGAAGTTTGCCTACGGAAAGAACCCAGCCGCTGAAGGTTGCTGATTCGGGTTCGCTAGAGATATCGCGGCTTATGGCAAACGCGGCGGGCGTGGTTCTCATGAACTGGCCTCTCGCATTCAGAGAACTGCTGAGTGGCCTCAAGGCAGTCCATTCCGATAACGAACATTGGACGCTCAGCAGATCGTTCGGCCCGATATACCACGACATCCACCGTGATCTGGATGACTCTTGTTTTGACTTTCTTCGTCGAGAGTTCGAATCATTTCTGCAGCATGCGTGGGAAGCACCGTTAGCGAAGCGAAATCGCAATTTGAGTGAGGAGACGATTGAGAGACATCGTTGGGTGTCGTTCGATTCTGCTGCTGAAGCTTGTGGTCTCGGGGTATCAGTCATAAAACGCCTTCATCAGGAGGGACAAATCGCCTATCGGGAGAAGGTCCATGAAGATCGAGTCTTTACGGTCGTGGACCTGGATCATTTGAAGGCAATCTCGCAGCATCTCCAGGGCGTGGCTGATATGAAAGAAACCTCGACTTTGCTAAGCCTCTGTCGCAATCGGGTTAGGCAGCTGCTAGCTGGTGGTACCCTCCAGTTCTTTGGTGGAGAACCGCGCCCAGGCGAAAGGTGGCTGATTGACTGCCGCTCGATCAACGAATTGATTGATGAGAAGCTGCCTACCAGCTCTGACCAGAGCCTGGTGTCGATCAACTACTTGGCCAAGCATTCTCTGCCCAAGGGGGGTGGGTTGGTCGAGTTGGTTCAGGCAATACGTGCAGGTGAACTTCGCGCTTACGGCCCAGCTGAGAATGGCTCGGTTGCGGTAGGGGCGTGGTTACTCAAGCCGCAAGATTTTGCAGCGTGGCAACAAGCCCGAGCTGAGAACAAGAGTCCGGTCTTTCCCGGCCTGTCGGTAGTCAAGGCTGCTGCGCTGTTAGGCGTCAAAGAACAATGCGCATACGCGTTCGTTCGACTGGGTCTGCTATGGAGCACTGCTGTCGAACGAGGCCGGCGTACGCAATTGATGGTTAAGCCTCAAGCCATCGACAGATTCAGGCGTGGCTATATCTTGGGACCGGAGATTGCGGTGTATTTGGGGAAGTCGACCAGGGAGGCGTTCAAGCACCTTTGGGAGGCCAGGTTTCGCCCCGTTGCGGGGCCATCCATTCCAAACGCGGCTTGCCGGCAGTACGTTTGGGTAAGAAGCAAAAAGCTGATCGATTACCTCGCAAGTGAAGCCGCCCAGATCGACGATCCTGAAGCCATCACGTTTTTATCCACACCGATCGCTCAGCCTCGTGATTGCCGATTCAGGCATGTGGGATCAAGATAGTTAGCACGCTTTCTTTCTTGATTGCTAAAATCATCGAACCCATTTTGGAGAATCTTATGTCCCGTCTCGCTGAATTCCGCCTGCTCGAACAACAGCTCGCAGCCCAACTGGCGGAGCTGGAAGCGCTGAAAAATGACTCTGCCCTGAAGCAGGAAATGGAATTTGAAACGAAGCTGCGCAGTTTGCTCAACGAGTATGGCTACGGCCTGCGCCAAGTGGTGCTGATCCTCGATCCGCAAGCGGTGGCTTCCACTGATATGGCCCCAAAAACCTCTCGGAAACCACGCGAAGTGAAGGTCTACAAGAATCCACACAGCGGAGAGGTTGTTGAGACCAAGGGTGGTAATCAGCGTACGCTTAAGGCCTGGAAAAACGAGTATGGCGCTGAGGTAGTCGAGTCTTGGCTCGCCAATTGATTGCACTGCAGGCGGCTTCTGGCACGAGATGAATCGTGGTGCGCCCCGAATGCAAATTCCCATTCTGGGGCGTGACGAAATTTTCTGCGGGTGGTGGATTTAGAGAATTAAAACTGTCGCTAGAGGGTCCCGTCTTTCGCGGCCTGCAGCCATTTGGAGAGGAAACGCAAAACTGTCGCAATCACCCAAAACGCCGGTTCAGACTGATTCGCTAGAGAATTAAAACTGTCGCAGCCTGAAACGACGCGGCTTTCACGTGTATTCAGAGCCATCATTATCGATAGCCTGCTTACAAACATGTAATTCCTGGATCACGTGGATGACAGCTCCCAGTCGGTAAGCTTCACTCATGTCTTCATGGAGTAACAGAAATGAACACCGCTAAAAGCATTGCCGCCCTCATGCTCGTAATCGCCTCCTCATCCGCTTTAGCTGAAGGAGGATCTGATCGCTTACACGGAAAGATGATTCAGGCAAATGAGCAAGCAATGCGTGCCTACGCCGCTGCCAATGGAAAAAAACCACCTGAAGTGATCCATTATCGCTACGGAATGAAACTGGATGTGGCGAGAGTTATCAGTATGACTTCGCTCAAAGGTAGCTGCGACGTGATGCCGACACAGATGAATTACGAGGACTCAACAGGTGAGTTGAAAATCCTCGAATATCGCTCTGCTGGAATTAACTGTAGAGGTCAAAACTGACCGAAGGGACAGGGTAAGTCTTGGAGTAAGCTGACCACGACCAGCGCTGCAGCTGGTCGGCTGGCCGGCAGAAGCCCTTCCCCCGGGGCATCTTGCATTACGTGTCAGGATAACTGGCAACTACTTGATCGTCCCCACTCTTGGTGAGGCCGATGACTTGATAGGCGTGTTTCATGCCATCAACCTCCATACCTGGTGAGCCAGCGGGCATGCCAGGTACCGCGACGCCTGCCAGGTCGTTGCGCTTTATGAGCTCCTGCACCTGGGCTGCGGGGACGTGACCTTCCACAAACTTGCCATCGATAACCGCGGTGTGACACGAAGCCAGCCTCGGAGCTACTCCTAGCTCTTGCTTCACCGCCCTCATGTCCGTTTCAACGTGGTCGACGACCTTGAAGCCGTTTGCCTCCAAGTGCGCTATCCATTTCTTACAGCAACCGCAATTAGCGTCCCGGTGCACATCGATAGTCAGGGGCTCCGCAGCAAAGGCGGCTGAGGCGATTAGAAGTGACGCTGCGGTACTTAAACCGAGGAAGCGGCGCTTACTTGTCATGAGTGTGCTCCTTCCCGTCTTTGTGCACATGGGTTTTGGGAGTAGAACCTGTGTGGTGGTCCGAGTGCGCCTCGCCGGACTCGTGTTCACCGTGGTGCTCCGCTACTGATGAAGACTCCGAATGCGAACTGCCATGATCATGACTTTCCTCAGCCACGCCGTTTGCTGCGGAATCATCATGATTTCCATGACCTGATTTCGCACCACCGTGTTGGCCTTCATGGTTATGCATATCGCTTTCGCCACCGCCATGTTGGTGACCACCACTGGAAGCGACCATCATCTGGTACTGCTCAGCATTGAGTTGCGGTAGCTGGTCCAGGAACGCGACGATTCCCCAGATGTACTGGTCGTCCATGCTCTTACCCCAGGCTGGCATGCCTGTCGCTTTGATACCGTGCTTGATGGTCCAAAACGCAGCAGCAGGGTCACCGCTTACACCTATCTCGGTGAGGTTTGGTGGGGATGGGTATAGGGCTTGGCTGAGTTCAGTTTTCTCCACCCCTGGCGCGAGGTGGCAACCGATACACATGGCGTTGTAGTTGCCTGCCCCTGCTTGGATGAGAGCAGGATCTTTAAGGTTTGGCACCTCAATGTCGCTTGCTCGGACTTCAATCGAGCGATCCCGCGCCATGGCCAAAAACGCATGCACAGCGGGGAAGTGTGGGTCGTCCGCACCAACGTTCACGAGACCGAAGTAAGCAGCACCTAGCACTGCTGCGCTAGTAACAGCACCTGCCGCCACCAGCGTTGTAATTGTTTTTTTCATGTTGAGTTCTCAAAACCACATCCGAATACCGGCCACAAAACGAGCTTCGTCCACGTCCCCGCCTTCATCCCGAATGAAATCGGCGGTTTTGCCGTAGGAACGGCTCCAGGTGACACCTATGTATGGCGCGAACTGGCGAACAATCTCGTACCGTAACCGCAGCCCGACTTCGGTGTTTGCCAGGCCAGAGCCGACGCCGCGTTCCGGGTCGTTCTTGCCATAAAAGTTGGCCTCAGCGGTTGGCTGAAGAATTAAACGATTGGTTAGCAAGATGTCGTACTCGCCCTCCAGACGGGCAGCGGTTTGACCGTTCTCGCCGATAAAGGCGGTGGCTTCAGCTTCGAAGTCATACAGGGCCAGGCCCTGAATACCGAACGCAGCCCAGGTCTGCGGATCCTCCGGTTTGAAATCCTGCCGGACGCCGGCGACAACATCCCACCACGGGCTTACCGAGCGGCCATAGAGGAGCTGCAGCTCAGCATCTTCAGTCACACCATTGGTTCGTTCACCTTCCGAGCGAATCCAGAGCCTATTGATATCGCCGCCCACCCAGCCGGATGCATCCCAAGCAAGCGTGCTACCTTCATCGGCATCTTGGTATTCCAGTTGGTCTAGCAAGAAAAAGCTGTTGAACCCGCTGTCATCCATTTTGTGCCCGTCAAGCGGGGGGAAGGCAGCCTGCCGGTCGGCATCAGTCAGCACCGGGATTGGCGTACGGCTGGTCGGGGTCGGCGAATCAGCGTTCCCGTTTCCCATCGTGGAATGACCCATCGCGCCATGATCCATGCCTTCCATGGACCCGTGATCCATGCCTTTCATGCTTCCATGGTCCATCTTGCTGTGGTCCATCGAGGCGGGTTTCGCTTTGGGCTGGCCATGGCCCATTTTGCTGTGATCAACGGGTGCAGGTTGCGTGGGTTGCTTGCTCGCGCCCATCTGGCTGTGGTCCATGCCCGGCATCGCAGCCTGTGATGAGGCGTGGTCCATCTGCATGGCACCGTGGCCCATTGCCGAGTGGTCCATTCCGGAATGATCCATTTCAGCGGCGAAGCTGGGCGAAACGCCCAGCACACCTAAAGAAACGGCGAATGCCAGCAGCGATGGTCGTGCAACGCTATTGGCCATTTTTCCCTGCCTTAGCTTTGTCGCTGCCATGCGATTCCATCATTTTGCTGTGATCCATTCCTTCCATGGAACCATGATCCATGCCTTTCATGGAGCCGTGATCCATGCCTTCATGGTTCATGCCCTGGGCTTGCTTGCTCTTCGAGCCGTTCGATTGCGCCGCGTTGGACGACTTTTGAGAGTGCTGATCATGGTTGTCACTGGACCAGGAAGACGGGGCGTACACCGCGAGCAGGCCAACCATCGCGGCAGAGAGGAAAAAGGCGCTTCGTTTCATTGGTTTGCTCATCTCGTATCTCCAGTTCATTCGTCCACGCGGACTTCTCGGAACATGCCCATCTCCATGTGGTACATGAGGTGACAGTGATAGGCCCAGCGCCCGAGTGCATCTGCGGTTACGCGATAGCTTCGTTTCGAGCCAGGCGGCATATCGATCGTGTGTTTTCGCACCATGAAATTGCCGTCCTCATCCTCCAGGTCACTCCACATGCCGTGCAGATGGATGGGGTGAGTCATCATGGTGTCGTTGACCAAGGTAATACGCAGGCGCTCGCCGTACTTGAGCCGCAGCGGCTCTGCGTCAGAAAACTTGATCCCATCGAAGGACCAAGCGAACTTTTCCATATGCCCGGTAAGGTGCAGTTCGATTGTCCGGCCAGGTTCCCGGCCGTCAGGGTCGATGAAGGTGCTACGCAAATCCGAATACGTGAGAACCCGACGCCCGTTATCGCGAAGCCCGATCCCCGGATCGCTCAGCTTTGGCGTAGGGGTCATGGTCTGCATATCGACCAGAGGGTTGTTTGTTTCGGAGGCGGGATGGTTCTGCATGGCACCGCTGGCGGCCATATTGCTTTGGTCCATACCGGTCATGTTGCCGTGGTCCATGCCAGCCATCTTGCTATGGTCCATACCGGCCATGCTGCCGTGGTCCATGCCAGCCATCTTGCTATGGTCCATACCGGCCATGCTGCCGTGGTCCATGCCAGCCATCTTGCTATGGTCCATACCGGCCATGCTGCCGTGGTCCATGCCAGCCATCTTGCTGTGGTCCATACCGGCCATGCTGCCGTGATCCATGCCACCCATGCTGCCGTGGTCCATCCCCATATCACTCATGGAGATGAGAGGCCTTGGATCTACAGCCGGCACCGGTGCCTGCAGGCCCTCACGGACAGCCAAGGTACCCCTTGAATAGCCGGTGCGATCCATGGATTGAGCAAAGATGGTGTAAGCCTGCTCGTTTTCAGGCTCGACAATGACATCGTAGGTTTCAGCAACGGCAATCCGGAATTCATCGATCGACACTGGCTTAACGTACTGACCGTCGGCTGCGACAACCGTCATTTTCAAGCCGGGGATCCGCACGTCGAAATAGGTCATCGCCGAGCCATTGATAAAGCGAAGCCGGATTTTCTCCCCTGGCTTGAAGATTCCCGTCCAGTTCCCATTTGGCGCCTGGCCGTTCATGAGGTAGGTGTAGGTGTGCCCGCTCACGTCAGCGAGATCGGTTGGGCTCATCTTCATCTCGGCCCACATCTTTCGATCGGCCACAGCAGCAGACCAACCTTTCTCGCTCACGTCGTCGACGAAGTCGCCAACGGTGCGCTTGTGGAAGTTGTAATAGTCCGACTGTTTTTTGAGCTTGGACATAACCCGCGCCGGGTCTTCGTCGGTCCAATCACTCAGCATGACGACATAGTCACGATCGTAGGTGAAAGGCTCTGGATCCTTGGCATCAATCACCAGCGCACCGTAAACACCGACCTGCTCCTGGAAGCCCGAATGGCTGTGGTACCAGTAGGTGCCGTTCTGGTGGACCTTGAACTTGTACTCGTACATGCCGTCGGGAGCGATGCCATGGAAGCTTAGACCCGGCACGCCGTCCATATTCGCCGGCAGGATGATGCCGTGCCAGTGGATGGACGTGTCCTGCTTCAAGCGGTTGCGAACCCGTAGCGTGACCGTGTCGCCTTCGCGCCAACGGAGTATTGGTCCTGGCAGCGAACCGTTGATGGCCATCGCCGTTCGAGCTGCCCCGGTAATGTTCACCGGGAGCTCCCCGATGTACAGGTCAAAATCGGTGCCGGTCAGTACGTTAGGCTGGCCAGGGCTGGTTACGGCCCAGACCGGCGCGCGCCACATGCCCAGCCCACCCAGTAGTCCGGTAGCAGCCAGGCCTTTGACGAATGAACGTCTCGTGGTTTTGCTTTGCATGCCGTTGCGTCCAATCAGGTAGATCGCTGATATCCAGACTGCGGGATCCGCAGCCATCTGGTTTCAATTGAGCTCCCCCAAGCCTCGTAGACTTTCGCCAAAGCACAAGGATTGCGGGAGGCAATACCCCGAAAGCTGACATAGTTCAGATTCCGGGGTGATTACATTTCTGTAAGCTAAGCTCAGCAGCTCTCGTGGCCGGGGTGCTTTTGGCTTTGGGCGGTAACAGGAGCCTCTGCTTTTTTCTCCTGAGCAACCTGGTAAGCCTGCATGGAAGATGCACGTGCAGCTTCCATCCTGGCGAAGGTGCGATCCGCGCCGCCTTCAGCCAGGGCGAGGCTCGCCATGCCGAAGGTGACTACCATCACAATCGCTTTGATCATGTTCATTTGCGTTTCCTCTAAGGGTCAGTTTCGCCTGATTGGCGCCGTTCACAGTGCTCAAGCTAGCTACCCGGCACTGTCAGCAAGCTGAGCCCGACATTACTTTTCCGTCAGCTTCTGGTTGGGTGCCTTTTTTGCTGCACACTGAAGGGCATCCAAGGGGGCGCAGCAGATGAAATTACTCGTAGCCGAAGATGAGCCAAAAATCGGGGCCTACCTGCAGCAAGGGCTGACGGAGGCAGGCTTTACCGTCGATCGTGTGGTCACAGGGACCGACGCGCTGCAATACGCTTTGAGCGAGGCGTATGACCTGCTGATTCTTGATGTAATGATGCCGGGGCTAGACGGCTGGGAGGTGCTGCGGATGGTACGTGCGGCAGGGAAAGAGGTCCCAGTCTTGTTTTTGACGGCCCGTGATGGCGTGGACGATCGCGTGAAAGGGTTAGAACTCGGGGCTGACGATTACCTGGTCAAACCCTTTGCATTCTCGGAACTGCTAGCGCGTGTGCGCACTTTGCTGCGAAGAGGCAGCAGTGGCTATGCTCAGACCACTATGAAGATGGCTGACCTGGAGGTAGACCTGCTTAAGCGCCGGGCCACCCGAAATGGCAAGCGGATCGACCTCACAGCCAAGGAGTTCTCCTTACTGGAACTACTCATGCGCCGACGCGGCGAGGTACTGCCGAAGTCCCTGATCGCATCGCAGGTGTGGGATATGAACTTCGACAGCGACACTAACGTGATCGAGGTTGCTGTTCGTAGGTTGCGGGCCAAGATTGATGACGATTTCGCCCCCAAGCTCATACATACAGTTCGTGGCATGGGCTATCTGATGGATGTTCCCGAGTAATGCGCGCCCAATCGTCGCTCGTTAAACGCCTTACCCTCATGTTCATGTTCGCGGTCATCGCCGTATTGGTCGTTGCCGGCGTGAGCTTCTACATGCTCAGTCAGCACCATTTCCAGATGCTGGATGAGCAAGCCCTGGCCGAGAAACTCGAATCCACCCGGCACATCCTTTCACTTTCAGCAGCACGTGATGAACTTGAGGATCAGGAGCCTCAACTGCGTGCTTTGTTGGGGGCTCATCAGGACCTTTCTGCGGAGATTCTTGATGCTGACGGTACTGTCCTGTTCTCGGACTCCAAGGCATCCCGCATCCCTGAGCGCTTTAAGCAGGCCTCTTCTGGCGCCGTTTGGGACTGGCAAATCGACTCGCGGAACTTCCGGGGGATTACCTCTCAACTGGCTATAGCGCAGGCGCAGGCGCCGGTAACAGTCATGTTGATGCTGGATGTCACCAGCCATGCCCACTTTTTCAAGACGCTGCAATGGTGGTTCGGCATTGGCTTGGTCATCAGCGCTCTGGTTAGTGCAGGATTGGGGTGGATCGTGGCCAAGAGCGGTCTTCGGCCGGTTGGGCAGATCACCAAGGTGGCGACATCCATGTCTGCCCGGTCCCTTCGCGAGCGAATTCCATTGGAGCCCGTGCCGCTTGAATTGCAGGAGCTGATCCTCTCCTTCAACGGAATGCTTGCACGCCTGGAAGACGCGTTCGTCCGGCTATCAAACTTCTCAGCCGACATCGCACATGAGCTGCGGACTCCGGTAAGTAATCTTCTGACGCATACCGAAGTCGTTCTGACCAAAAAACGCGACCTCGATGCCTACGAAGACAACCTCTACTCCAATCTTGAAGACCTCAAGCGCATGTCGCGCATGATCGATGACATGCTGTTCCTGGCAAAAGCTGATAACGGCTTGATCATCCCCGAGCAGGTTGATATCGATCTGGTCGGGCTAGTGTCCAGACTGATTGAGTACTACCAGCTTGCAGCCGAAGACCGAAGCATTCGGCTTGCCCTTCAAGGCGAAGGTACGATCCGTGGTGACCGGCTAATGATTGACCGGGCGGTTTCCAACATTCTATCCAACGCTTTGCGCTATACCCCCGAAGGCCACGATATCGCCGTCCGGATTGTCGAGGCGGCTGATCAAGTGAACCTGTCCGTCCAGAACAATGGGGCCACGATTGATCCGGAACATATCAACAAAATCTTCGACCGGTTCTATCGCGCTGACCCTGCAAGGCGGGAAGGAAGCCCAAGCAACGCCGGCTTGGGTCTGGCCATAACGCGTTCGATCATCGAGGCTCATGGTGGGCGAATTTGGTGTACCTCCGCTGACGGCGTGACGAGTTTTCACATCGCTCTGCCGCACGCCAAACAATCCACTTCCAAGCCTCAAACGGCTTAATGCTCATTTCATGCGTGTAACCTATACTCGGCCATCATGAACCGGCTCCTACGACTGTTCACCATCCTGCTTCTAATCGCATCGCTTCCTCTCAACGGCATGGCGGGAGTCGACTCAGCCATTGAACCATGCCCCATGCAAACCATGGGGATGGAGATGATGGCGGGGATGGATCACGATTGTTGCCAGGATACTGATCCAGGATCAGCTGCCGACCACTCCAAAGCCTGCAAAGTGGGCCAGGAGTGTAGAACCGCGAGCACAGTTCAGGTCGAAATAATTAACCCCACGCTCACCTATTCTGCGCCTAGGCCAGTAGATACCTATGCGGTGAGCCTCGTAAACAGGGCGCCTCCTGACCCTTGGCGGCCACCCCGCGCCTGATTACCTCTTAAATTCACCCCATCGTCCTGTTTTGCAGCCGGATGATGGCATGCGCTTGCGCGCTGATTTTTTGAGGAATCATTTCCATGACTCCCCCACGTTACCGATTAGGGATGGCATGTCTGGCCGCTCTGATCAGCCTGTTGTCGACGTTACCGGCTCAGGCTACACCGTTGTCTCTGGAGGAAGCGCTTCAACTTGCCGAACGCAATGCCCCCATCCTCCAGGCCAGGCAAGAGCAAATGACGACCGCTCGACACGCTGTGATCCCAGCAGGCGAGCTGCCTGATCCACGTCTCAACCTAGGAGTGCAGAACCTTCCTGTTGACGGCAGTGATCGTTGGAGCATGAACCGCGATTTCATGACGATGCAGGTTGTCGGCCTCTCCCAGGAAGTACCAAACCGGGACAAGCGGGAGGCACGAGTTGAGACGGCACGAGCGAGCGTTGAGCGAGCCGATGCAGAGGCGGTGTTCGAGCGCTTAAAAGTGCGTGCTGCCACAGCCCAAGCTTGGGTCGCGGCGTACACCGTTCAACGGAAACTGCAGCAGTTTGAGGACTTCTACAAAGAAAACCGTCTGTTGGCCGCAGCAATCCGCGCACGCCTGGCCGGCGGTACCGGCGCGACGGCCGACGCACTTGCTCCTGACCAGGAAGCTGCGCAACTCGATGAGCAAAAAGATGTTCTGCTCACACAGGCCGCTCAGGCACGGGCTGCACTCAAGCGATGGATTGGAGAGGATGCTGATCCGCAAGCTCAAGCATTTCCGCGCTGGCCAGTGAGCGCGCCGGACTATCTACACGCTATACATGCACATCCAGAATTGGCGACCTACAACGCCCTTACGCGGGAAGCACAAGCTCAAGTGCACCAAGCCTTGGCAGAAAAGAAGTCGGACTGGGGGTGGCAGGTGGATTACCAGCGGCGCGGGCCTGAATTCAGCAATATGGTGAGCCTGCAGGTAAGTTTCCAACTGCCCTTGTTCGCTGGCTCACGGCAGGACCCGATGATCGCGGCACGTCGCGCACAAGTCCGGCAACTGGAGGACGAACAGGAAGCGGCATTGCGTGAGCATAAAGCGCAGCTGGAGACAGATCTTGCGGATTACCAGCGATTGCAGCGAGCAGTGCAGCGCAGCCGTGAAACATTGTTACCGCTAGCGGAGGATCGAGTCCGCCTCGCCCTTGCTGACTATCGAGCCGGTAAATCACCCTTAAGTGAGGTTCTCACCGCTCGACGTCAGCGGGTTGAAACACGACTGCAAGACATCGATCTGCAAGGACAGTTGGCCGCGACAGCTGCACGGCTGCACTTCGCGTATGGAGAGGTGCGCGCATGAGAAATTCAACTATCAGCCTTGTGGTATTGGCCGCGTTGGCTATCGGCGGTGGCGTTGGCTATCAGCTAGCAAAGCGTGGGCAGGTGTCCACTGCCTCCCCTGAAACGCTACAGAAGGTGCTGTATTGGTATGACCCGATGTACCCCCAGCAGCACTTTCCAGCACCGGGCAAGTCGCCCTTCATGGACATGCCACTGGTGCCGAAGTACCAGGAAAGCACCGCTGCTGAGGTGAGCCCCGCAGTTCAAGTTTCACAGGGGCTCCAACAAAACCTGGGGGTCCGTCTGGCTACCGTAGCGAAAGGGCAGCTTGCTCGAACCCTCCAGGTGAGCGGCGTGCTTACCTTCGATGAGCGGGATTTTAGCGTTCTGCAGGCTCGTACCGGTGGCTACGTCGAACGCACCTATGGCCGCGCTACAGGCGACGTGGTTGCCAAGGGCGCCCCATTGGCAGATGTGTTGACGCCTGAATGGGCGGGCTTGCAGGAAGAGTACCTGGCGCTTCAGCGATCTGGGGACAATGAATTGCGCGCTGCAGCTCGGCAACGACTACTGCTGGCGGGTATGCCTGCCGATCTTATCAACCGGATTGACCGTACGGGAAGGGTCCAGAATTCGGTAACGCTCTTGGCCCCAACAGCAGGCGTCCTTCAGGCTCTGGAATTGCGGCCAGGCATGACAATGACACCGGGTGCAACGTTGGCGAAGATCAATGGTATCGCGAACGTCTGGCTTGAGGCCGCAGTACCTGAAGCGCAAGCCCAAGGCCTACAGGAAGGACAGGCAGTGCAGGCGAATCTGGCAGCGTTCCCAGGCGAACCTGTTCCCGGCAAGCTGACCGCATTGCTGGCTGATGCGGATCTGCAAAGCCGCACCTTGCGGCTTCGTATAGAACTGCCCAACCCCGGCGGCCGGTTGCGCCCAGGCATGACCGCGCAGGTTTCCCTCCATCCGTCCGGGCAACAGGATGACAGCCTACTGGTGCCAGCCGAGGCGATCATTCGGACGGGGAAACGCGATCTCGTAATGGTGTCAGAAGACGGAGGTCGATTCCGGCCGGTGGAAGTAGTGCTCGGCCAGGAAAGTGCTGGCCAGGTGGTCGTGCTGCGAGGCCTTCAGGCGGGCCAGCGCGTTGTGGCGTCCGGGCAGTTTCTGCTGGACTCCGAAGCGAGCTTGAAAGGTATCGAGGCCGTTACTGCTGGCGATGCTCCACTTGCGCAACCTGTACAGCCGGCTCTACATCAGGCCAATGGGCGCATCGTTCAAATAGAAGGTAATCAGCTGACCATCGCTCATGGACCGTTCGTGACGCTGGGCATGCCTGGTATGACGATGACTTTCCCTGTGGCAGATCCCCGCTTGATTGCCGGACTCAAGGTTGGCGAACGCATCCGGTTTGGAGTGCGCGAGCGCGATGAAGGCATGGTCATCGAGCAAATAACCCAGCAGGAGAACCAGCCATGATCGCGAACCTGATTCGTTGGTCGGTTGGCAACCGCGTCCTGGTCCTGCTGGCAACACTGTTTGCCGTAGCTTGGGGCGTTTTCTCTCTGCGCAGTTTGCCGATCGACGCGTTGCCTGACCTGTCAGATGTGCAGGTGATTATCCGCACCTCCTACCCAGGGCAGGCACCGCAGATCGTGGAAAATCAGGTGACATATCCCCTGACCACCACAATGCTTTCCGTACCCGGAGCCAAGACAGTGCGGGGCTTTTCAGCATTTGGAGACAGCTTCGTATATGTGTTGTTTGAGGACGGCACAGATCTCTATTGGGCGCGGTCCAGGGTGCTCGAATACCTAAGCCAGGTTCAGTCTCGATTACCGGCGTCCGCTAAGCCAGTGCTCGGACCCGATGCCACTGGTGTAGGCTGGATCTACCAGTATGCGCTGGTGGACCGCAGTGGTACCCATGACCTGGCACAGCTGCGCAGCCTTCAGGACTGGTTCCTGCGCTTCGAGTTGAAAACTCTTCCGGACGTTGCCGAAGTGGCGACGATAGGCGGGATGGTCAAGCAGTACCAGGTAGTGCTCGATCCGCTGCGCATGGCCAGCTTGGGAATCACTCAAGTTGAGGTTTCGGACGCCATCGCCAAGGCCAATCAGGAAACCGGTGGCGGCGTGCTCGAACAAGGCGAAGCTGAGTTCATGGTAAGGGCTTCCGGCTATCTGAAGTCACTCGATGATTTCCGAGCCATTCCCCTGCGCCTGGCTGCGAAGGGTATACCCGTAACACTGGGCGATGTAGCCACTGTACAGCTGGGCCCTGAGGCACGTCGCGGCATCGGCGAGCTTGATGGACAGGGCGAAGCGGTGGGCGGCGTAGTAATTCTGCGCAGTGGCAAGAATGCGAAAGATGCCATCGCTCACGTCAAATCCAAGCTTGAATCGCTGGAAAAAAGCCTGCCTGCCGGGGTCGAGCTGGTCACTACCTACGACCGTAGCCAGTTGATCGATCGTGCTGTGGAAAATCTGAGCCAGAAGCTGATTGAAGAGTTCATCGTGGTCGCACTGGTGTGCGCTGCATTTCTTTGGCATCTGCGCTCATCGTTGGTCGCCATCGTCTCGCTTCCGGTTGGTGTCCTCATTGCCCTGATCGTCATGCGCCACCAGGGCATCAACGCCAACATCATGTCGCTTGGGGGCATAGCCATTGCAATCGGTGCGATGGTGGACGCCGCTGTGGTGATGATTGAGAACGCGCACAAACGGGTTGAGGCTTGGCATACGTGGCACCCTGGAAAGTCGTTGCGTGGCGAAGATCATTGGAAAGTGATGACTGAGGCAGCAGTCGAGGTCGGGCCTGCGCTGTTCTTCAGCCTCATGATCATTACGCTGTCCTTCATACCGGTATTCACCTTGCAGGCTCAGGAGGGAAGGCTGTTTGCGCCCCTCGCATTCACCAAGACTTATGCAATGGCAGCAGCAGCGGGCCTTTCGGTTACCCTGGTACCCGTGCTGATGGGGTACTGGATTCGGGGTCGTTTACCGGCAGAAGAGCGCAACCCACTCAATCGAACCCTGATACGGCTCTATCGCCCAGCATTGGAGATCGTTCTACGCCGGCCAAAGCTCACGTTGGCGGGTGCACTGTTGATTTTGCTCAGCAGTGTCTGGCCCCTGAGCCAGCTCGGCGGCGAATTCTTGCCGCCACTGGATGAAGGCGATTTGCTGTACATGCCGACTGCCCTGCCAGGTCTTTCGGCGCAGAAAGCCTCTGAGCTTTTGCAACGTACGGACCGGCTGATCCGAACGGTACCGGAGGTCGCCAGTGTCTTCGGTAAAGCGGGCCGGGCTGAATCAGCGACCGACCCGGCCCCGCTGGAGATGTTCGAGACGACTGTCCGACTTAAACCGAAGGATCAGTGGCGAGCAGGGATGACCACTGAGAAGCTGATCGAAGAGCTGGACCGTACCGTGCAGGTACCTGGGCTAACCAATATCTGGATCCCACCGATTCGAAACCGTATCGACATGCTCGCAACCGGTATCAAAAGCCCGATCGGCGTAAAGGTTGCCGGCAGCAATTTGAATGAGATCGACCGGGTGACTCTGGCTATCGAGAAGGTGGCCAAAACGGTTCCAGGGGTGACTTCCGCCCTCGCCGAGCGATTAACCGGTGGACGCTACATCGATCTGGATATCGACCGCCAATTCGCAGCGCGTTACGGCCTGAACATTGCTGATGTCCAAGCGATTGTTGCCGGCGCCGTTGGGGGCGAAAACATCGGCGAAACCGTAGAAGGCCTGGCGCGATATCCCATCAGTGTTCGGTACCCACGGGAGTGGCGTGACTCTGTTGATGCCCTGCGGCAGCTACCGATTTACACCAGCCAAGGGGGGCGAATCACACTGGGAACCGTGGCACGGGTGCGTATTGCGGACGGTCCACCCATGCTCAAGAGTGAAAACGCGCGCCCCTCGGGCTGGGTGTATATCGACGTGCGGAGACGGGACCTGTCCTCCGTCGTTGCCGACCTGCGCCGGCTAGTCGATCAGCAGGTGAAGCTCGATCCTGGCATAAGCTTGAGCTATTCCGGGCAGTTCGAATACCTGGAGCGCGCCAATGCGCGCTTAGCATGGGTAGTACCGGCGACGCTGGCCATTATTTTCGTCCTTCTCTACCTCACGTTTGGCCGCCTCGGTGAAGCGCTGCTGATCATGGCTACCTTGCCATTTGCGCTAACCGGCGGCGTATGGCTGCTGTACATGATGGGCTACAACCTGTCGGTGGCCACGGGTGTCGGTTTTATCGCCTTGGCTGGGGTCGCAGCAGAGTTTGGAGTCATCATGCTGATCTACCTCAACAATGCCTGGACTGAACGAAACGGCAACGGTACGCAGGGGCAACCTGCGCTTCTGGATGCTATCCGCGAAGGGGCCGTGCAGCGCATCCGCCCCAAAGCCATGACCGTAGCAGTGATCGTCGCAGGCTTGATGCCAATCCTCTGGAGTAGCGGTACCGGCAGCGAAGTCATGAGCCGGATCGCTGTACCCATGGTCGGCGGCATGCTCACCGCGCCTTTGCTCTCACTATTTGTAATCCCTGCGGCTTACTGGCTCGTCAGGCGCCGCGGACTCGCTGTACACGATAACCCCCAAACAGGAGTAACCCGATGAAGAAGCTACTGATCAGCGCTGGCCTGGTGTTCGCCGTTGCGGCGGCGGTGCAGGCCCAAGACATGTATGGCACGGATATGAAGAATATGCCCATGGAAGGCAACGAGACCCAAGGCAGCCAGGCGGCTCCGACTGCATCGGCTGAGGGAACCATCAAAGCTTTGGAACCAGGTAAAGTTACCTTGGCGCATGGACCAGTATCAGCCCTGAAATGGCCGGCAATGACCATGGGCTTCAGCGCTACCGAGCAGCAACTCAAGGGACTCAAGGTAGGCGACAAGGTCAGCTTCGATTTCCGAATGAATGGGGGCACAGCGACGATCGTAGGCATTCGCAAGCAGTGACGGATTGACTTCTAACCCTGCCTATTAGAGCTGATAGGCAGGGTCATTTAGCCAAACTTTGGAAAAAGTGCTGCCGCAATTCCTGACCGCGCCGCCTTCAGCTCTGTGCCTCGGGACGCTAGTTGGTCTTTGCGCTCTGTAGCCGGGATGCATTCAGATCAGAGTAGTAGCTGACGTTTGAGCAGAGATCTTCGTGCATCACGATCTATATGGGTCCAGGCTGTGTGAAAACACCTGCGATTGTCTAACCTTCTGATCGTGGAGATCGTGGCGGGGACGATCATGAAGCGGTTCATTGAAGGTGAGGTCCGGACGCAAGTCACGCTGCTGCCGGAGTGCCTGGATGATTACATCACCGAAGAAAACCCAGTTCGGGTGGTCGACGTTT
>NZ_BQIJ01000014.1:0-158636 GCF_021602465.1 Pseudomonas urethralis
AGGCCCTGCAAAAACACCGGCAAGCACCTGTCAGCCCTCACCCAATCCCCCGCCATGCACCTGCCAAACCCATCTCACCCCACCGGCACTTCCACCCCCACCCCATGACGCTTGCGCTGCACCAGGAAATACGCCGCATAGCACAGCGCAATAAAGCCAAAGCCCCAATACAGCGAAGGCCGCTGCGTCTCATCCATGGCCAGGAACACGAACAGCGAACTGCACAGGGTGATGCACAGCAACGGCACCAGCGGGTACAGCGGCGCGCGATACTTGAGGTCGCTCAGCTGGCCACCCTCGCTCAGGAACTGCTTGCGGAAGCGGTACTGCGCCAGGGCAATGACGATCCAGGTCACCGTGCCAGACATGCCGCTCACCGCCATCAGCACCATGAACAGGGTGTCGGCGGCGATAAAGCTGGTCATCAGCGACACCAGCGCAAAGCACAGGGTGATGAACAAGGCGCGCAGGGGGACGCCACGGCTGCTCAGCGGCGACAGGCTGCGCGGTGCCATGCCCGTTTTGGACATCGCCCAGAGAATGCGGGTGGAGGCATACAGCCCGGAGTTGCCCACCGACAAAATCGCGGTGAGGATCACGAAGTTCATCAGGTCTGCGGCGTAAGGAATGCCGACCATGTCGAACACCTGCACGAACGGGCTTTCCATCAGCCCGGCCTGCTGCCACGGCACGATCGCCGACAGCACCACGATCGCCAGCACGTAGAAGATCAGCACGCGGAACACCACGTTGCGCACGGCCCGCGGGATGCTCTTGTCCGGCTGGTCGGTCTCGCCCGCCGCCACCCCCATGATCTCGCAGCCCTGGAAGGCATAGACCACGGTCATCATCACCGCGAACACCGCTGACAGGCCATTGGGGAACAGCGAATCACCGATCAGGTTGCTCATCATCGGCGCCGGCGCCCCGCTGTTCAGCGAAATGCCACCGAAGATCACCAGCACACCGACGATGATGAAGCCGAGGATCGCCGCCACCTTGATCCCCGAGAACCAGTATTCCGCCTCGCCGAAGGCGCGGGTGGCCAGGGCGTTGATGCCGAACAGCACGGCCACGAACAGCGCTGACCAATACCAGATCGGCACCTCCGGGAACCAGCGGGTCATCAACATGCCGGCGGCGGTGAACTCCAGGCCCACGGTGGTGGCCCAGCTCATCCAGTACACCCAGCCGATCATGAAACCGGTGGCCGGGCCGATGAATTTCGTCGCATGGGCCTGGAACGAACCGGACACCGGCATCTGCACCGACAGTTCACCCAGGCAGACCATCACCAGGTACATCAGGAAACCGGCGACCAGGTAGGCCAGGATCGCGCCCACTGGCCCGCCCTGGTTGATGGTCACCCCCGAGCCCATGAACAGCCCGGTACCGATCACGCCACCCAGCGAGAGCATGAAGATGTGCCGGCTCTTCAATGCCCGCGTGAGGTGGATACCTTCAGCTTTACGGCCTTTCATTATTATTATCTCCAATAAGCGTCGAAGACCGCGTGTGCAGCGGTTGAGTCCGATTATTGGAAGGCGATGTAAGGCCCGGTTGATCGTAAAGATCAAAGATGTAAAAAGTCGTAAGTATTTTGTCGCTCAGGCGGCCAGCAACGCGGCGAGGGTGTCTTCGGCACGCTGCAGACGTTCGCCCAGCAGCGCCCCCATGGCCCGTACCCCCGCTTTGTCGCGGGCCAGGCCACGCGCTTCCAGTTCGCGCAAGGTCGCCGCCAGGCCGCACAGGCCCATGGAATCGCTGCTGCCGGCCAGCCGATGGGCCAGGTGGATCACCTCGGTGCAGTCCCCCGCCTCGACCGCTTCGAGCAAGGGCATGCGCTGTTGCACCAGGCTGTCCTGCAAGCCGGCCAGCAAGCCTTGCAGCTTCTGCTCGCCAAGCAGCGTGCGGTGCGTGCTCAGCAACCCGTGGTCAAGCCAGACGGAGGTTGTCGGCGCCCCCTCCTGGCATTGCCCCGCCAGGGCCTGGCGCAGGCTGGCCAGCTTCAGCGGCTTACCTAGCACCCCCTGCATGCCGGCATCCAGGTAGGCCCGCACCAACCCCGGCTGGACGCTGGCGGTCAGCGCCAGGATGCGCGTGTCGCGGTTGGGCGTGGCGCCGGCACGCAGCTGCCGGCACAGCTCCACGCCGCTGATGCCTGGTAGGTGCACATCCAGCAGAAGCAAGTCGAAGCGCTGCCGTGCACACAGTTGCAAACCCTGTTCGGCATCCTCCGCCAGCCAGACCTTGTGCCCGTCACGCGCCAGCAGCCCGCTGACCACCTCACGGTTCAAGGCCACGTCCTCCACCACCAGGATGTCCAGTGGCGCCGCGCCGGCAGCGGCCGCGGCCATGGCCTGGGGCGCCTGCGCCGTCTCGAGCTCCACCTCCAGCCAGAAGCAGCTGCCCTCCCCTTCGCGGCTGCGCACGCCGATCTGCCCGGCCATCTGCTCGACCAGGTGCTTGCTGATCGCCAACCCCAGGCCGGTGCCGCCATAGCGCCGGGCAACGGCCTCGCTGGCCTGGACGAAACGCTCGAAGATCTTCGGCTGCATCGCCTCGCAGATGCCGATGCCGTCGTCGGTGACACTCAGGCGCAGGCGCTGCCGCCCGGGTTGCTCCTGCATCACCTGCACTTCAACCAGGATCTCGCCGCCCTCGGTGAACTTGATGGCATTGGCCAGCAGGTTGCTCAGGACTTGGCGCAGGTACTGCTCGGCGCCGTGCTGGTACGCCGCCAGTTGCGGGTCGATGCGGCACAGCACCAGGCTGTCGTTGGCCAGCGCGCGGGGTTCGAGCAGGGTCACGACCTCGGCGCACAGCTGGCGCAGGGAGAAATCCACGGCCTCGGGGCGGCTTTCGCCTTCTTCCAGGCGGGCAAAATACAGCACCTCGTTGAGGATGCTCAGCAGCCCCTCGCCGGCCTTGTACAGCGCCTCCAGGCGTTGCCGGTCGGGCGCCGCGAGGCCGGCGCCACGCAGCAGCTCGGCCATGCCGAGAATGCCATTGAGCGGCGTACGCAGTTCATGGCTCATGGTAGCGAGGAAGCGCGACTTGGCCAGGTTGGCGGCCTCGGCATCGTCCTTGGCACGCATCAGGCTCGCCGTGCGCCGCTCCACCTGCTTCTGCAACTCGTCACGCTTGTCCTGCAAGGCCAGCCGGTCGCTTTCGCGGCGTTCGCTGTCACTGAGGATGGCCCGGCGCATGTCGTCCAGTGCCAGCGCCACGCTGTCGATTTCGTCGGTATGAGGGGAACGGCGCTTGTTCAGGCGCAGGGGCTCGTGCCATTGCCCGGCACCGATGCGCCGGGCGAATTCGGCCATGACCTGCAGGTGACGGGTAACCAGGCGATAGAACAAACCCGACAGTGCCAGGGCCAGCCCGCAGAGGAACACGCTCATCCACAACAGGCTGGTCAGGCCGGTAGCGAACAGCCGGCGGTGCACCGCGCCCAGGTCCGTGCTCACTTCCAGCTCACCCAGATGGCGCGCAGGGCCTGAAGGCGGCTGATAGTCCAAGGCAAAACGCTCGATGCGCAACGGCCCCTGCGGGCTCGGCTCGCCCTGCTGCAAGCTGAAGTCGGCGCTGTTCAGGCGCACCCGCGCCACATCGGAAAAATCCACCAGCCCACGCAACTGCACGTTCAGCTGCTCCTGGTTCAGGTCCCACAGGCTGCGCTCCAGGCTGGCCAGGTAGCCAGCGCGGATCAGCGCCATGCGCGCATCGATCTCGCGCATCTCGCGGCGGTACTCGAAATACAGCTGCACGCTGCTGGCCAGCACCGTGAAGCACAGGCTGAACAGCAGGATGAACAGCAACAGCCGCCGCAGCAGGCCCCCCGGTTGCAGGCGGCTCATGGCTGCTTGACCATGTCGCGGTAGGTGACTTCGCTTTCATGCAGCCAGCGCTCCAGCTCGCCGGCGTCGGCCATCTTCTGCAGTTGCGCGTCGATGTCGCCCATCCGCTCGCTCAACGGCGAATGGCGCGACACCGCCACGCGCAGGTAGTCGACGCTCAGTGCCGGTGGCAGCGCAACGATGTCCTGGGCCCCTGCCAGGTGCTCGACGAACAGCTGGCCGGTACGCCGCTCCTGAACCACGAAGTCGATACGCCCGCGAATCAGCTTGCCGAAGTTCTGCCCGCTGTCCGACACCCATTCGATGTTCTGGTGCTGCGCCACGAAGCGGTCGAATGCCGGGCCATAGCTTTCGCCGAACAATAGCCCGCCGCGGTATCTGGCCAGGTCTTCGAGCTGGTCGAACTGCAGCGGATGCTGGCGGTTGGCGAACACCGCCACCTCCTCGCGCAGCACCGGCACCTGGGAAAAGCGCATCGACCTGGCACGCTGTTCCGAGGCGTAGGCCAGCACCACATCCACCCGCCCTTCGGCAGCGTCGAGCAGGCAGCGTTGCCAGTTGCCCAGCACCACCATCTCGACCCGATAGCCCAGCCGCCCGAACAGCTCGCGCACCACCGTGGGGGCCAGCCCGCGCGGTTGCTTGCCATCGCTCCAGGACACCGGTGGGTACACCGGGTAATCGCAATAGCGCACGCTGTCGGCGGCCTGCAGCGCAGCACTGGCCAACAGCGCCAGCAGGCCGAACAGGAACGGGCTCACGCGGCCACGCTGGCGGTGAACAGATAACCGGCGCCGTGGATGGTGATGATCAGTTCAGGCTCGGCGGGGTCGTCGTGCAGCTTGCGCCGCAGGCGGCCGACCAGCACGTCGATGGAACGGTCGTTGGGCACCCACTCACGGTTGCGGATCTGGTCCATCAGCTGGTCGCGGCTCAGGGTGTGGCCGCTGTTGCGCAAGAACACGCTGAGCAGCTGGAACTCGCCATGGGTCAACAGGGTTTCGCCGCCCTGCGCATCGATCAGGCGGCGGCGGTCGCAGTCCAGCGACCAGTCGCCGAACTGTTTGAGGGTAACGGTAGCCAAGCTGGCTGGCCGCGCGCCTTGGGCGTGGCGCACGCGACGGATCAGGTTCTTGGCGCGGGACACCAGTTCGCGAGGGTTGAGCGGTTTGCTCACATAATCGTCGGCGCCGCATTCCAGGCCGACGATGCGGTCGATCTCGTCGTTGCGCCCGGTGATCAGGATTATCCCCACTTCCGAGCGCACCCGCAGCTCGCGGGTCAGGGTCAGGCCGTCCTTGCCCGGCAGGCGGATGTCGAGCATCACCAGTTCCACCGGCTGCTCGCTCAGCAGCGTTTCGGCCTGTTCCGCCGTAGCGGCACAGTGGACGGTATAGCCTTCCTGGGACAGGTAAGCCTGGAGCAAGTCACGAATCAGCGGATCGTCATCGACGACCAGTACCTGAGAGGTCATTGCAGTTAGTCCTGAAGTGCCCGAAGGCGATATTTTTATTAGAGTGAGCCAAGACTAGCGATTGCTGAACGGTCGATCAACAGCCCTCGGTGGCGCTACTGAAGCGTTGCCGACCACCGGCTTGCAGGCCATCGACCCAGGCCTCGCAGATCTGCACGCCCTGGGCCGGGGTAAAGGTGCCCGGGTTCAGCCCGGACTCCAGCCACAGGCCATCGAGCAAGGCGCTGAGGCTGATGGCGGCGAGGTCGGCATCGAAGTGTTGCCAGCCCTCCTCCCGCGCAAGCTCGGCAAGCAGCGTGCGCAGTTCGCGGCGGTATTCACCATAGGAGTGGTCGTGCACCTGGTTGATCGCCTCGGCGGTCTTCACCGCGCCCCAGAACGCCAGCCACGCATCGAGCAGCTGCGGGTCGAGCAGCTCGGCGCTGAACGAGCCACGGAAGAACGCCGACAACCGTTCGCGGGCGTTGGGTGCGGCCTGGGCCATGGCCTCGCGCAGCAGGTGCATGACCCGGCCGGTGACCGCCATGTAGGCTTCGGCGACCAGCTCGTCCTTGCCCGAATAATGGTGGCTGATCAAGCCTACCGAAACCCCGGCTTCGGCGCAGATCTTGCGGATCGAGGCGCCCTGGAAGCCATGGCGCTTCAGGCAGGCCAGGGTGGCCTCGACCAGGTTGGCCTTGCGCAGTTCGGGCAGCATGCGGCTGAAGCGGGCTTCCTGGGTCATCGGGGGCTCTCGTGGGTCGAATAGTTGAACGACTGTATAGCAACTCGCCTCGGTCGCGGAAGCCTGTTTATACTCGGCCACCCTGACAATAACAAAGGCACTGCCATGACCGACCTGATCCAGCAGCAGCTCGACGAAGGCCTGCTGACCGTGCGCCTGAACCGTGCGGACAAGCTCAACGCCCTGACCAACGCCATGTACACGCGGCTGGCAGAGCTGTTCGAGGCCGCCAACGGCGACCCGCAGGTCGAGGTGATCCTGATCACCGGCAGCACCGAGTGCTTCACCGCCGGCAACGACTTGGCGGACTTTCTCGACCAACCCCCGACCGACCTGCAAAGCCCGGTGTTCCGCATGATGTGGGCGGTGCTGGCGCTGGACAAGCCGCTGATCGCGGCGGTAGCAGGGCCGGCGATCGGCATCGGTACCACGCTGCTGTTGCACTGCGACCAGGTGCTCATCAGCCGTGACGCCAAGCTGCGCACGCCGTTCGTGGCACTGGGCGTATGCCCGGAGTTTGGCGCAAGCCTGTTGCTGCCGCAGATGCTGGGGCATGCGCGGGCGGCGCAGCTGTTGCTGTGCAACCAGGCGCTGAATGGCGAACAGGCAGTGCAGTGGGGCCTGGCGAGCGAACTGTTCGAAGATGGCGCGCAATGCCTGGCTGCCGCCGTCAAGCTGGCGCGGCGCCTGCAACAGTTGCCGGCCGATGCCCTGCGCATCAGCAGGCGTCTGCTCAAGGATGCGCAGCGCGAAGCACTGGCCGCCACGGTGGCCAAGGAAGGCCTGCTGTTCATCGAGCGGCTCAACAGCGACGAAGCCAGGGCTGCCTTGACCGCGATGGTATCGCGCAAGACGGGTTGATACGCTTGGTAGCACAGTATTACGGCATACCACATGCCAACCGGTAACACTGCCAAGCTCGACCCGTCAAAGTCGATGTTCCTGGCGCATCTGCGGTGATGGCCCGAATTTTGCTGCCATGGCTGAACGATTAACGCGAGTGTTCTGCTCATGGCCCGCCTCCTCTCCATCACTGCCAAGTTTCGCACCCGCCGCCCTGGCCGGGTATGTGCTTTGCCGTGCGGGGCCATGAACGGGTTCCTGCGCCGAGCGGCGGCACCGTTGCAGATCACGCTGCAACGCCTTCCCGCCGCTGTCGCCGCCAAGCAGAACGGGTTCTGGCAGATAGTCGGCTGATTTCTTCCACGAGCGTTGCGCTCGCCCCTCGCAGGCACCGTTGTCGCGGCGCCCGCCCACCTTCATCCGCAGCACCGCCCGGCGAGCCCTTTGTAGCGCGCCCGGGGTGCTGCACCTGGAAGAAATCCGATGACTCAAGACACCGCTATTCTCGTGGTCGACCTGCAGCAGGAGGACAGCTTCCCCCTGCCACGCCTCGACAGTGTGATCGAAAACGCGGCCGCGCTGATTGACCGCGCCCGCAGCCGCAACCTGCCGCTGTTCTACACCCGCCACGTCAACGATGCGCTCGGCCGCGACCTGGCATTCGGCGAGCCGGTCGACGCACAAGGCCAGCCAACCACCTACCGTGCCGGCACCCCGGCCATCGAGATCATCGACGCCCTGGCACCGCAGGCCGGTGACACGGTGATCGACAAGCAGCGCTACAGCGCCTTTCACGGCACGCGCCTGGCCCAAAGCTTGAAAAGCCGCGGCATCAAACGACTGGTGGTGATCGGTGTACTGACCGACGTGTGTGTGATGAGCAGTCTGTTCGATGCCTACCAGCACGACTTCCAGCTGGTGCTGGTCGCCGACGCCTGCACCGCGACCACGCTTTCCGCCCACTACTCGGCGCTGTTCATTCTCTCCAACTGGCTCTACGGGCTGGAAATCTTTTCCACCGAGCAGTTGCTGCGCAGCTGGAACAACCAGCCGGCCGCCTCTGTGCTCAGCGCAGAACCCGACCATCTTGCCTTTGCGCCAGAAGCGTTCGTGCAGACGATTGCGCGCTTCGAACGCCAACTGACTGCGCAGCGCTGAGCGGAGAACGACATGAAAGTAGAGAAAAGAAGCATCGACTTCATCCCGGAAGCCGAACGCCATGGCGAGCCGCACTCGCTGTTCTTCGTCTGGTTCGGCGCCAACGCCAACATCACCACGGTGGCCGCCGGGGTGCTGCCGATCAGCCTGGGGCTCAACCTGTTCTGGAGCGCGCTGTCGATAGTGCTCGGCGCATTGATCGGCGCAATCTTCATGGCGTCGCATTCCGCCCAGGGCCCGCGCCTGGGGATCCCGCAGATGATCCAGAGCCGTGCGCAGTTCGGCGTGTTCGGCGCCATCGTGCCGTTGCTGTTCGTGATGCTCATCTACCTGGGCTTCTTCGTCAGCAACACGCTGCTGGCCGCCCAGGCCATCGCCAGCGCCAGCCCGTTCGGCAACGGCGGCAACATTGCCCTGCTCGGCGCCCTGTGCTTCCTGGTGGCGCTGTTCGGCTACCAGCTCATCCACCGCCTGCAGAAGCTGCTGACGCTGCTGTCGATCGCGGTCTTCGGCATTGCCACCCTGCTCGCCCTGGCGCTGCCGATGGAAGCCGGACTATGGTCTGCGCAAGGCTTCAACCTGGCCAGCTTCCTGGCCTCGGTGAGCATCGCGGTCACCTGGCAGCTGTCCTACGCCCCTTACGTAGCCGACTACTCGCGCTATTTGCCGACCCGCACGTCCACCCGCCAGGTGTTCTGGTACAGCTACGCGGGCACCGTCATCGGCGGTAGCTGGATGATGCTGCTGGGCGCCGTGCTGGCCAAGGCCGTCGCTGGCTTTTCCGACAACGTCGGCCTGCAGCTGCTCGGCGTGCTCGGTGGCGGGACGTTGCTGGCGGTGGCGTTCGTGCTCTACGGGCAGATCGCGATCAACGTGTTCAACCTGTATGGCGCGTTCATGTCGACGGTGACGGTGATCGAACCGTTCGCGGCGCTGAAAGTCACCCCCGGGGTGCGCGCGGGCTTCATGCTGGTGATCTGTGCCCTGGCGACAGCGTTGTGCACCCTGGCCCAGGATGACTTCATCCAGTTCTTCCTGAACTTCATCTTCTTCATGAGCTACTTTTTGATCCCCTGGACCGCCATCAACCTGGTGGACTACTACGCGCTGCGCAAAGGGCAATACCAGATAGCCGACATCTTCGACCCCTCGGGCATCTATGGCCGGGTCAACTGGATTGCGGTGGGCGTGTTCCTCGCCACCATCGCCCTGGAGATCCCGTTCATGAACACCTCCCTCTACGTTGGGCCGGTCGCCGCCTCGTTGCAGGGCATCGACCTGGCCTGGGTGGTGGGGCTGCTGTTCCCGGCAGCCTGCTATTACCGCCTGATGAGCAAGCGCAGGAGCCTGGCAGCCGCCACTGTGAAGTCCTGATAACCGCTGGTGTTGCGGCCACCTGGGTGGCCGCAATGCCCGTCAGGTGCGCAAGACCTGCTCACCGGCATTGCCCGGCAGGCGCACGGCATCGACCAGCGCCAGGCAGGCAATCAGCGCCACGCCGAGCAACGCCCAGTGGAAGTCGCTGACCGTCATCCCACCCTCGCCGCCGCGCACCATCATCGCGACCCGCAACAACAGCGCCACCACGGCGACCCCCAGCGCCATCGCCAGCTGGAAGAACATGCTGAACAGTGTCGACGCCTCGCCCATCTGTGGCCTGGGCACCTCGGAGAAACCGACGGCATTGTAGGTGGTGAACTGCATCGAACGTGACAGCCCGCCCATGAACAGCACCAGCGCCATCCAGTACCACGGCATGCCCTGCTGCAAGCCCAGGCAGGCCAGGATGCTGCAGACACCGATCATGCCATTGACCAGCAATACGCGGCGGAAACCATAGCGGCGCAGCAAACCGGTGGTGAACGGCTTCATCGCGAGGTTGCCAGCGAAGATCGCCAGCACCAGCCAGCCGGCATCCACCGGTGACAGGCCGAAGCCGACCTGCAGCATCAGCGGAATCAGGAACGGCAAGGCGCTGATCGACAGGCGGAACAGCGTACCGCCGACGATGCTGGCCCTGAACGTAGCGATGCCCATGGCTGCCAATGGCAACAGCGGCGCCGGGTGGCGCTGGCAATGGCGAACCGCGAGCCAGCTCAGCAAGCCGCCCGCTGCCACCAGTACGGCCCCGCCAGGCAGGCTGCCAGCGGCCAGCGAACCGAGCATTTCCAGGCCGATCAACCACGCGGCGCAGGCCGAGGCGAGCAAGCCGAAGCCGAGCAGGTCGAAGCGGCGTGCTTCGCCAGGGCGGCCAGCGGGAATCAGCCACCACGCTGCCGCAAGGGCCAGCACGCCAAGCGGTATGTTCAGGTAGAAGATCCACGGCCACGACAGGTGGGTGACGATCAGCCCGCCGATGGGTGGCCCCAGTACCGGCGCGACCAGCCCGGGCCAGGTGATCACCGCGAGCCTCTTCACCAGGTCCTGCTTGTCGGTGGTGCGCAACACCACCAGGCGGCCGACCGGCACCATCAGCGCCCCGCCGATGCCTTGCAGCACCCGTGCGACGACGAAGGTCTCCAGGTCGGTCGCCAGGCCGCAGAGCCACGACGCCAGGGTGAACAGGGCGATGGCCCCGGCGAACACCTGCCGCGCGCCAAAGCGGTCGGCCAGCCAACCGCTGAGCGGGATGAACACCGCCACCGCCAGCAGGTAGGCGCTGATGCCGATGTTCAGGCTGACCGGGTGCTCGGCGAAGTCACGGGCCATCTGCGGCAACGCCGTGGCGATGACGGTGGCGTCGAGGTTCTCCATGAAGAAGGTTATGGCGACCAGCAAGGCGATGAAAGTGGTGTGCCGAGACGCGTTCACGAGTCCCTCCGGTGATTGATGGGTCCGGACCTGCGCGCTTTGTGCAGGCGCGCCGGCCATCAGATCATGTTCAGCGCCGCACGCAATGCCAGCAGGTAGGTCTCGACGCCAAACCCGCAGATCTGCCCGCGCACCACCTCGGCAAATACCGAGTGATGGCGGAACGGCTCTCTGGCGTGGATGTTCGACATATGCACTTCGACCACCGGCGCCTCGACAATCGCCAGTGCGTCACGAATGCCGTAGCTGTAATGGGTCCAGGCCCCGGCATTGATCAGCACGGCATCCACCCGTTGCTCATAGGCCCGATGGATGCGTTCGCACATTGCGCCTTCGTAGTTGGTCTGGAAGCACTCTACCTGTGCACCGAGTTCCTCGCCCAGCGCCTGCAGGGCCTGGTCGATGTCGGCCAGGGTGGCCGTGCCGTACTGGCGCGGGTCGCGCTTGCCGAACATGTTGTGGTTGATGCCGTGCAGCATCAGGACATTGGCGGGCATGGCTCACTCCAGGGGAATGGTCAGGCGGTCGATCACGGCACGGGTTTCAGGCCGTACCCCGCGCCACCAGGCAAATCCTTCTGCCGCCTGCTCCACCAGCATGCCGACGCCATCGGCCAGGCGCGCCACCCCTTGCGCCTGCGCCATGCGCAGGAACGGTGTCAGGCCTTTGCCATAGGCCAGCTCATAGGCCAGGCGCGCGCCGCCCAGCACGCCAGCAGGCAGCGGCGGCAACTCACCGGTCAGGCTCGCGGAGGTGGCGTTGACGACGATATCGAAGGCTTGCCCGTCCAGTTCTTCATAACGGCTGATGCGCAGCCGGGGGTGATCCAGTTCGTTGCGCAAGGCCAGTGCCTTGGCCATGTCGCGGTTGGCGATCACCAGCTCACGCGGCCCGGCCTGCAGGAACGGCAGCAAGGCGCCGCGCACTGCGCCGCCGGCACCAAGCAACAGCACCCGGCGCTGGCGCAGCGGTTCACCGAGGTTCTGCTCGATATCCCGCAGCAGGCCAATGCCATCGAAGTTCTCGGCGTAGATGCTGCCATCCTCGAACTTCAGCGCATTGGCCGCCCGTGCCAGCTGCGCACGCTCGCTGCGCCGGTCGGCCAGCTCGAAGGCGCGCAGCTTGAACGGCGCGGTGATGTTCATGCCCAGCCCGCCCTCACTGCGCAATTGCAGCACCTGGGCCTCGAAGCCCTCCAGCTCGCCCTCGATGGCGCCGTACTCCAGGGCCTGGCCAGTGGCCTCGGCGAACAGGCCATGGATCAATGGGGACTTGGTGTGGTTGATCGGCCGGCCGATCACTGCATAGCGGTCGCTCATCGTGCATCTCCGTGGGTGAACAGCACACCGTCTGCCTGCATGGCGGTGATTTCTTCGGGGCTGAAGCCAAGTGCCGCGGCGACTTCGGCGTTGTGCTGGCCGAGGTCCGGAGCCAGCTGGTGGATCGCGGTGTCGCAGTCGGAAAAGCGAAACGGCAGGTTGGGCAGGCGCAAGGTGCCGTAGCGCGGGTGCTGCTGTTCGATGACCATGTTGCGGGCCTGGATCTGCGGGTCGGCCAGCACTTCGTCGATGCGCTGCACCTTGGCGCTGGGGATGTCGATGCCATCCAGCAGCTGCAGGATATCGGCCACCTGGCGCGCGCCGACCCAGTCGCGGACCACGGCCAGGATCGCCTGGCGGTGGGCGTTGCGACCGTTGAGGCTGTGGTAGCGCGTGTCGCTGCCAAACCCGCTCGGGCCACCGTTGGCTTCGAGCATGGCGGCAAAGCGTTGCCAGGCATCGTCGACCTGGGCGGCGATCACCAGGTCGCCATCGGCAGCGCGGAACACGCCGTACAGGGTCGAGGTGGGCATGTCATGGCCCGTCTGCTCCGGCAACACGGTGCCATCGGACAAGGTGTAGCACTGCACCGCGTACTCATGCATCGACACCAGCGTGTCGTACAGGGCCATGTCGATGTGCTGGCCGCGGCCGCTGTTGGCCCGGCCCAGTAGCGCCGCGTTGATCGCCGCCACGGCATGGATGCCGGTGTACATGTCGCCCAGCGAAATGCGCAGCAGCGGCGGCGCTTCGCCGGGCACGCCGACCATCTGCATGATCCCGCTCTTGGCCTCGGCGATCAGCCCGAAGCCGGCGCGGTGGGCGTCCGGCCCGGTATGGCCGTAGGCGGAAATCGAGCAGTACACCAGGCGCGGGTTGCGCGCCGCGAGTTCGGCGTAGCCCAGGCCCAGCTTGTCCAGGGCGCCGGGGCGGTAGTTTTCGATGAACACGTCGGCCGAATCGGTCAGGCGCTGCATGAAGGCCTTGCCGCGCGGGTCCTTCATGTTCACGCTGACGCCCTGCTTGCCCATGTTCAGTTGCAGGAAGTAACCGCTCTGCTGGTCGTCCAGAGTGAATGCATGCTGCCGGCCGGCATCGCCGCTGCCCGGCCGCTCGACCTTGATCACCTCTGCGCCCAGGGCTGCCAGGCAGCGCCCGACATAAGGGCCGGCGAGGAAGTGGCTGTAGTCGATGACGCGGATACCCGCCAATGGCAATGCCTGGCTCATGCTCCGGCCCTCCGCGGCACCATCAGCCGGTGCTCGCCGCGTTGCACGACTTCGCCGTGCTGGTTGATCAGCTCCGAGGGCAGCACCACGATGCCCCAGCCTGGGCGACTTTTGCTCGGGCGCATCGCGCCCACGCGCATGCGCACATGGAGCACATCGTTGACCTTGATCGGCAGCACGAAGTCCCAGGTCCAGCCCAGCGACATGCCCGGCAGGAAACGGTAGTCGCACTGGGTCTTCAGGCCGTCGGCAATCGACAGCCCGAACAGGCCGTGGGCGACCAGGCAGCCGAAGTGGCTGGCGTTGGCGTACGCCTCGTCGACGTGCACCGGGGTGTGGTCACCGGTCAGGTCGGCGTAGGCCAGGATCCGTTCGCGGGTCACGGTGTAGGTCGGGCTGATGCATTCATCGCCTTCGCGGGCGTCGTCCCAGTATCTTTCCACCACGCTCATGCCTGAACCTCCGCGCGGGGGTCGATGGCCAAGGCCTGGGCGACGCAGGCCGCCGGCAACGCCTGGATGAATTCCACGGCCAGGCCGTCAGGCAGGCGCAACCAGTTACGCCCTTGGGGCATCTCGCTGACGCCGAAACGCTGGGCCGCCGCCAGGGCGGCTTCGAGGTCTTCGCACATGATGCCCAGGTGCGCCATGCGCCCTTCCGGGCCGGCGAAGTCCGGCTGGTGGATGAACTGCAGGCCCCCCAGGGTCCAGTACTGCGCGGGCCGCTCGACGTCGCCCTGCACTTCGCGCATGGTCATGCCGCACACTTCGCTGAAGAAACGGATATGCCACTGGATGTCGCGCACCCAGAACGCGACATGTTCGAGGTAGGCTTTTGGCTGGCTCATGGGTTTTCCCTCTTCTGGTGATCGGCCATGGCGCGTTCGATGCCCTTGATGCAGGCCACCAGGGTTGCGTTGACCGGTGTGGCCACGCCATGGCGCTGGCCCCAGCGCACGACGGAGCCGTTGATGAAGTCGATTTCGGTGATCGAGCCTTTTTCCAGGCTTTGCAGCATCGAGGTGCGGAAACTCGCCGGCAGGCCTTCGGCGGCCAGCGTCCAGGCAGCCTCAGGGCTGGTCAGGCTCAGGCGGATGCCGGCGCGCTCGGCCACGGCGATGGCCTCGGCCACGGCGGCCTTGGCGGTGCTCGCCAGCAGCGGTTCGCTGTACAGCTGGCCGTAGCTGAGCATGGTGATGCCGCTCAGCGCGCCGGTGGCGACGTTGACCAGAAGCTTGTCCCACATGGTGCCGAGGATGTTGTCGCTGACCGTGGTGGCCAGCCCGGCACCGTTGAAGGCGGCGGCAATGGCTTGCACACGGGGCGTGAGCTGGCCGTCCAGCTCACCGATGAAGGTCTGCTTGCCCGCCACACCGGCACGGATCGAGCCCGGCGCCAGCAGCACGCCGCCGACGTAGGTCTTGCCCGCCAGCACCCGCTCGCGCCCTACCGCCTCGGCCAGGATGTCCTCGTGGCCCAGGCCATTCTGCAGCGACAGCACCAGCGTCTGCGGCCCGATCAGCGCGCTGGCACCGGCAATGGCCTCGGCGGTGTGGAACGACTTGACCAGCACCACCACCAGGTCTGCCACGCCGACGTCCTCGGCATCCATTGCGGCGTTGACCCGCACCTGGCGCTCGCCGCGTTCGTCCTGCACCTGCAGCCCGTGCAGGTTCATGGCCTCGACATGCGCACGGCCACGGTTCAACAGCCAGGTTTCATGCCCCGCCTCGCTCAAGGCCGCGCCAATGGCGCAACCCAGGGCACCGGCACCGAGAATGCAGATTTTCACGTCGCAGACCTCCTGTGGTTTGCGACTACCTTATGCAGCGAGGCTTATTTGGGCTATACAATGGCCTCAATAGCACTATTGAGATTTTCAATAATGACCCCGTTCGAGCCCTTGCCGGAACCCAAGCTGCTGCAGTTGTTCGAGGTGCTTTACCAGTGCCGAAGCGTGACCCGCGCCGCCGAGCAGTTGGGCCAGAGCCAACCGACCCTGAGCATCTGGCTGGGGCGCCTGCGTGAGCAGTTGAACGACCCGTTGTTCGTGCGCACGCCGGGCGGCATGGCCCCAACCCCGCGGGCCGACCAGCTGATAGGCCCATGCCGGGAAGTGCTGGAATCGCTGCGCCGCCTCAGCGACTGGGCGCCACAGTTCATGCCAGCCACGGCACAACGGCGCTTTCGCCTGTGTGTCAGCGATGCCAGCCATATCACCTTGCTGCCCAGCATCCTCAACCATTTGCGCAGCCATGCGCCGGGCATTCGCCTGGAAGCGGCGCGGATCGATGGCAATACCGAGAGCGCGCTGGAATCCGGTGAAGCGGACCTGGCCATCGGCTTCGTACCCGGGCTTGGCGCGGGCATGTATCAACAGGTGCTGTTCGAGCAGGACTGGGTTTGCCTGAGCAGCGCACAGCATCCGCGGTTGGGCGATGGCATGAGCGTGGCGCGCTACCGGGCCGAGGGGCACGTGCAGATCAGTGCCGGGACCGGGCAGAAGCTGCTCGAAACCGGCCTGGCGCGGGCCGGGATCGAGCGCAGGACCATGCTCGAACTGCCCGGCTTTCTCGGCTTGGGCATGATCGTCGGGACCACCGACCTGGTCGCCACGCTGCCGCGGCACATCGGCCAGACGCTTGCCGACATGCACGGGCTGAGGCTGCATGACTGCCCGTTTGCCGTAGAACGCTTCACCGTCAAGCAGCACTGGCATGCGCGCTATCACCAGGACGCTGGCAATCGCTGGATCAGAGGGGTGATCCGCGAGTTGTTTCAACAGCCGCCAGCCTGATGCTGCACCTCAACGCAGGTAGTCCCGGACCCATTTCACCCAGCAATCGGCGCCTATCTTCACCAGCGCATCGTTGAAGTCATAGTGCGGGTTGTGCACCGAGCAGCCATGGAACTCGCCGGTACCGTTGCCCAGCATGAAATAACAGCCTGGCCGCGCCTGCAGCATGTAGGCGAAGTCCTCGGTGCCCATGACTTTTTTCGGCATCGTGTCCAGCAGCGCACCGTCAGCGAACAACGGCCTCAGGCTGTCACGCAGCAACGCGCTTTCCTGGTCGCTGTTGCACAGCGCCGGCGCCAGTTGAGTGAACTGCACATCGATCTGCACGCCGAAGCTTTCAGCATGGCCTTTGACCAGGGCGTCGATGCGACTGTTGATTTTCTGCTGCGTTTCGGCCGTGTCGGTGCGCACGCTCAGCAGCATGCACGCTTCATCGGGGATGATGTTGTAGACGGTGCCGGCCTGGATCATGCCAATGCTGATGACCGCGTATTCCTCGACACTCAGGTTGCGCGACTTGATGGTCTGGATGGCGTTGATCAGGCTGTTCAGCGCCATCACCGGGTCGACCGACAGTTCCGGCATCGCACCGTGGCCACCCTTGCCGGTGATGCGAATGCTGACGCGCTGCGAAGACGCCATGGTTGGCCCGGCCTGAACCACGCAGGTGCCCACCGGCAAGCCGGGCATGTTGTGCAGGGCGTACACCGAATCACACGGAAAACGCTCGAACAGGCCATCGTCGAGCATGGCCTTGGCCCCGGCCAGGCCTTCTTCATCCGGCTGGAAGATCACATTCAACGTGCCATTGAAATCGCGCGTGGCAGCCAGCTGCGAAGCGGCGGCCAGGAGGATTGCGGTATGCCCGTCATGGCCACAGGCATGCATGCGGCCGGGGATCTTGCTGGCATGGGCGAAGGGGTTTTTCTCGGTCATGGGCAAGGCATCCATGTCGGCGCGCAACCCGATGCTGCGTGGACCGTTGCCCACCTTCAACACGCCGACCACACCATGCCCGCCCACGTTGCGATGGACCTCGTAGCCCCACGCCTGGAGCCTGTCGGCCACCAGCGCGGCGGTGTCGGGGGTGTCGCCGCCCAGTTCCGGCGCGGCGTGGATCTGTCGGCGCAGCGTGACGAACTCATCCAGTGCCGCGGCCTCGCACTGAGGCGGTTTGCTCAGGAACGTACCCATGTCACTCGCATCCTTTGTTTTCAGGGAAATAACGGAGGCAGGCCAGGCTGACCACGCCACCCGCCAGGAGGAAATAGGCCGGCGCCATCGGGGTCTGCAGCGCGGCGATCAGCCAGGTGGCCACCAGCGGCGCGAAGCCGCCGAAGAGGGTCACGCCCAGGCTGTAACTGACCGAGGTGCCGAAGGAGCGCCGGGCTTTCGGGAAGCCCTCCATGATCAGCGCGAAGAATGCGCCCGCACCGATGCAGGTCGGCAAGATCAACACCGCGACGCACATCATGGCCAGGCCCAGGTCGCGCACCTGCCCAAGCAGGTGGAACACTGGCAGGATCAGCACCACCGGCGTGGCCACCGTCCAGGCCAGCAGGCGCTTGCGCAGCTGGTACCGGTCGGCAAACTTGCCCGCCAGCGGGCAGATCACTGCCATGCAGCCGCTGCTGATGCAGGCGATGGCCATGGCGCTGCCAGGCGGATACTGCAAGGTGGTGGTGAGGTAGGTGGGCATGTAGAACACCAACAGGTACATGCCGATGGTCGAACTGGCCATCAGGCCGATGCCCAGGGTGATGCGTTTGAGCAGTTGCGCATCGAGCCCTTGTCCGCCATGCGACACTGGCGTCGCCTCGTGGGTTTCTGGCAGGTGCGTGCGAATGTACCAACCCACCGGGCCGATCAGCAGCCCGACGATGAAGGGTAGCCGCCACCCCCAGCTTTCCAGGGCCACAGGGTCAAGCGACTGGTGCAGCGCAAAGCCGAATGCGGCGCCCACCAAGGCGGCATACCCCTGGCTGGCGGCCTGCCAGCTGACATTCCGACAACGGTTGCTGACCGCACTCGACTCCATCAGAAACACCGATGCAGTCCCGACCTCCCCGCCTGCCGACAGGCCTTGAATGAGTCGACCGAGCACCAGCAACAGCGTGGCGAAAATGCCAATCTGCGAATAGGTGGGCGCAAAGGCAATCAACGCGGTGCCCAGGGTCATCAGGCCGATGGTGAGGCTCAACGCGGCCTTGCGCCCATGCCGGTCGGCATAGCGGCCGATGACCATTGCCCCGATGGGACGCATGAGGAAACCCACACCAAAGGTGGCCAGCGACATCAATAACGACGCCGTCGCCGATTCGGCGGGGAAGAAATGCTTGCCGATCAGCACGGCGAAGAAGCTGTAGATCGTGAAGTCGTACATTTCCAGCGCATTGCCCAGCGAACAGGCGACCAAGGTCTTGCGCGAAGCACGCCCCCCTTGTGCGGCGCTATGCGCGCCGGGCTGCACGGCGGTCGATGCGGGTAGCGGTGTTGTCATTGTGTTCTCCGATGGCAAATCGCGGCGTGCCACGACTATCGGCCAATCGGGCACGCAACACACTTGCAGTTTCGGCATACACCTAACCGAGGGTTAATCACTCCGCGCAGGCGACGGCCAACATGCCCTGAAGTGGCGCACCGTTCGCCCTGCCTGTACCCGCTGCCCCGTTAACGCACACTGAGCGGCCCACCGCACGGCACCTTGTCGGGTGATGGCAGGCGCTCTGCAGCAGGCGTCGCCGCCAGACGTGGGCAGCGCCAGCAGCTGATTAACCAAGCGGCATAGGGTTGCCGAATAAGCAATCGCGCTGAAACGATCTGTTCATCGACGCTACGGGCCACCCCATCAGTGAGTTGGCCTGGAGTCGTGAATGAACACTCGCACTACCTCGATGCTGTTGATGATTCAATGTGCCGCCCTTGCCGTGCAGACGCACGCCGAGGGCTTCCCGAGCCTGGGCCGGATTGCGCCAGGCTTCGGTTATTACGGGGTGGATAACGGCTTCGATGACAAGCTCAAGGTCTACGGCACCGTGGACGCCTTCACCAGCTATCACGACTCGCAGCACCATTCGGGTTTTCGTCTGGCCGGTGGCGGCGCATGGACCAACAAGCTCGGGCTGTATGCCAGGAAGGCAGTGGGCACCGATACTGTCGTGGAGCTGGATGTCGAAGAGGGCTTCAACGTCAACGGCAAAGCCTTGGAAGGGACCTGGGACACGATCGGCAGCCTGCGCCTGGCCACGCTGGCCTTGCGCTCGCGAACCCTGGGCAAGCTCGAGTTCGGCAAGACCTACAGCATGGGCACCCCGACCTACGCCGACCCGTTCCTCGCCACGTATGGCTCGCCCTACACCTTCCTGGCCCTGCCTGCCGCCGGCAAAGGTGCCTACAACCTGGACCTGCGGCCGAAACATACCCTGGCCTACACCAGCCCGACCCTGAACGGTTTCAGCCTCGGCACCGCAGTGACCTTCGGCTTCGATGATGCCGCCAGCCAGGGGCGTACCGTGCGCGGTGGCGGCGCCAGGCTGCAATACCGCACCAGTACGCTGATGCTGCTGGCCTCCTACAACCTGTATTACAGCGACCCTTGGGACGACGGCGGCACCTCACGCCAGACCGCCAACCATTACAAGAGCCTGTCGACGTTCTACGATTTCGGCCCGCTGGCCACCAGCCTGACCTGGCAACACCAGGCCGTCGACCAGCACGGCACCCCGAGTACCACGCTGTACACCTTCGGCGTGATGGCACCGGTTGGCCAGCTGGACGTGCTGCGCCTGGCCGTGATGCAGCGCCAGGTCACGGCGCGCGACAAGAATGCCCAAGGGGTGATGCTCGGCTACGATCATTTCATCACCCCGCGCTGGGCTGTGTATGGACGGGTTGGCAAGATCTTCAACCAGCCTGCGTCCTCGGTCACCTACGCTGGCACCCCGCTGGACCAGTTGGGCGACGACCCCAGCAACCTCTCCCTAGGCATGTACTACCACTTCTGACGGCGCCGGGCGGGTTTGCCTGAGCACCTGCCCACGCAAGCTGTGAAACAGTTCCTGGGCGGGCGCGGTCAGGCTGTGGCGGTCGATGCAGACCAGGTTGACCGGGTAATCCGGAATCAGCTCCTGCACTGCCACGGCCAGGTACTCGCCATCAACGCCAAAGGCAAACCCCTGGTCCACGGCCAGCTCACTGATGGTCATCAACGATTCGGTGTTCTTCAACAGCTTCAGCGCCATCATCACCGACGTGCATTCAATGGTGTTCTGCGGCACCCGCAGGCCGTTGCTATCGAACAGCTGGTGAAACTGCGATGCCGGGTCCGAGAGTTCATCCAGGCTGATCCACGGAGCGTATTGCAAGGTGCGCAGTGACTTGGCGAACTTCTGCTGATTCGACGCATGGCAGATCACCCGGCCCTTGATGCTGCCAAGCGCTTCCCAGTCCAGGTTGAGCCGGCTCAACGGCTGCTGCGAAGTAATGGCGAAATCCAGGCTGCCATCGCGCAGCCGTTGCAGAATCTGACTGGGGCGCAGGTCGGTGATGGTGATCTTCACCCGCGGGTATTTGCGCCGGAAGGCCAGGATGCTGTCGTCGACCCCGTCCAGCATCGCGGTCAGCGAAGTCACCCCGATGGACACTGCGCCCACCGCGGCGTCCTGGATACTGGCCGCTTCGATCTGCAGGCGGCGAATGCTTTCCACCACCAGGTTGGCATGGCGGATGACGCGCTTGCCTTCCTCGGTCAGGGCCATGCCTTTGGATGAGCGCTGCAACAGGGTGAAACCGACCTCGCGCTCCAGCTCCTTGATCGACCGGCTCAGTGCAGGCTGGGTGATATGCATGAGCTTGGACGCTTCGAGAATGCTGCCTGCGTTGTGGATGGCGACCAGCGCCTTGAGTTGGTGAAGTTTCAAAGGTCTCTACCTTGTTGTCAGCGGGCCAGTTCCATGCCGCGCACAGATTACCGCAAGCACCACCTGCGCAGTGCAACGTCCGTGCCGCTTGCGTTACCATGGCGGCCCCTTCGTTGAGGTCGCGTGCAATGAGCAAACACGGCCAGACCATCCTGGTCGCCCTGCGCAAGATGATCGCCTCCGGCGAACTGGCCGGCGGTGAACGGTTGATGGAAGTCCCTACCGCAGAACGTTTCGGCGTTTCCCGCATGCCGGTGCGCATGGCGTTCCGCACCCTGGAACAGGAAGGCCTGCTGGTGCGCCATGGCGGCAAGGGTTTTCAGGTGCGTACATTGAGCGTCGATGACCTCACCGGCGCGGTGGAGGTCCGCGGCGTTCTTGAAGGGCTGGCGGCACGCCTGTGCGCCGAACGTGGCCTGGACGCGCAGGCCATGGCCACCCTGGTGCAATGCCTCGATGAGGGCGACGCCCTGTTCGCCAAGGGCTACATCACCGAACAGGACCTGGCGGCCTATCACGACCTCAACGTGCGCTTGCACCAGGTGATCGTGGCCGGCAGCGGCAACCCCGCCATTGCCGAGGCGCTGGCGCGCAATGACCATCGCCCGTTCGCCTCGGTGTCGGCGCTGGCCTTCGACCGCCACGACATGGCCCGCGAGTACCGGCGCTTCAATTACGCCCACATGCAGCACCACTCATTGGTCGATGCACTGCGCAACGGCCAGGGCGCACGCGCCGAAAACATCATGCGCGAACACGCCAATGCCACGCTGCGCTATGCCGAAGTGTTCGGCGCGGCCAGCACGGCAAGTGGCGTCCAGGTGATTTCCAGGGGCGACTAGGCGCACCCTACAGGTCCAGCACCAGCATGGGCGTCCTGGCCCGTGAACAGCACGGGGTGAACTGGTCATTGGCGGCCTGCTCGGCTTCGGTCAGGTACAGGTCGCGATGCTCCGGCACGCCTTCCAGCACCCGGGTCAGGCAGGTGCCGCAGACCCCCTGCTCGCACGACACCGCCATCGGCACGCCGTGGCTTTGCAAAACCTGAACCACGGTCTTGTCCGCGGGGATCTCGAACACCTGGCCGGTGCTGGCGAGCCTGACCGAAAACACCCCGTCACCCGCGGTGTCGACTGGCGCGGCGGCGAAGTACTCGCGGTGCAGCTGGGTGTCCTGCCAACCCTGACGGCGGGCATTGTCCAGTACCTGCTGCATGAAGCCAGCCGGGCCGCAGACGTACAGGTGATCCTCCGCGCCGGGCACGGCCAGTACCTGGGCCAGGTCGAGCCGGGTCTGCGGGAGCGCGTCGAAATGCAGATGGACCCGGCCGGCGAACGGTGTCGCCGCCAGGCGCTGGAGAAATGCCGCACGCTCGCTGGAGCGGGCGCAGTAGTGCAATTCGAAGTGATCGCCTTGCAGCCACAACTGTTCTGCCATGCACAGGATCGGGGTGATCCCGATGCCGCCGGCAAACAGCAAACTACGGCGGGCACCGGGCGCCAGGGCAAAGAGATTGCGCGGCTCGCTGATCAGCAGCCGCTGCCCCGCTTCGACCTGCTCGTGCAGGCAGCGGGAGCCGCCGCGCGATGCTGCATCATTAAGCACGCCGATCAGGTAGCGGTGACGCTCCTGCGGGTGATTGCACAAGGAGTACTGGCGCACCAGGCCGCCGGGCAAGTGCACATCGATGTGCGCCCCGGCACTGAATGCGGGTAGCGGCTGGCCTTGGGCGCAGCGCAATTCGTAGCTGCAGATACCTTCGGCTTCACGGGTTCGGGCTGTGACGACGACTTCAATCATGGCTCACCTTGCATGGACGGCCACCGGCATGGCCGGTCTGGGCATCGACGGGGACGGTTACTGCGCGGTTGCGATCAGCGCTGCAGCGGCGCCGGCCTGTTCTTGGGCGACCCGCCGCTCGAGTATGCGTCGCGCCTGCACGCCGCCCGCATCGATATTGAGCTTGAGCAGGTTGCGCTGCGGGTTCGCCAGCAGGTTGGCCTGTTGCTGTTCAAGCATGTCGAGGTCTTCGCTGAAGATCTTGCCCTGCCCTTCGCGAATGCTGGCGGTCAGGGCCTGATCCTGAGGGTTGAAGTTGCGCGCCATGCCCCAGAAGTACCAGATCGAGGTCTCGGTCTCCGGTGTGATGAAGTCGACCACGATGCTCGACGCTTTGTCCTGGACCGCCGCGTGGTAGCCCCCTTTGCCGGCGAGCGCCACGCCCACTTCGATCAGGACATGGCTGGGTGGGGTGAAACGGCAGATCTGCCAGCGGTCGACCGGCTGGTCGTCGGGTAGCTGATTGCCCCGCAGCGCCATGCGCCAGAACGGTGGCGCCATGATGTTTTGCATGTGGCGGGCAGTGACCACCTCGTCGCCGTTGACCGTAGTGACCGGCGGTGCTTCGTCGATTTCCTTCTGGCCGATGCTGGAGGCGTGAACGTAGGTTTCGTGGGTCAGGTCCATCAGGTTGTCGATCATCAGGCGATAGTCGCAATTGATGTGGAACAACCCGCCGCCGTAAGCCCACTCGTCACTCTCTGCCCACGGCAGGTGGCACAGGCTGGCGGGGTCGGCCAGTGCCTGATCGCCGGGCCAGACCCAGACAAAGCCATAACGCTCGACCGTGGCATAGGCCTTGTTGCAGGGGAAGCCCCGTACCCGCTGGCCTGGCATCTCGACGGCCTTGCCATCGCCGCCCATGACCAGGCCATGGTAACCGCAGACGAGGTTGCCATGCTCGACATAGCCCATGGACAACGGTGCCCCACGGTGCGGGCAGAAATCCTCGACGGCGCGGATCAGGTTCTGCTGACCGCGGTAGAACACCATCTTTTCCCCGCAGATCTGCCGGCCCAGGGGCTTTTCGGTGATTTCGTCAGGGGTGCAGGCGACGTACCAGGCGTTTTTCGGGAACATCCGATTCTCCGATTGATTGTTTTTGTGGATCCATTAACAACCAGAAACCGGAAATCAGTCAACAAAAAAGTGGCTTGTGGATATTTATGGATCCACAAGCCACTTAAAACGCGTGGCTACTTGCTGGCGATCGACGGGTTGGCCAGCGGGCAGCTCTGGGCGTTGAGAAACCGCGACTTCTTCAGCCACTCCTGCTGCGGGTAGTAGGCAAACACGTAGCTGCCGCGTTGCAGCGTGTCGATCAGCTTGCCGGCGATGGCCGGCCGCACGGCGGGGCAGCCCTGGCTGCGCCCCAGCCGACCGAGGCCGGGTACGACCTTGGGGTCGGCATAGGCGGCTGCGTGCATGACAATCGCCCGCGACATGCTGTTGTCGTTGAACCCAGGCTCGAGCCCCTGCAGACGCAGCGAGCGGCCGTGCTTGCCGCTGTAGGTCTGACCGGTTTCATACAGGCCGAGGGAGGACTGGTAGCTGTTGGGGGCGTTGGAGAACGTCGTCGGCACATCGGCGCCGCTGTTCTTGCCGTGGGCCACCCACTCCTCGAACAACAGCTTGCGCGCGCGCAAGTCGAACACCCACAGGCGCTTGTCTCGCGATGCCTTGGAGTAATCGATCACGGTCAGCAACTTGTCCCCCTCGCTGTGGCTGGCACAGGCATAGGCGGTGAGTGCCAGGTCCAGGGTCGACAGGTTGGCATTGGGCGCCAGTTGCTGCAGTTCGGCGGCGCTGGGCAGGGGTTGCGCGTGGGCAGCATGCCAGGCGCTGAGGAAAAACAGGCCAAGACTGGCCAAAGAGAGCCGTACGGCTCCCCGCAAGGGATCGAACATCGACATGGTTACCCCGGTAAAGGCCGCTCAGCAAGCGGAGCTGGCTTGCGGCCAAAAGCCACCACTTTGCTTGAATTCTTTGGGCTTGCCGATCATTTCTTGACCAATGGCTTGAGTTTTTCACCGTCATCGGTGCTGATCACCGTGAATTTGCCGTCGCTGCGGGTCTCCCGGGTCGACGCCCAATCCGTGATCACCAGCATCGTGCCGACATCCATCGCCGCGCGCAGGTGGTGGCGGAACTCCGGGTTGATGTCCAGTTGCCCCAACTGCTCATAGGGGGTATCGCCGTACTCCGGGTTGCTCAAGCCCACCACTGACCAACGCAAGGGTAGCGCACCGTCGAGCGCCAGGGCGGACGGTTTTTGCAGCAGCGAATACACCGCCATGCCACTGCGGTGCTGGCTGTTGGCAAGCGAGAGTGCTGGCGCCGAGCCGATCAGCTGGCCACCGCGATAGACGTAGGCGCGCAGGTCGGCGCGGCTGATCAGGATCGACAGCGGCCCCGACGTCGGGTCCGGGTCGTTCCAGAACTGCTGGTTACTCAACACCAGCGGGCCCTGGGCCTTGCCTGCGCTGACCGTGGGCGCCAGCACGCCAGGGTGGTTGACCTCCACCGGAGCACTGTGGGTATCGGAAACGATCACGGTGGTCGAGCTGAAGCCGGTGACCTCGTACAGCTTCTTGGCAAACTCCAGCGGCAGGCGCACGCAGCCATGGGAAGCCGGGTAGCCCGGCAGATGGCCGGCGTGCAAGGCGATACCGTCCCAGGTCAGCCGCTCCATGTACGGCATCGGTGCGCTGTTGTAGAGGCTGGATTTGTGCTCGACCTTCTTCTGCAGAATGCTGAACACCCCGGTAGGGGTTTCCCGCCCCGCCTTGCCGGTGCTCACGGTGCTGACGCCAATGGCAATGCCATTGCGATAGACGTAGGCGCGTTGCTCGGTGAGGCTGACCACTACGGTCACCGGCCCTGCCGGCGAGACCTGCGGGTACCAGAGAAACTGGCCGGGCTTGAGGCTTTCGAGCTGGCTCCTGAGTGCAGCCGGGGTCGGTACCTGGAGCGGCGCCGCCTCGACCACGGTGGCGGCAAGCAACAGACCCAGCGCGAGTGGTACATGCAACATCGAACTGATCCTCATGGCATCCTGCGGTAACAACGGTGCACGAAAACGTGCACAAATTTCCCACTTCAAAGCGTAATCCACAACGCAAATAACGGCGAGAACCCGCAGAGGGCTTGTAATCCAGCACGATCATGGGTTGGTACGAATCTTGTTTGTATACAAATACAAACAATAAAAGTACACAACCATCATGGAGTCCCGATGGCGTCGATTTCCCGTTCCGATGTTGACCAGCTTGCCGATCTCCCCGCCGAATCGGCCGGCTCCAGTGCGTCGCAGCTGAGCCCGCGGCTGTACAGTAACGACCTTGCACCGACCCGGGCGGCCAATCGCACCTGGGGGCGCTACAGCCTGTTCGCGCTGTGGACCAATGACGTGCACAACATCGCCAACTACTCCTTCGCCATCGGCCTGTTCGCCTTGGGCATGAGCGGCGCGCAGATCCTCGCCGCCTTCGCGCTCGGTGCGCTGGTGATCTACGGCCTGATGAACCTGTCCGGTTACATGGGGCAGAAGACCGGCCTGCCCTACCCCGTCATGTGCCGGATCAGCTTCGGCATCCATGGCGCGCAGATCCCGGCCCTGATCCGTGCAGTGATCGCCATCGCCTGGTTCGGCATCCAGACCTACCTCGCCTCGGTCGTCCTGCGCGTGCTGCTCACCGCCATCGCGCCAGACCTCAGGCCCTACGACCAGAACTCGATCCTCGGCCTGTCGACCCTGGGCTGGGTCACCTTCGTGGCCATCTGGTGCGTGCAGGTCGCAATCTTCGCCTATGGCATGGAGATGGTGCGCCGGTTCGAATCGCTCGCCGGGCCGATCATCCTGGTCGCCTTCAGCGCCCTGGCGGCCTGGATGTACTGGCGCAGCGGCCTGTCGATCGCCTGGTCCAGTGGTAACGCGCCGACCGGCGCCGGCATGTGGCTGAAGGTGTTCGGTGCTGCCGCGCTATGGGTATCGCTGTACGGCACCATGATTCTCAACTTCTGCGATTTCACGCGTAACTGCCCAGACCGGCGAACCATCAGCGTTGGCAACTTCTGGGGTCTGCCAGTCAACATGCTGGGTTTCGCGCTGATCGCCGTGGTGCTTGCCGGCGCGCAATTCAGCATCGACGGCAAGCTGGTGCAAAGCCCCAGCGAAATCGTCGCCGCCATCCCCAACACCGCCGGCCTGGTGCTGGCCTGCCTGGCCTTCCTGCTGGTCACCGTGGCGGTGAACATCATGGCCAACTTCGTCGCCCCGGCCTTCGTCCTCACCAACCTGGCGCCAAAGGTATTGAACTTCCGCCGCGCAGGCTTGCTCAGCGCCACCATCGCGGTGGTGATCCTGCCATGGCACCTCTACAACAGCCCGGCGGTGATCGTGTACTTCCTCGGCGGCCTGGGCGCCCTGCTCGGCCCGCTGTACGGCATCATGGTCACTGACTACTACCTGGTGCGCCGTAGCCGGGTGAACCTGCCGCAGCTCTACAGTGAAAACCCTGCGGGCGACTATCACTACCGCGGTGGGGTCAACCTGCGCGCCGTGGCAGCGTTCATCCCGGCTGCGCTGATCGCCATCCTGCTGGCGCTGGTGCCGGCGTTCGAGACGCTGTCGCAGTTCTCCTGGTTCTTCGGCGCCGGGCTGGGTGGGCTGATCCACTACGCTATCGCCAACCGCGGTGTCCGCTACCAGGACGTGTCTGGCGAAGCCATCGCAGTGGACGCCGCGCAGCACTGATCAGGGCTGGTATAGCGGGCGCCTGCCTTGAGTTCAGAGGTGAGGCATAGATCGAGCGCCGCCCGCGCGGCGCTTGATCGTACAGGCGCTATAAATTCAACGGCGAAAGAGACGCTCAGGAAGCCAGCGCTTGCTCACGCCGCCGCACCGGTGCCGCAAACCGCTGCGGTTGCTGCCAGGCCAGCTGGGCCTGCACCTGCTCCGCCGCATCCATCACCTTCTGCGCCCAATCGCCGTCTTGCGGGTCGACCACGACCACCCGGAAACCGTGGTCGAAGCCCTCGATCCCCACCCCTTCGGAATCGTCCACGTGCAAGTCGATATCGAACGCCGGCGGGTACTTCGAAGGGGCATTCTCAAGCCGGTGCTGCGCCAGCACATGCTGATGGCGATCACTGTTGACCACGCCGTCGACGTGAATACCGTACAGCATCAGCCAGCGGCGGATATAGGCCGGTGTGCGGCCCGACGAGGTGTAGATCCAGATGCTGCAGCCTTGGCGGCGCAGGTCGCGGATCAACGACCGCGTGCCGCGGCGCAGCGGCTCGCCCAACCAGCGGTGGACGAACGCCGGCAGCTTGCTGTGTTCTTCATCGGCGTGGTGTGGCAGGCAGGCGAGCGTGTCATCGATATCGAAGGATATGCGCATCTGCGGGCGCCTGAATGTGCGCCCGATGGCTTGCCACGCGCGTCGGCCACCGGCCTTGCCTTGCTCCAGCATCGAATACCTTTCCATCATCGGCTCCCCTGGCGGGCCGGCACACCGGTGCCGGGCAGGAAGAACTTTTCGGGTTCAGGCGCCTGCGCTTCGAGGAAGGCGGCGTACTTTTTCTTGATCTTGGGCAATTCGTACAACGCTTTCACACCATGCTTGGCGGAGTTGCGAATGACCGAGGACGGGTTGAAGTAACCCTCCGCGTTGTCCAGCGTCAGCACGAACGGCGGCAGCCCGGCCCGCATCAGCAGATAGCTGACGATGAGCGACCCGGTGCGGTTGTTACCTTCGATGAACAATTGCGGCTTGCTGAGGATGCGCACATAGACACCGGCAGCGCGCTTCCAGATCGACTCGCTGCGGTACGCCCAATACCAGTTGTACAGGTCCTTGATGCCACCTTCCACGTTGTTGAAAAAGCGTGCCTCGGTGGCCGCGAGGTGCGGGGCGAACTCGCGGCGGCGCGCCGGGTCGCTGCCGCACAGCACGGTGGCGTTGATCTCCAGCATCAGGTTCAGCTGCTGCAGGTCGAACAGGTCAACGCCCCGTGCGACATAGTCGTCAACCAAGGCATAGCCTTCAAGCACATTCAGCAGCACCTCGTCGGTGAACGGATCACGCGGTTCGGTGAAGTGCTGGCTGAGTTCGCCAAAGCGGGCCTGCACTTCGCGCAGTGCGCGCTCTACCGCTGGCAGGTGAAGACGACAGGTCGCATCCATTTCAGCTGAACTTGCCGCTGATGTAGTCACTGGTCAGTTGCTCACGCGGATTCTGGAAGATCTGCGTGGTCGGCCCCATCTCCACCAGGTAACCGGTGCGGGTGCCCTGGGAGATGTCGACCGAGAAGAACGCCGTGGTATCGGCAACACGGATCGCCTGCTGCATGTTGTGCGTCACCAGGGCGATGGTGTAGTCCTTCTTCAGCTCGACCATCAGCTCTTCCACGCGGCGGGTGGCGATCGGGTCCAGTGCCGAGCAGGGCTCATCGAGCAGCAGCACTTCCGGCTCGGTGGCGATGGCACGGGCGATGCACAGGCGCTGCTGCTGGCCGCCGGACAACGACAGGCCGCTGACCTTGAGCTTGTCCTTGACCTCGTCCCACAGCGCGGCGCCTTGCAGGGCGTGCTTGACGCGGTCGCCGATGTCACCCTTGTAGCGGTTCAGGCGCAGGCCGAAGGCGACGTTGTCGAAGATGCTCATGGAGAACGGGTTCGGCTGCTGGAACACCATGCCGATGTAACGGCGCACCACCACCGGGTCCACGCCCTTGCCATAGACATCCTGGCCGAGGAAGTGCACATGGCCTTCGAAGCGGAAGCCTTTGACCAGGTCATTCATGCGGTTGAGGCTACGCAGCACGGTACTCTTGCCGCAGCCCGACGGGCCGATGAAGCCGGTGATCTGGTTCTTGCGGATCGGTACATGGCTGTCACGCACCGCCATGAAGTTGCCGTAGAAAATCTTGTCCAGCTTGCAGTCCATGACGATTGGCGCTTCGCTGACCATGGGAGCGGCTCTCTGTGCAGTTGATACGTTCACGGTCGAATGCTCCCTTTCAATACTTTGGCTTGCCGAAGATTCGGCTAAGAATGTTGACTACCAGCACGATCATCACCAACACCAGCGAGGCCGCCCAGGCGAGCTCCAGCTGGTTGTCGAACGGCATGCCGGAGAAGTTGTAGATCAGTACGGCAAGCGAGGCCGTGGGGTTCATGACGGCCAGGCTGCCGTCGTGGTAGATCCAGTAGTTGCTGAACAGCGCGGTGAACAGCAGCGGCGCGGTTTCGCCTGCGGCGCGGGCCACGGCCAGCATGACGCCGGTAAGGATGGCCGGCATGCCGGTCGGCAGGACGATCTTCCAGATCACCTGGGCGCGGGTGCAGCCCATGCCGTAGGCGGCGTCCTTCATGATCTTGGGCACCATCTTCATGGCTTCTTCAGCGGTCAGCACGACGATCGGCAGCATCAGCACCGCCAGCGCCACACCACCGGCCGGGGCCGAGTAAGTACCGGTGGTCATCACCACCAGGGCATAGGCGAATACACCGGCAAGGATCGACGGCAGGCCGGTGAGCATCTTCGCGGCGAAGCGCGAGGCGTTGGCCAGCTTGCTCTCAGGCCCAAGCTCGGCGAGGAAGACCGCCGCCAGGATACCGACCGGTACCGCAATGGCGGCGGCGATGCCGACCATGACAAAGGTACCGGCCAGGGCGTTACCGAACCCCCCGCCCATCTCGAAACCGGTGGGCGGCAGTTCGGTGAACACTTCCAGGCTCAGGCGCGCACCGCCCCGGGTGATCAGCATGTACAGCACGGAAATCAGCGGCACGCTGGCCAACAGGGCCACGCACCAGACCATGCTGGTCAGCACCAGGCTGCGCAGGGCGCGGCCTTCGAAGCGGCGCTGCAGGCTGGGCAAGGCGGTAGTGGCTGCAGAGAGGTCAGTCATTATTTGTTACCCCGCTGGGCGTAGAGCATGATCAGCGACCCGAACACGTTCACCAGCAAGGTGATGAACATCAGGACCAGTGCGGCGTACATCAGTACTTCGATCTCGTTCGGCCCGGCTTCCGGGAAGTTCAGCGCCAGCAAGGCTGCCAGCGTGTTGGCCGGGGCAAACAGGGACAGGGTGATGGTGTTGGCGTTACCCACCAGCATCGCCAGGGCCATGGTTTCGCCCAGTGCACGGCCAAGGCCCAGCACCAGGGAGCCGAAGATGCCGGTGGCGGCCGACGGTACCATGACCTTGAGGATGGCCTCCCAGTGGGTGGTGCCCATGCCGTAGGCAGCCTGCTTGGTCTTCATCGGTACGCTGGTCAGCGCATCCTGGGAAACCGCGGCGATGGTCGGCAGGATCATGATCGCCAGCACCAGCGCCGCCGGCAGCAGGCCGGGGCCACTCAGGGAGGTGCCGAAAAACGGGATCCAGCCCAGCTCGCTGTTCAGCCAGGCGGTCAGCGGCCGGATGGCCGGAATCACCACGTAGATGCCCCACAGGCCGTAAACGACGCTGGGGATGGCGGCGAGCAGCTCGACGATGGTGCGAAACACCGCGGCGAGCCTCGCCGGCAAGAAATCCTGGGTAAGGAATATGGCCATGCTGACGCCGAAGAAGCCAGCGATCAACAAGGCGATCAGGGCGCTGTAAAGCGTGCCCCAGATGGCGGGCAGAATGCCGTATTTGCCCTGGTTGACGTCCCACACACTGCCGAACAGCACGTCGAAACCGTGCTTTTCCATTCCTGGAAGTGCTTTGCGTCCTACTTCGTATACCAATGCGAATACCAGCGCGAGAATCAGCACCACACCGATGCGCGCAAGGGCACGGAAGGTGCGATCGACCAGGAAGTCCTTGGTGGACGGCGGCTGGCACGCGGAGTCTGGGTTATCCGGTATGGCAAAAGGTGTGTTCATTTAGCGGGTTCCGGGACTAAGGGCAAACACCCCCGGCACGGCTGTCACACCGCGCCGGGAGCGCCTGAAGCTATTACTGGATGCTTTGCGAGGCTTTGCGCACTTCCTCGACCACCGACGGCGGCAGCGGGATGTAGCCCATCGAGTCGGCGATCTGCTGGCCCTTGGTCAGGCCGTACTCGACCATGTCACGCATGGCCTTGGCCTTTTCCGGGCTGCCGTTGTCCTTGCGGAAGATCATCCAGGTGTAGGACGTGATCGGGTAGGACTTGGCACCTTCCGGGTCTGGCAGGTGAGCGATCAGGTTTTCCGGCATCTTCACTGCAGCCAGCGCTTCGGCACCGCTTTCAGCGTTCGGCACGACGTATTGGCCAGCCTTGTTCTGCAGCGAGGCGAAATCGACCTTGGCCAGCTTGGCGAAGCCGTATTCGATGTAGCCGATGGCGCCCGGGGTCTGGCGAACGGTGGCGGTCACGCCGTCGTTCTTCGGCGACTTGATGAACTTGTCGGTGGCCGGCCAGTTGACGGTGTTGCCTTCGCCCAGGTCTTTCTTGAAGTCAGCATTGATGGCCGACAGGTGCTTGGTGAAGACCGCGTTGGTGCCGCTGGAATCGGCACGCACGACCACGGTGATCGGCATATCAGGCAGTTTCAGCTCTGGGTTGGCCTTGACGATCTGCGGGTCGTTCCACTGGGTGATCTTGCCGAGGAAGATGTTGGAGTACACATCGCGTGGCAGCTTCAGGCCTTTCGGGTTGCCTGGCAGGTTGTAGGCCAGGACGATTTCACCGGCGGTCATCGGCAGCAGCTGCACGCCTTCGCCGACCTTGGCAATGTCTGCTTCGCTCATGGCCGAGTCGCTGGCGGCGAAGTCGACGGTCTTGTTCAGGAAGTCCTGGACACCTGCCCCGCTGCCCTTGGACTGGTAGTCGACGGTGACGCCAGCAGTGTTCTTGCTGAAGTCCTTGAACCAGGTCAGGTAGATCGGTGCAGGGAAACTGGCGCCGGAACCGGTCAGGCGAACGTTGTCTGCGGCAAAGGCCGAAGTGGCGCTGAGCGAGACGGCAACGGCGAGTGCAGCAGACTTCATCAGGCGTATCATGGAAAAAGCGCTCCGTGTGATGGCCGACACACTTTGCAGCAGCTGTGTTACAGCTTTGTGACTGTTGAATGGCAGTGAACCCTTCAATCCCCTCTAGAACGGGGCACACAGTCAGCGGGCTGTCATTGCTTGGTAACCAAATGTGACTTGATACCTTGCCATCAGCTGCCTGCGCTGATCATGAAGCACTGCACCTGGCCGAGGTCAGAGCGCCATGACCATTTCATGCCAGGCCATGCCACCGTGGTCCGAGGGCGAAGGCCGCACATACTGGTAGCCCATCTTGCGGTACAGCTCGACGTGCTGTTCCTTGCACATCAGGTGGATTGTCTGCTTGCCCTGGGTCTGCATGCGGCCGATGAACTCGCGCATCAGCCGCTTGGCGTAGCCCTTGCCCTGGTGGGCCGTGTCCACCACCACCGACATGATCACCACGTTCGGCGCCAGCGGGTCGTGGCCGACCAGTTCCTTGAATGCCTCGTCGGACATCACCACCTCGTGGGCGCAGCCACTGTTGATGAAGCCGACGATGCCGTGGGGGTCCTGGAGCAGCAGGAAGCCTTCGGGATATTGGCTGATGCGCGTGCGGATCTTCTCCAGCGTGGCCGCTTCGTCGCCCTCGTAGGCACCGATTTCGATCGCGTAGCAGCGCTCGGCGTCAGCGATGACGGGCTGGCGGAATGAGGTGTTGCTCATGGGTAGGCATCCATCAATGAAATGATCGTGCCACTAGGGTAATAGAGCTGAGCGGCAAACCGCGCATTCTTTTCGAGGGCTATGATGGAACGCCTGCTGCGCCCTGCCCTCCCATGATCATGCAGGACGAACGGCGCACTGCCCATTTACCCCTGGAGGACTGGCTCGCATGAAAAAGATCCTGATGGTACTGACCTCGCACGACCAGCTGGGCGACACCGGCAGGAAGACCGGCTTCTGGCTGGAAGAGTTCGCCGCGCCCTATTACGTGTTCGTCGACGCCAATGCCGACGTCACCCTCGCCTCGCCCAAAGGTGGCCAGCCACCGCTGGACCCGAAAAGCGACGAAGCCGATGCCCAGACCGACGCCACCCGGCGCTTCGCCAGCGACACCGAGGGGCAGATGGCCCTGGCCGACACCGTGCCGCTGGGCGAGGTCGACCCTTATCACTTCGATGCGGTGTTCTACCCCGGTGGCCACGGCCCGCTGTGGGACCTGGCCGAGGATACCGATTCGAAGACCTTGCTCGAAGCGTTCTATGCCGCCAACAAGCCGATTGCGACGGTATGCCATGCCCCAGGCGTTCTGAAGAACGTGAACACGCCAGACGGCCACCCGGTGGTCAAAGGCAAGCGGGTCACGGGCTTCGCCAACAGTGAGGAAGAGGCCGTCGGGCTGACCCACGTGGTGCCCTTCCTCGTGGAAGACATGCTCAAGGCCAAAGGTGGCGAGTACTCCAAGGCAGCGGACTGGGCAAGCCATGTGGTCGAGGACGGCCATCTGATCACCGGGCAGAACCCTGCCTCATCCGAGGCGGTGGCCAAGGCATTGCTCAAGCGCTTGGCCAGCTGACGGTGCAACGCCCCAGGCGGCCAGGCATGCTGGCTGCCTGGGGCGCAGGCCAGAGTTGGCGAGTTAGCGAGGCGGTTGATCTGGCTTCAACCTCCAGAGAGCCTAAAATTCCACCTTCCCCCGCCCCGCCTTGACAGTACTACGCCTGGCTTTTCCTTCCAGCCGTCGGGTCTTCGAGCCGAGGGTCGGCTTGGTAGGCCGGCGTTTCTTCTCGACCTTGCCGGCAGCAACGATCAACTCGGCAAGGCGCGCCAAAGCGTCAGCGCGGTTCTGTTCCTGGGTACGGTATTGCTGGGCCTTGATGATCAACACGCCATCGCCAGTGATGCGGCTGTCACGCAGCGCCAGCAGCCGCTCCTTGTAGAACGCGGGCAGCGACGAGGCGCGAATGTCGAAGCGCAGGTGCACAGCGCTGGACACCTTGTTGACATTCTGCCCACCCGCGCCTTGCGCGCGGATGTAGGTCAGCTCGATGTCGGCATCTGGCAACTGCACGTTATTGGAAATGGTCAGCATGGCATGGCCCTTGGGATGGCCCTCCATTATCACCGCCTACACCGCTCGCCCAAAGCACAAACCACGCTGGACGTTAGGCTCACTGCCGGGCTTTCTCATCGACCTCGGCCAAGCGCTTCCTGGTCGCGCGGGTCAGCGCTTCCTGCTCCTTGACCGATGTCGGCGTAATCACCTTGTCCACGGCCTCGGTATCGGGATCCGGATTTTCAAGCACCGGGTCCGGCGCCTTCTCGCCGCGCTGCGCCTCCTCAGAGGAAATCGGCCGAGGGACTTTGTCGCCGGTCTTGCCATCGGTGTGCTTCATGGGTTGCTCCTCGTGACAGTGGTGTCTTTTAAGAAGAGCCCTGCGGCACGCAAAAGTTTGATCCATTCGCGCCCGGGCAAACGCCCTGGCAGCCACTGGCGAATCGGATTGAACAGCAGCGCCCCTGCGCGCCCTAACGGGAGGTAACCATGCTTTCAGGAGACAGGCCATGATCGACCCCAACCACCCTGACCCGTATGTCGACGAGGTGCCGCACAATCCGGGCGAGCCCGTACCCAAGCCGCGCCCCGAGCCGCAACAGGAGGCTCCAGACTGGCCTGAGGGGCAGGTGCCGCCAGAAGAGCAATCGGACGGCTGAACAAAGGCATTGCAGTGACGACTCAAGCCTTGCAGGGGCGCGGCGCTGCCGCGGTGTACAGCACCGACATCCCTGCCCGCCTCGACCGCCTGCCGTGGACGCGCTTTCATACCTTGCTGGTGCTGGCGCTGGGCATCACCTGGCTGCTCGATGGCCTGGAAGTCACCCTGGCGGGCTCGGTGGCGGGCGCGCTCAAGGACAGCCCTGCGCTGCACCTGAGCAACACCGACATCGGCCTGGCAGGCGCCACGTACATCGCCGGCGCGGTCATCGGTGCGCTGTTCTTCGGCTGGCTGACCGACCGCCTGGGGCGGCGCAGGCTGTTCTTCATCACCTTGTTCCTGTACATCGGCGCCACGGCAGCCACGGCGTTCTCTTGGAGCCTGTGGAGCTTCCTGCTGTTCCGCTTTCTCACCGGTGCCGGTATCGGCGGCGAGTACACGGCCATCAACTCGACCATCCAGGAATTCACCCCGGCGCGCTACCGCGGCTGGGTCGACCTGACCATCAACGGCACTTTCTGGATCGGCGCAGCGCTCGGCGCGGCCGGTGCGGTGTTGCTGCTCGACCCGGCGATTGCCGGTGGTGACCTGGGTTGGCGCCTGTGTTTCGGCATCGGCGCAGTGCTGGGCCTGCTGATCATGCTGATGCGCCTGTGGGTGCCGGAAAGCCCGCGCTGGCTGATGATCCACAACCAGCCGCAACACGCCGAGCGCATCGTCGCCGACATCGAACGGCATTACCACGATCGCGGGATCGCGATCCCACCGCTTCAAGACCCTCCGCTGAAACTGCGCGCGCGCGACCATACGCCTTTGCGCGAGGTGTTCCAGAGCTTGTTCGTCGAGCATCGGCGTCGTGCCCTGGTAGGCCTGACCTTGCTCAGCGCACAAGCATTCTTCTACAACGCGATCTTCTTCACCTATGCCCTGGTGCTGACCGACTTCTACCAGGTGCCGACGGCCAAGGTGGGCTGGTACATCCTGCCGTTCGCGCTGGGCAACTTCTGCGGCCCACTGTTGCTGGGCAGGCTGTTCGACGTGGTCGGCAGGCGCATCATGATCAGTTCCACCTACCTGGTCTCGGGGGTGCTGCTGGCCATCAGCGGCTACCTGTTCCAGCGAGAGCTGCTCGACGTGACCCAGCAGACCCTGGCCTGGATGGTGATTTTCTTCTTCGCTTCGGCGGCGGCCAGTTCCGCCTACCTCACCGTGGCGGAAACCTTCCCGCTGGAAATCCGTGCCCTGGCCATTGCGGTGTTCTATGCCTTCGGCACCGGTCTGGGAGGCCTGGTCGGGCCGACCCTGTTCGGCGCGCTGATCGAAACCGGTGAACGCGCCTACGTGCTGTACGGCTACCTGATCGGCGCGGCGCTGATGATCATTGCCGCCCTGACCCAGGCGCTATGGGGCGTGGCGGTCGAGCGGTGTTCGCTCGAACGGGTGGCCAGGCCGCTGTCGCAGATGAGCGAACCCTGAGCGCACCGTCCGTCCATTCAATGGCACTCCGGGCGCCCCAGGCCTTCAACCCTTCAGGTACACCACGCAGGAGTGAATGCCATGCCACGCGGCGACAAGGACAAATACACCGACAAGCAGAAGCGCAAGGCCGAGCATATCGAAGAGAGCTACGAGCACAAGGGCGTGTCGAAGGATGAAGCCGAGGCGCGCGCCTGGGCCACCGTCAACAAGCAGTCCGGGGGTGGCGAGAAGTCAGGCGGTTCTGGCAGCAAGACCTCCGCTGGCGAGAAGAAGACGGCCCGTTCGGACTCGGCCAGGCGTGCAGCGAAGTCACGCGAGGGGCACGCCCGCTCATCCGGCAGCTCGCTGGAAAGCCAGACCAAGGCAAGCCTGCTCAAGGAGGCGCGCAGCAAGGACATCAAAGGTCGCTCGACCATGACCAAGGCCGAACTGGTGGCAGCCCTGCGCAAGAGCGCCTGACACTGTTGCACAGGCAACAGCCGGCCAACAGTTGGCGGCGATCCACACACGGACGCTCGCCCCCGGCTGGCTGCAAGGCCCTGGTTTGCGGCACTTCCGGGGCTGGCACAACAGCTGCAATGTGAAGTCGTCCGACTACACATCGAGTTGTCCATGCCTAGCGAAATCCTCTCTGCAGCCTACGAAATCCGCCGCCCTGCAGCGCACATCATCGAAGACGACGGCGAGGCGATCGCCGTCGCCCACCAGGTCGCTGCACTGTTGCGCGAAGGCGCGGCCGAACGCGATCGACAGCGGCATGTACCGGCAGACATTGTCGACGCCTTCTCCAACAGCGGGCTGTGGGGCATCACCGTGCCACGGGCCCATGGCGGTGCCGAGGTCTCGTACGCCACGCTCGCGCGCGTCATCGCCATCGTCTCGGCCGCCGACCCCTCGTTGGGGCAGATTCCGCAGAATCACTACTGCCTGCTCGAAGACATCCGCCTGCAAGGCACCGCCGAACAACAGCGCCACTTCTTCGGCCTGGTGCTGCAGGGCCATCGCTTTGCCAATGCTTTGTCGGAAACCGGCGGCAAGACCGTCCAGGACATCCGTACACGCCTGGTGGCCGAAGGCGACGGCTTTCGCATCGATGGGCGCAAAGGCTACTGCACCGGCTCGTTGTACGCCCACTGGATCGGGGTACTGGCGCTGGATGAGCAGGACCGTGCGCAACTGGCATTCGTCGAACGCGGCACGCCTGGCCTGGTGATCGTCGACGACTGGAGCAGTATCGGCCAGCGCACCACCTCCAGCGGTACCGTGCTGCTCGATGGCCTGCGGGTACAGGCGTTCAACCTGTTCCCCAGCTACCGCTCCTACGAGAGCCCGACCCTGGCCGGCCCCTTCGCCCAGCTGACCACCGCCGCCATCGATGCCGGCATCGGCCGTGCGGCGCTGGACGACACCATGGCCTTCGTGCGCCAGCACGCCCGCCCGTGGATCGACGCCAAGGTGGAAAAGGCCAGCGAAGACCCGCTGACCATCATCCAGGTCGGCTCACTGGAAATCCGCCAGGAAGCGGCCGAGGCGCTGCTGGAGCGCGCCGGCCTGGCGCTGGACGCGGCCAGACCGGCACCGGATGAAGACAACGTGGCCCTGGCCTCGGTGGCCGTGGCCAAGGCCAAGGTGCTCACCACCGAGGTGGCCATCGAGGCCAGCAACCGCCTGTTCGAACTGGGCGGCACGCGCTCGTCGCTGACGCAGCACAACTTCGACCGCCACTGGCGCAACGCCCGGGTGCATACCCTGCACGACCCGGTGCGCTGGAAATATCACCTGGTCGGCAACTGGGCCTTGAACGGCATCAAGCCTGCCCGCCATGACTGGAACTGAGGCCGCGCGACCATGACCAAGCAGATCCGCCTCAATGCCTTTGCCATGAACACCGTCGGCCATCTTTCGCCAGGGCTCTGGCGCCACCCGCGGGACCAGGCCACCCGCTATACCGATATCCACTATTGGGTTGAGCTTGCCAAGACCCTGGAGCGGGGCTGCATCGACGGGTTGTTCATCGCCGACGTGCTGGGCGTCTATGACGTGTATGGCGGCAATGCCGACGCGGCCTTGCGCAGCGCTGCCCAAGTGCCGGTCAACGACCCGTTGCAGCTGGTACCGGCCATGGCCGCTGCCACCCGCCACCTGGGTTTCGGCGTGACCGCATCGGTGTCGTTCGAGCACCCCTACCCGTTCGCCCGGCGCATGAGCACCCTCGATCACCTGACCCAGGGGCGCGCCGGCTGGAACATCGTCACCTCTTACCTGGCCAGCGGCGCACGCAACCTGGGGCAACCGCCACTCAGCCACGATCAGCGTTATGCACTGGCCGAGGAATACCTGCAGGTCTGCTACAAGCTCTGGGAAACCAGCTGGGAAGACGATGCGGTCCAGGCCGACCGGGCGACCGGGGTGTATGCCGACCCGCGCAAGGTCCACGGCATCGACCACCAGGGCACCTGGTTCAAGGTGCCGGGTTTTCACTTGAGCGAGCCCTCGCCGCAACGCTCGCCGGTGATCTACCAGGCCGGCGCCTCGAGCCGCGGCCGAGCCTTCGCCGCCGCCCATGCCGAGTGCGTGGTCGTCGCCGCCCCCAGCAAGGCGGTGCTGCGCAAGCAGGTGGCCGAACTGCGGGCGGCAGTGGCTGCCGCCGGGCGCGCGGCCGATGAGGTACAGATCCTCGAACAACTGACGGTCATCGTCGCCCTGACCGACCAGCAGGCGCTGGCCCTGCTCGATGAGTATCGCCAGTACGCCAGCGCCAGCGGCGCCTTGACGCTGATGGCCGGCTGGACCGGTATCGACTTCGCCGAATACGCCCCCGACCAGGTGCTGCGCGACGTGCCCAGCGACGCCATCCAGTCCGCCGTGGAGGCCTTCACCCGCGCCGACCCGACACGCACCTGGACCACCGCCGAAATTGCCGAATATTGCGCCATCGGTGGCGACGGCCCGGTGCTGGTAGGCTCGGCACAGACCGTGGCCGATCAATTGCAGGAATGGGTGGAGGAAACCGGCGTCGATGGCTTCAACCTGGCCAGCGTGGTCGCGCCGGAAACCTTTGCAGCGGTGGTCGACCTGCTGGTGCCGGAGCTGCAGGCCCGCGGGCTGTTCAAGCGTGCCTACCCACCCGGCACGTTGCGCAACAAGCTGTTCGGCCGCGGTGACCGCCTGGGCGGATCGCACCCGGTCGCCGCGCTGCGCCGTGAGGCTGGCCGATGAACGAACTGCTGAGCAACCTCGATTGGGGCGAAATCGCCCAGGCCTGCCTCGACACCCTGAGCATGCTGGGCGCGGCACTGGGCTTCACGGTGCTGTTCGGCCTGCCCCTGGGGGTATTGCTGTACCTCACCGGGCAACGCCAACTGCTCGCCAACGGGCCGCTCTACCGCAGCCTCTGCGTGGTGGTCAACGTGCTGCGTTCGCTGCCATTCATCATCCTGCTGATCGTGCTGATCCCGTTGACCACGCTGCTGACCGGCACCTCCCTCGGGGTCAAGGGCACCATCCCGCCGCTGGTGGTCGGTTGCACGCCGTTCTTCGCCCGCCTGGTGGAAACCGCCCTGCGCGAAGTCGACCGCGGCCTGGTAGAGGCCAGCCAGGCCATGGGCGGCAGCATCGCCCAGATCATCCGCTACACCCTGCTGCCCGAAGCGCGCACCGGGCTGATCGCGGCCGTCACGGTCACCGCCATCGTGCTGGTCGACTATACCGCCATGGCCGGCGTGATCGGCGGCGGCGGCCTCGGCGACCTGGCGATCCGCTTCGGCTACCAGCGCTTCCAGACCGATGTGATGGTGGTCACCGTGCTGCTGCTGATCCTGCTGGTGCAGGTGTTGCAGATGAGCGGTGACCGCCTGGTAAGACATTTCACCCGACGCTGAATCCCTTCAAGGTATCCCCATCATGAGAAAGACCCTCACTGCCCTCGCCGCCTTCATCGCCTTCAGCGCGCAGGCCGCCGAACATCTGGTGGTCGGCGCCACGCCGGTGCCCCACGCCGAGATCCTCGAATTCGTCAAGCCAGCCCTGGCCAAGGAGGGCGTGGACCTCGACATCAAGGTGTTCAACGACTTCATCCAGCCCAACCTGCAACTGGCGCAAAAGCACCTGGATGCCAACTACTACCAGTACCGGCCGTTCCTCAACGACTTCAACCAGACCCGGCATACCGACCTGGTCCCGGTGGTCGGTGTGCACATCGAGCCGTTCGGCGCCTACTCGGCCAAGTACAAGACCCTGGCCGAGCTGCCCGATGGCGCCAGCGTGGCCATCCCCAATGACCCGGTGAACACTGGCCGCGCCCTGGTGCTGCTGGCCGAGGCCGGATTGCTCAAGCTCAAGGACCCGGCCAACCCGCAATCCACCCAGCGTGACATCACCGACAACCCGCGCCATCTGAAGATCCGCGAACTGGAAGGCGCCATGCTGGCCCGTTCGGTCAAGCAGGTGGACCTGGCCTTCGTTTTCGCCAACTACGCACTGGAGGCGGGTATCGACACCAACAGCGCGCTGATCGTCGAGAAAGGCAAGGACCTGTATGTCGAGTACCTGGTCGCCCGCCCCGATAACCTGCAGGACCCCGGTATCCAGAAACTGGCCAAGGCACTCAACTCGCCAGAAGTGCGCAATTTCATCCTGACCCGCTACAAGGGCCAGATCGCCCCGGGGTTCTGAGCCATGAGCCGCTTTCAGCAGCAGCTCCAGCCAGCCCTGGCCCACGTACAGCTGCAGGGCATCCACAAGCGCTACGGCGGGGTCAGCGCGCTGGATGCCATCGACCTCGAGATACGCCGCGGCGAGGTATTCGGCATCATCGGCCGCAGTGGCGCGGGCAAGTCCTCGCTGCTGCGCCTGCTCAATCGCCTGGAGACGCCCAGCGCTGGCCAGGTGCTGATCGACGGCCAGGACATTGCCGGCCTGCAGGGCAAGCCCCTGCAGAGCCTGCGGCGCAAGGTGGCGATGATCTTCCAGCACTTCAACCTGCTGGCCAACAGCAGCGTCTGGGAGAATGTCGAGCTGCCGCTGCGCATGGCCGGTGTGCCTCAGGCGCAGCGCGCCGCCCGGGTGCGGGAACTGTTGCAGCTGGTGGGCCTGGCAGAACGCGCCGGGAACTACCCGGCGCAACTGTCAGGCGGCCAGAAGCAGCGCGTCGGCATTGCCCGGGCGCTGGTGTTGCAACCGCAGATCCTGCTGTGCGACGAGGCCACTTCGGCACTCGACCCGCAAAGTACCGAGTCGGTGCTTGAGCTGTTGCGCGACATCAACCAGCGGCTGGGCCTGACCATCGTCCTGATCACCCACGAAATGCAGGTGATACGTGACCTGTGCGACCGCGTGGCAGTGCTGGAACAAGGCCGTATCGTCGAGGCCGGCGAGGTGTGGCAAGTGTTTGGCGATCCCCAACACCCTGTCAGCCGCATCCTCCTGAGCGACGCCGCCCTGCCGCGCCAGGCCAGCCACCCCGGTCAGCGTCATATCGACCTGCACTACACCGGAAACCAGTACTTGCAGCCTGACCTGCCGGCTATCAGCGCAGCACTGGGCGAAGGTGTGAGCCTGCATTCGGCTTCCATCGAGCCTATTCAAGGCCGCTACCTCGGGCGCCTGCGCCTGGCGATCAGCAGCGCGACCCCGGCCGACGTGCTGATGCAGCGGGCCAGCCGGCTGGCCGACCGGGTCGAGTGGGTTTGACAGCCCAGGGCCACAGCGTCCAGGCCGAGCAGGCTACAGGGCCATGCGCGCCCTCAGTCGTTTGAGGTTCGGTTATGCCAGTGGGTCATCTGCATGCCGGTGGCCGGATCCTGCGCGGGGACGGGGACGGCAGCGATACGCGCCAACGCCTGTTGGTGCATTGCCCGATCGGGACGCTGGATGTCGTACTGCTCCTGCCCGTGCGGATAGGCGCCGACCACCAGAAAGTCATCGCTGGCTTCTACGCAGCGATGGCCGGTACCCGCCGGCAACACCAGCACATCCCCCACTTTGACACTCAGCGTCTGCCCTGCTTCGCCGCCAAGGGTGACCTGGGCATGCCCCGTGGCGACGCCCAGGGCCTCGTGGGCGTTGGGGTGAAAATGGTGGTAGTCGAAGATGCCGGCACGCCATAGCGGTGCCCACTGGTGCGCCGAGAACAGCGCCTCGAACGCACTGGCATTGTCCTCTGCAGGGTCAAGCTGAAACCGGTACAGCAGTACCGGAAATCGGTTGTTGGGTGTGGCCCCGTCATCGTCGAAAAGCAGGGTCTGCAAGTTGCCGCTGGTGGTGTCGATAGCGCTCATCTGCATGGGTCCTGATCAGTGGGTCGATGTGCCTGGGAAGCCTGCGAGGACGACGAGGTTCCGGTCAGCCGACAGACGTGAACACGGGTGAAACTTTCCCGAAGCCAGCCAAGTCCAGACCCCTATCGAGCACATTCTGGGAGAAGACGATGACTGGCACGGTAGGCGACTTTCTGGTGGAGCGCTTGTATCAATGGGGCGTGCGACGCATCTTTGGCTACCCTGGCGATGGCATCAATGGCGTGTTCGGCGCCCTGAACCGGGCCAAGGGCAAGATCGAGTTCATCCAGGCCCGCCACGAAGAAATGGCCGCGTTCATGGCCAGCGCCCACGCCAAGTTCACCGGCGAACTGGGCGTGTGCATCGCCACCTCCGGCCCCGGCGCCTCGCACCTGCTCACCGGCCTGTACGATGCGCGCATGGACCACCAGCCGGTGCTGGCCATCGTCGGTCAGCAGGCGCGCGCCGCGCTTGGCGGGCACTACCAGCAAGAGCTCGACCTGCTGTCGATGTTCAAGGATGTGGCCGGTGCCTTCGTCCAGCAAGCGTCCACGCCGGAACAGGTCCGCCACCTGCTCGACCGCGCGGTGCGCACCGCGGTCGGTGAGCGCCGGGTCACCGCCATCATCCTGCCCAACGATCTGCAGGACCTGCCCTACAACGAGCCGCCCAAAGCCCATGGCACGGTGCATTCCGGCATCGGCTACAGCAAGCCCAAGGTCGTCCCCTTCGACGCGGACCTGCAGCGCGCCGCCGACGTGCTCAACGCTGGGCGCAAGGTGGCGATACTGGTTGGGGCCGGCGCGCTGCAGGCCACCGAGCAGGTCATTGCGGCCGCGGAAAAACTCGGCGCAGGCGTGGCCAAGGCGCTGCTGGGCAAGGCTGTGCTGCCCGACGACCTGCCGTGGGTCACCGGTTCCATCGGCCTGCTCGGCACCGAACCCAGCTACCGGCTGATGAGCGAGTGCGACACCCTGCTGATGATCGGCTCGGGCTTCCCGTATTCCGAATTCCTGCCCAAGGAAGGCCAGGCCCGTGGCGTGCAGATCGACCTGCAACCCGACATGCTCAGCCTGCGCTACCCGATGGAGGTGAACCTGGTCGGCGACGCCGCGCAAACCCTGCACGCGCTGCTGCCACTGCTGGAGCACAAGGCGGACCGGCGTTGGCGTGACAAGGTCGAAAGCTGGCGGGCGCACTGGGACAAGACCCTGGAAAAACGCGCGCTGGTCAAGGCCGAGCCGATCAACCCGCAACGCGTGGTGCACGAGCTTTCCCCACGCCTGCCCGACAACGCCATCATCACCAGCGATTCCGGCTCCTGCGCCAACTGGTTCGCCCGCGACCTACAAATCCGCCAGGGCATGCAGTGCTCGTTGTCCGGCGGCCTGGCCAGCATGGGCGCGGCCGTGCCTTACGCGATCGCCGCCAAGTTCGCTCAGCCAGAGCGTGCCGTGGTCGCCCTGGTCGGTGATGGCGCCATGCAGATGAGCAACCTGGCCGAGCTGATCACCGTGGCCAAGTATTGGCAGCAGTGGGCCAACCCGCAATGGATCTGCGCCGTGTTCAACAACGAAGACCTCAACCAGGTCACCTGGGAGCAGCGGGTGATGGAAGGCGACCCGAAGTTCGAAGCTTCGCAATCGATACCCGATGTGCCCTACCACCTGTTCGCCATCTCCATCGGCCTGCAAGGCATCTACGTCGAGCGCGAAGAAGACATCGCCGGCGCCTGGGAGCGGGCCCTGGCCGCCGACCGGCCGGTATTGATCGAGTTCAAGACCGACCCCGACGTGCCGCCCCTGCCGCCGCATATCAAGCTGGAACAAGCGAAGAAGTTCGCCAGCACCCTGCTGCAAGGCGACCCGGACCAGGCCGGCGTCATCGTGCAGACGGCCAAACAAGTGCTCAGTTCGGTATTGCCGGGCAAGAAATGACCCACCGTGAGGACCTCCCATGCGTGCAATCACCCCCGAAGACGCCCAGGCGCACCCCATCAGCCTGACACTGAACGGGCAGGCCCGCTCGCTGCAGGTCCTGCCATGGACGACGCTGCTGGATCTGCTGCGTGAGCAGCTCGACCTGACCGGCACCAAGAAAGGCTGTGACCACGGCCAGTGCGGCGCTTGCACCGTGTTGCGTGACGGCCGGCGGGTGAATGCCTGCCTGACCCTGGCGGTCATGTGCGACGGCGCCGAACTGGTCACCATCGAAGGGCTGGCCGCTGGCGACCAGTTGCACCCCATGCAGCGCGCGTTCATCACCCATGATGCTTTCCAGTGCGGCTATTGCACCCCCGGGCAGATCTGCTCGGCTGTCGGCCTCGCCCGCGAAGGGCGGGCCGACAGCCGCGAAGCCATACGCGAGCAGATGAGCGGCAACCTGTGCCGTTGCGGCGCCTACAGCAACATTGTCGCGGCCGTTGAAGAAGCCCTGCCGCTGATGCAGGAGACAGGCAAATGAACCCCTTCAGCTACCACAAACCTGCCTCCGTCAACGAAGCCATCCACCTCGCCAGCCTGTCGTCCCGGTTCATTGCCGGCGGCACCAACCTGGTCGACCTGATGAAGGAAAACGTCATACGGCCTGAGCGCCTGATCGACATCTCGGGCCTGCCGCTCAAGGACATCGAAGCCACTGCAAACGGTGGCTTGCGCATCGGCGCACTGGTCAGCAATGCCGAACTGGCCTGGGACCCACGGGTCGAGCAAGGCTATCCACTGCTGTCCCAGGCCATCCTGGCAGGCGCCTCGCCGCAGTTGCGAAACATGGCGACCACCGGTGGCAACCTGCTGCAACGCACACGCTGCGCTTACTTCTACGACACCGGCACGCCGTGCAACAAACGCGAGCCTGGCAGCGGCTGCCCGGCGCGCAGCGGGCTGAACCGGATGCATGCGATCCTCGGAGCCAGCGCCGCCTGTGTCGCCACCCATCCCTCTGACATGTGCGTCGCCCTGGCCGCCCTGGACGCGGTGGTACATGTGCAAGGTACGGGCGGTGAGCGCCAGATCGCCTTCGCGGAGTTCCACCGCCTGCCGGGGAACGCACCCGAGCGCGACAATCACCTGAGCGACGATGAACTGGTCGTCGCCATCGAGCTGCCCCCGCCACACTTCGCGGCGCATTGCAGCTACCTGAAGATCCGCGACCGGGCATCGTATGCCTTCGCCCTGGTATCGGTGGCAGCGGGCCTGACTATCAAGGGGGGGCTCATTGAGCAGGCCCGCCTGGCGCTCGGCGGTGTAGCGCACAAGCCTTGGCGCGAAGCCACTGCTGAACAGGCATTGCAGGGCCAGGCGCCTTCCGAGGCACTGTTCACGCAAGCCGCCGACCTGTTGCTGCAAGGTGCCAGGCCGCTGAACCACAACGGTTTCAAGGTCCCCCTCGCACAGCGGGCCATCGTCCGTGCGCTAAGTGAAGCCGCCTTTGGCAAAACCTACCCAGGAGCCACCCCATGAATGGCATTACCCCCGTTGTCGGCCAGCCCATAGACCGTGTCGATGGCCTGGCAAAGGTTACCGGGCAGGCTCGCTATGCCGGCGAATACCCTGACACCGGCCTGCTGCATGGCAGCGTCGTCTGCAGCACCATCGCCCGTGGCCGGGTGCTTCGCATCGACAGCAGCGAGGCGCTCAAGGTACCCGGCGTCATCGCCGTGCTGGACCATGCCCACCGTCCTCGGGTTTCCAGTTACGACGATGACTACAGCGACGCAGACTCGGCCGAAGGCGCGCCCTTTCGCCCATTGTTCAATGACCGCGTGCTGTACAGCGGGCAGCCGCTGGCACTGGTGGTGGCGGAAAACCTCGAGCTGGCCCGCTACGCAGGCTCGCTGATCACCATCGAGTACAGCCAGGAGGCGCACCAGACCGACTTGCTGGCCGCCCTTGATCACAGCCACCCGGCCCCCGCCGAGACACCCGCGCCGCGGGGCGACTTCGCCGGGGAGTTCGCCCAGGCGCCGGTCAAGGTCGATGCGACCTACCAGACCGCCAACGAACATCACAACCCTATGGAACCGCATGCATCGACGGTCCTCTACAAACCCGGCGATCAGCTCGAGATACACGACAAGACCCAAGGCACGCAGAACTGCCAGGACTACCTGCACAAGGTGTTCGGGCTGCCCAAGGACAACGTCCGGGTGCTGGCCGCGTATGTCGGCGGGGCGTTCGGCTCAGGGTTGCGTCCGCAGTACCAGTTACCGCTTGCGGTCATGGCCGCACTGCAACTGAAACGCTCGGTCAGGGTCACCCTCACCCGCCAACAGATGTTCACCTTTGGCTACCGGCCTCGCACGCTGCAGCGCCTGCGCCTGGGCGCCGATACCGACGGCCGGTTGCTGGCGGTTGCCCATGACGCGATCGGCCAGACGTCTCGCTTCGAAGACTTCACCGAGCACCTGGTGGAATGGAGCGGCATGCTGTACCGCTGCGATAACGTTGCCCTGAGCTATCGCCTGACCCCGCTCGACGTGTACACCCCACTGGACATGCGGGCGCCCGGTGCAGGCTCCGGTGTCCTTGCCCTGGAATGTGCGATGGATGAACTCGCCTGTGCGCTCGACATCGACCCGGTGCAATTGCGGCGGGTCAATTTCGCCGACCATAACGGCAACGAAGGCAAGCCGTACTCCAGCAAGGCATTGCTGGCCTGCTATGACCAAGGCGCCAGGCGCTTCGGCTGGAGCGGCCGTACTGCCGTACCACGTAGTATGCGAGAAGGTCGGCAACTGATCGGTTGGGGCATGGCGGGTGGCGTGTGGGAAGCCATGCAGATGAAGGCCAGCGCCAAGGCGCGGCTGGATGCACAAGGCCACTTGACGGTCAGCAGTGCGACCACCGATATCGGTACCGGTACCTACACGGTCATGACCCAGATTGCCGCCGACGCGGTGGGAATGCCGGTCGCGGACGTGACCTTCATGCTGGGTGACTCCTCACTGCCCACCGCGCCCTTGCAGGGCGGCTCGTTCACCGTCTCGTCCGTCGGTGCAGCAGTGCTGCAGGCCTGCCAGGTCCTGCGCAGCAAGGTGCTGGAGCACGCACGCGCGACCTACCCTGCCCTCGCCAGCCTGCCCGTGGAAGCGATCCGCTTTGCCGATGGCCACCTGCATTTCGGCCACCAGCGCATCGCGCTCGCGGACATTGCCGCCACTGCGGAAAAAGGCTGTTTCGAGGTACAGATCGATGCAGAGCCGAGCGCGAAGCGTGACGCGTTTTCCACCGCAACGCACTCGGCAGTGTTCGTTGAAGTCCAGGTGGATGAGGCGCTGGGCACGATCAAGGTCACGCGCGTGGTCAGCGCCGTCGCGGCCGGGCGTGTGGTCAACCCGAAAACCGCTCGCAGCCAGATCCTGGGCGGTGTCGTGTGGGGGCTTGGCATGGCCCTGCAGGAACAGAGCCAGACTGACCACGCGCTGGGCCGGATACTCAACCACAACCTGGCCGAGTATCACATTCCGGTCAACGCCGACGTCGCCGATGTCGAGGTGATATTTGTCGACGAGCAGGACGATATCGTCAACGAGCTGGGTTCCAAAGGCGTGGGTGAAATCGGCGTGGTCGGGGTGGCGGCGGCAGTCGCCAATGCGGTCTACCACGCCACCGGCAAGCGCATCAGGGCGTTTCCGATCACCCTGGACACGCTGCTGTGAGCTATCGCTTGCGCCCACCCACCTCGATCCACACCGGCGCGTGGTCACTGGCCTTGGCTTCGTTACGCACCCAGGCGTCGACGCCGGCCCGTTTCAGGTAAGGCGCAAGGTCCGGGTTGAGCAGCAGGTGGTCGATGCGCAGCCCGGCGTTGCGTGCCCAGTGATTACGGAAGTAATCCCAGAAGGTGTACACGCGCTCGTCGGGGTGCAGGTGGCGAATGGCATCGACCCAGCCCTGGTCCAGCAACTGCTGGTAGCATGCGCGCGACTCGGGCTGCAGCAGCGCATCCTTGAGCCATGAGCGGGGGTTGTAGATATCCATGTCGGTCGGCACCACGTTGAAATCGCCGGCCAGCAGCGTCGGGTGGCCGCTTGCGTACAGCCCTTGGGCATGCTCGATCAGGCATTCGAACCAGCGCAGCTTGTAGTCGAACTTCGGCCCCGGCTGCGGGTTGCCGTTGGGCAGGTACAGGCACGCGACCAGCACGCCATGCACCGCTGCCTCCAGATAGCGGCTCTGGCTGTCATCCTCCATGCCAGGCAAGCCGCGGCGGACCTCCAGCGGTTCGCTGCCACGGGCCAGGATCGCCACGCCGTTCCAGGACGGCTGCCCCTGGTAAAGGCAGCCGTACCCCGCTGCCTCCAGGTCCTGACGAGGGAACTGCACATCCGGCGCCTTGAGTTCCTGCAGGCAGGCGATATCCGGCTGCTCCCGTTCCAGCCAGGCCAGCAGCGCCGGCAAGCGGCTGCGGATGCCGTTGATGTTGAAGGTGGCAATCTTCAGCGCTTTCATGCGTCCGGGTCGCTCACGTGGGCCTGCACGGCATCTTCAAGGGCATGGACATGGGCGTCATCGGCCAGCGCTTTGAGTGCCAGCCAGTCATCCCAGTCGATGGCACCATCGTCGCGCAAGGCCTCCGCCGTGCGAACCAGTTCATGATAGTAGGCATCCGGCGACTCGCGGCGGTAGCTGATGTCGTCGTACTGGGCGTACCAGGCCTCAAGCTCGGGGATGCTGCGTTCGATGCTCATGGGTGACACTCCTCGCTGTGCCCTTTGCATGTATGAGCCCTGCACCCTGGCAACGTTCAACCGCAACGTGGTCGGCGGCCGCTGGCAATGCTTCGACAGGTTTTCACCCGCTAATGATTGGCCCGAGGTTGGTTAAAGCGTCTTGTCTGAATTGCCGAAAGTTTTTGCAGTGCGGCGCAACCTTCGCCAGTCACACAAGAACACAGAACGTTCTGTGTCTGACTTGAGGTAAGCGATCATGGCTAACAATCAAGACAAAGATAGAAGCCAGGGCGGCAGCAATCAGGCCGGTGCCGGAGATGCTGGTGGCAAAGGCGGCCAAGGCGATATGCCTGGTTCGCAGAAAGGCGGCCAGCAGTCCGGGCAAAAACCTGAAGACAAGATGAACAAGGATTGGGAAAAGTCCAGTGATACCGGCCACCAGGGTGGACAGGCCGGCGGCCAGCAGACGCCTGCTGACAGCGGGCGCATGGGTGGCCAATCCACCCAGGGTGGCACCCAACAACAAGACAAGGATCGTTGATAATGCCCGGCTTGCACCGGGGTGGCGAAGCTGCCCCGGTGCATCAGGTTTCAGCGGCGCACCAGCCCGAAAGCCCTCCGCACGCGTCGTCTTCACTCGCCCCTGACAGGCCATTGCGGCAGGCACAGGCGTAGTCAGCTTCAGCCCTCGTAGGAAAGTTCAGCGGTAGCCTGAGCTTGTCTTGTGTGTCGTAGAGGTCATAACCCTTGCCCAATGCCTTCGGAAAGCCGGCACTCCTCGGTAGGTATTCCTTTTCCAGCGGTAGTGCGGGTACCACAACGAAGCGCGTCTGCATGACCATCCCTCTTCTCGGCAGCTCTTTAGTATTAGTCGCATTATGTGAATGCATCAAGGCAGCTCATGCTTGAATTTCGCCCCACTTTGGCGCCCGCAACGCCCCAAAACCACACACCCCGCCTACCGCTGCACCTGCCCGGCACCCCGCCCTGACTGGCCGCAGCCCTGTCTGCAACGGCCGTCGAACGGGAATCTGACCACCTGGCCATGTTTTTGCTTTGCAAGCTGCTCACCTCCAGCACATCGAGCAGCCCATGTCCGAAACCCCTGCGCACCTGCGCCTCGAGCTACGTGCCATCAGCAAGCGCTACCCAGGCACGCTGGCCAACGACCGCGTCGACCTGCGCATCGCCGCCGGTGAGATCCATGCCCTGCTGGGCGAGAACGGCGCGGGCAAGAGCACCCTGATGAAGATCATCTACGGCGTCACCCGGCCGGACGCCGGCCAGCTGTGGTGGGAAGGTCGGCCGGTGCAAGTGGATGATCCGGGCCAGGCCCGCAGGCTGGGAATCGGCATGGTGTTCCAGCATTTTTCGCTGTTCGAGACCCTGACCGTGGCGCAGAACATCGCCTTGGCCCTGGGCCGCGAGGCGGGCTCGCCGAAGCAGCTGGCGCCGCGCATCCGCAAGGTCTCGCAGCGCTATGGCATGGCGCTGGAGCCGGAGCGCCTGGTGCACAGCCTGTCGATCGGCGAACGCCAGCGGGTGGAGATCGTGCGCTGCCTGATGCAGGACATCAAATTGCTGATCCTCGATGAACCGACCTCGGTGCTGACGCCCCATGAGGTCGAGCAACTGTTCGTCACCCTGCGCACGCTGGCCAGCGAAGGCTGCAGCATCCTGTTCATCAGCCACAAGCTCAATGAAGTGCGCGCCCTTTGCCACAGCGCCACCGTGCTGCGTGCGGGCCGGGTTGCCGGCGCCTGCGTACCTGCCGACTGCAGCGACCTGCAGCTGGCGCGGCTGATGGTCGGCGATGCCGAAGGGCTCGAAGCCAGCTACCCGAAGCGCGCCGGCGGCCTGCCACGCCTGCGGATAGACGACCTCAGCTGGCGCAACCAGGACCCGTTCGGCACCTCGTTCGAGCACCTGCGCCTGGAAGTACGCTGCGGTGAAATCGTCGGTATCGCCGGAGTTGCCGGCAACGGCCAGGACGAATTGCTGGCCTTGCTCAGCGGCGAAACCCGCCTGCACGCCAGCGAGCGTGAACGCATCAGCCTCGACAACCAGCCCATGGCCAACCTGCATCCGGATGCCCGTCGCGCCCTGGGCCTGGCGTTCGTCCCGGCCGAGCGCCTGGGCCACGGCGCGGTGGCGGACATGAGCCTGGCCGACAATGCCCTGCTCACCGCCTTCCAGCAAGGCCTGGTCGAACGTGGCCTGGTCCGCTCGGGCAAGGTGCAGGCGCTGGCCGACCAGATCATCCAGCGCTTCGCGGTCAAGGCGCCGGACGCGCAGGCCACGGCACGCAGCCTGTCTGGCGGCAACCTGCAGAAGTTCATCCTTGGCCGGGAAATCCTGCAGAACCCCAGGCTGCTGGTCGCCGCCCACCCGACCTGGGGCGTCGACGTCGGGGCCGCCGCAGCCATCCACCGCGCCCTGATCGCCCTGCGCGATGCCGGCGCGGCGATCCTGGTGATTTCCGAAGACCTCGATGAACTGTTGCAGATCAGCGACCGCATCGGCGCCCTGTGCAGCGGGCGCCTGTCGCCGCTCAAGGCCACTGCCGACACCCACAGCGTGGAGGTCGGCAGCTGGATGGCCGGCCAGTTCGATACCGCGCACGCCGCCACCTGACGAGAACCCGCCATGTTGCTATCCCTCGAACCCCGTATCCAGCAGTCGCGTGCCATGCTGGCGCTGTCACCGCTGCTCGCCGGCCTGCTGACCCTGGTCAGCGGGGCGATCCTGTTCAGCGCCCTGGGGCATGACCCGCTGCTGACCTTGCACACCTTGCTGATCGCCCCGGTCAGCGACCTCTACGGCCTCAGCGAGCTGCTGCTCAAGGCCCTGCCGATTTTGCTCTGTGCCCTGGGCCTGGCGGTGGCCTACCAGGCGCGCATCTGGAACATCGGCGCCGAAGGCCAGCTGCTGATCGGTGCCCTGGCCGGCAGTGCCGTGGCGATCCACATCATCGACTGGGAAAGCCGCTGGGCCCTGCTCTGGGTGCTGCTGGGCGGCACCCTCGCTGGCGCACTGTGGGGCGCATTGGCGGCGTGGCTGCGCACGCACTTCAATGCCAACGAGATCCTCACCACCATCATGCTCAACTACATCGCCCTGAACCTGCTGCTGTATTGCGTGCACGGCCCGCTCAAGGACCCCGAAGGCTTCAGCTTCCCGCAGTCGGCGATGTTCGGCGATGCCAGCCGCCTGCCAGCGCTGTTCGAGGATGGCCGCCTGCATGTCGGCCTGTACTTCGTGCTGCTGGCGCTGGTGGCGGTGTGGGTGCTGCTGCACAAGAGCTTCCTGGGCTTCCAGATCAAAGTGCTCGGCCTCGACCAACGCGCCGCCGGTTTTGTCGGCTTTCGCGAAAGGCGCCTGGTGTGGCTGGCGTTGCTGATCAGCGGCGGCCTGGCGGGCCTGGCCGGGGTGACTGAAGTCAGCGGGCCAATCGGCCAGCTGGTGCCGCAAGTGTCGCCGGGCTACGGCTATGCGGCGATCACCGTGGCCTTTCTTGGCCGGCTCAACCCGCTCGGCATTCTGGTTGCCGGCCTGCTGATGGCCCTGCTCTACCTGGGCGGCGAGAACGCGCAAATGACCCTCAACCTGCCGCAGGCGCTGACCGGGCTGTTCCAGGGACTGATGCTGTTCTACCTGCTTGCCTGCGACGTGCTGATCCTCTACCGGCCGCGGCTGACGCTGAATTGGCGGCGTACGCCGGTGGCCGAAACGGCCAGTGCCTGACCTCCCCGACCTGAGGCTTCGACTATGGATCTCGATCTGCTTGGCAACATTCTCTACGCCATGGTGCGTTGCGGTACCCCGCTGCTGCTGGTGGCCCTGGGCGAACTGGTGTGCGAGAAGAGCGGCGTGCTCAACCTCGGCCAGGAAGGCATGATGTTGTTCGGCGCGGTGGTGGGCTTCATCGCCGCCTTCGCCACCGGCAGCCTGTGGCTTGGCGTGCTGCTGGCGTGCCTGGCCGGCATGCTGCTGGCCTCGCTGTTCGCCGTGGTCGCCCTCGGCTGCCAGGCCAACCAGGTGGCGACCGGCCTGGCCCTGACCATCTTCGGCGTCGGCCTGTCGGCGTTCGTCGGCAGCGCCTGGGTCGGCAAGCCGTTGAGCGGCTTCGAACCGCTGGCGATTCCGCTGTTGGCCGACCTGCCGATCATCGGCCACATGCTGTTCAACCAGGACGTGCTGGTGTACCTGTCCTTCGCCCTGTTCGTCCTGGTCGCCTGGGTGCTGCTGAAAAGCCGTACCGGCCTGATCCTCCAGGCCGTCGGCGAAAACCCCGACGCGGCCAGCGCCATGGGCCTGCCGGTACTGCGCGTGCGCACCCTGGCGGTGCTGTTCGGCGGCGCAATGGCGGGCCTTGCCGGCGCCTACCTGTCACTGGCCTACACCCCGATGTGGGCAGAAAACATGACCGCCGGCCGCGGCTGGATCGCCCTGGCGCTGGTGGTGTTCGCCAGCTGGCGGGTGCAGCGGGTGCTGCTCGGCGCCTACCTGTTCGGCCTGGCCAGCATCCTGCACCTGGTAGCCCAGGGCATCGGTGTGAGCGTCCCGGCCAACCTGCTGGCGATGCTGCCCTATGTGGCGACGATCCTGGTGCTGGTGGTGCTTTCACGCGACGCGATCAAGACCCGGCTGTACGCACCGGTTTCGCTCGGCCAGCCCTGGAAAGCAGGTCGCTGACGACACGGCGCAGACAAGAAAACAACACAAGACCCACAGGAGTGAACCCTCGATGCATCAGAAGAAAAGCAACAAGCTGCTGCGCACCCTGGCCGCCGCTATCGGCCTGAGCACGGTACTGTCGGCCTCCGCCGCCGACCCGCTGAAAGTGGGCTTCGTCTACATCGGCCCGATCGGCGACCACGGCTGGACCTACCAGCACGAACAGGGCCGCCAGGCGCTGATCAAGCAGTTTGGCGACAAGGTCGACACCAGCTTCGTCGAAAACGTGCCGGAAGGTGCCGACGCCGAGCGGGTCATCCGCAACATGGCCAAGGGCGGCTACGACCTGGTGTTTGCCACCTCGTTCGGCTACATGAACCCGACTGCCAAGGTCGCCAGGCAGTTCCCCAAGGTCACCTTCGAACACGCCACCGGCTACAAGCAGGACAAGAACCTCGGCACCTACCTGGCCACCTCCTATGAAGGCCGCTACGTCGGCGGTTACCTCGCCGCGAAAATGACCAAGAGCAAGAAGGTCGGCTACGTCGCCTCTTTCCCGATCCCGGAAGTGCTGCGTGACATCAATGCCATCCAGCTGGCGCTGGACAAGTACAACCCCGGCACCGAGATCAAGGTGGTGTGGGTCAACTCCTGGTTCGACCCGGGCAAGGAAGCCGATGCGGCCAACGCCCTGATCGACCAGGGCGTCGATGTGCTGTTCCAGCACACCGACAGCCCGGCGCCGATTCAGACCGCCGAGCGCCGTGGCATCTACGCGGTGGGCTACGCCTCGGACATGGCCCACTTCGGGCCCAAGGCGGTGCTGACCTCGATCGTCAACAACTGGGGCCCGCATTACATCAAGAGCACCCAGGCGGTCATGGACGGCAACTGGAAGCCGCAGGACTACTGGGGTGGCCTGGCCGACGGCACCGTCGAGCTGCCGATCAGCGACCTGGTGCCGGCCGACGTGAAAAGTGGCGCCGAGCAGATTATCGCCAGCATCAAGGATGGCTCGTTCCACCCGTTCACCGGGCCGATTCTTGACCAGAGTGGTGCAGTGAAGATTCCTGAGGGCGCCGTGGCCAGCAATGCCGAACTGGCGGGGATGAACTACTACGTCAAGGGCATCACTGCACAGCTGCCCAAGTAAGGCCAGCGCTGTCTCTGTGGGAGCGGCCTTGCGTCGCGAAAGGGCCGCAACGCGGCCCCAGAGAATCAGCACAGATGCACAGATTGCCGGGGCTGCTTTGCAGCCCTTTCGCGACGCAAGGCCGCTCCCACAAGAGCCGTCTGCAACTCACTTTACCGGAGGCCGGATGAACACACTGCCCATCATCGACATCGCCCCGCTGTACCAGCACGACCCCGCCGCCCGCCAGGCGGTGGCCCGGCAGATCGACGCCGCCTGCCGGCAATGGGGCTTCTACTACATCAAGGGGCACCCGATCCCGGCTGCGCGCATTGCCGAACTGAAAGCCGCCGCCGAAGACTTCTTCGCCCGCCCGGCCGAGGAAAAGCTGCGCATCGACATCACCCGCAGCGCCCACCACCGCGGTTATGGCGCCATCGCCACCGAGCAGCTCGACCCGAGCCGGCCGAGTGACCTGAAGGAAACCTTCGACATGGGTTTCCACATGAGCGCCGAGCACCCCGATGTGCTCGCGGCAAAACCACTGCGCGGCCCCAATCGCCACCCCGCCATCCCCGGCTGGGAAGCGCTGCTGCAACAGCACTACCAGGACATGCACGCCCTGTCCCTGACCCTGCTGCGGGCCATGGCCGAGGCGCTGGGCATCGAAGAGGACTTTTTCGACCAACGCTTTGCCGAGCCGATCAGCGTGTTCCGCATGATCCATTACCCGCCACGCCAGACCGCCAGCAGCGCCGACCAGCAAGGCGCCGGCGCACACACCGACTACGGCTGCGTGACCTTGCTGTACCAGGATGCCGCTGGCGGCTTGCAGGTGCAGAACGTGAATGGCGAATGGATCGACGCGCCACCCATCGAAGGCACCTTTGTGGTGAACATCGGCGACATGATGGCGCGCTGGAGCAACGACCGTTACACGTCCACACCGCACCGGGTGATCAGCCCGCTGGGCGTGGACCGCTACTCGATGCCATTCTTCGCCGAACCGCACCCGGACACCGAGATCAGCTGCCTGCCCAACTGCTCCAGCGCGGACAACCCGGCCAGGTACCCGGCCGTGTCGTGCAGCGCCTACATGCTGTCGCGCTTTGCCGAGACCTATGCCTATCGCCGCGAAGCGGCCGAGGCCTGAGCGGCCTCAGTCGGGCACGTCCATCAGCGGCGTGCTCGACAGCTTCACCGCGCCGTCTGCGGTGATCAGCAACTGCTCCTCCAGCTTGACGCCCTCGGCGCCGCCTTGTTCGCCGATGTAGCTCTCGACCGAGATCACCATGTTCTCCTGGAACACCCCGTCGTAGCCCCACGCTTCGAAGTCGACGGCATAGGCCACGCTGGGGTATTCATCGGCCAGGCCACAGCCGTGGACCATCATCATGTAGCGGTTGTGCTCGTACTGCCTGGGTACCGGCCAGCAGCGCTCGGCGAACTCGCGGAAGGTCAGGCCCGGGCGGATCAGGTCGATGTTGTGGCACAGCTGGTCGGATGCCGTGCGCAGCAGGTCGCGCTGGTAGGCGGTCGGTGCCTTGCCCGGGCAGATGAAGCTGCGCGAGATGTCCGAGAGGTAACCGCCCGGCCCGATCATGTCGGTGTCGAAGCCGACCATCTCGCCCGGCTGGATCACCTTGTCGGTGGCGTCCTGGAACCAGGGGTTGGTCCTTTGCCCCGACGTCAGCAGGCGCGCCTCGGCCCACTCGCCGCCGTGGGCCACGTTGGTCGAGTGCATGATGCTCCACAACTGGTTTTCGCTGATGCCCGGCACCAGGTTCTGGCGCATGCGCGCCACGCCCAGGTCGCACACCGCCATGGACACGCGATGGCTGGCGATTTCCTCGGCGGACTTGATCAGCCGCGCCTGCTCCATCAACGGCTGGGCGTCGAACAGCGTGATGCCCTGGGCCTTGAGCCTATCGGCGCCCCACGGGTCGCAGCGGTCGACCGCCAGGCGGGTATTGGTGCCGCCATGGGTCTTGATCAGGTCGGCCATCTCCCGCGCCCACAGCTCGGCCTTTTCATCGACCCGGGGGCCGGCCAGGAAGTAGATCCACGGCGTGGTCGGGCGAATCTCGTCGATGGTCTCGACATGCTCGCTGTTGTGCTTGCTGCTGGTGAAGTCGAACAGCACCACCGGCCCGTCCGTGGCGATGTACACATAGCGGCTGGGGGCATGCATCACCCAGACGCCCAGGCTCAGGGTATCGGTGGCGTAGCGGATGTTCAGCGGGTCGGCCAGCAGGATGCCGGCGTAGTCATGCTGGCGCAGCTGCTCGCGGATGCGGGCCAGGCGATAGGCCCGCAGGGCCTTGCGGTCGATGGCCGCATAGGCCTGGATGATACTGTCGTCCACCGGTACCAGCGGGTGGGCGCGCACGGCCTCGTCGGCCCTGTAGTTGAGATGGACCTCATCATCGAGCCGGAATTTCTGCGTCGGTGCTTTCTGTGTGGCTACTGTCGCACTCGCCATGACGGTTCCTCGAATGGCTTGCTGTTATGAACAAAGCAATGAACGAAGCAATGAACGAAGACAAACCTCGCAACGCCCTCAACCCAGTACGGCCTTGACCTCCAGATACGCCTCGAAGCCGAACTCGCCGCACTCGCGGCCGTTGCCCGATTGCTTGTAGCCGCCGAAGGGCGCACTGGCGACCCAGGCCGGCTGGTTGATCTGCACCTGCCCCACGCGCAACTCGCCGGCCATGCGCAGCAGCGCCTGGCGGTCGCTGCCTTGCAGGTAGGCAGCCAGGCCATAGGGGGTGTCGTTGGCCATGGCCACGGCATGTTCAGGCGTCTGGTACGGGATCAGGCACACCACCGGGGCGAAGATTTCTTCGCGGGCGATGCGCATGTGCTCGGTAACGTTGGCCAGCACCGTGGGTTTTATGAAGAAGCCTTGCCCGACGCCGTCGGGCAAGCCCAAGCCGCCAGTGACCAGCACGGCACCGTCGGCCAGCGCTTCGGCGATCAACGCCTGGGCGCGGTCATGCTGGGCCTTGTTCATCACCGGGCCGAGGGTGGTACGCGCATCGAACACATCGCCGACCACCACGCTTTGCGCCGCCTCGCGGGCAATCGCCACGGCCTGGTCGTGCAAATGCGCCGGTACCAGCATGCGCCCTGGCGCCGTGCAGGACTGCCCGGCGTTGCGGTAGGCGGCGTGCACGCCGTTGGCCACCGCGCTCGCCAGGTCTGCATCCGCCAGCAGGATATTGGCCGAGTTGCCACCCAGCTCCTGGTGCACGCGCTTGACCGTCGGCGCTGCCAGTTGCGCGACGCTGACCCCGGCCCGGGTGGAGCCCGTGAAAGAGACCATGTCGATATCGGGATGGCTGGACAGCGCCTGCCCCACTCCGGCACCGTCGCCATTGACCAGGTTGAACACCCCGGCGGGCAGTTCGGCCTGGTGCAGCAGCTCGGCCAGCAGCATCGTGCTCAGGGGTGAGTATTCGCTGGGCTTGAGGACCACGGTGCAGCCGGTGGCCAGCGCCGGAATCAGCTTGGTGATGACTTGCAGCACCGGGAAGTTCCACGGCGTGATCAGCCCGCACACGCCGACCGGCTCGAAGCGTAGCTGCACGCCGTCGGACTCGCGCTCGAAGGCAAAGCCCTCGAGAATTTCGATGCCGTTGCGGATATGCGCCAGCGAGCCGGCCACCTGGGCCTGGCGCGAGAAGCTGATCGGCGTGCCCATTTCCAGGGTCATGCGCTGGGCGAGCGCTTCCTGGTGCTCGATGCACAAGGCCTCGAAGCGCTTGAGCACGGCCAGGCGCTGTTCGCGCGGGGTGCGCGACCATGGGCCGAAGGCACGCCGGGCGGCGGCGACCGCCGCGTCGACGTCCTCGGCGTTGCCCAGGGCGATGCTGCCCACCGCCTTGAGGGTGGCGGGGTTGATGACCGGGCGCCGGGTCCGGCCGCTGGCCTCGACGAAACGGCCATCGATGTAGAAGTGATCGAGGTAGTTCAAAGTCTGGCTCCTGGTTACGCTTGGTGAATGTTGAGCCCTGCACGGCAGGCCGCTGCAGGTGGCTGTAGCGCAGGTTTGCCGGCCTGGCCCGGGAGGATCGCCCGGATCACGTCGCGCAGGTGCAGGACCCCTGCCGGGTGGCCCTCGCGCATCACCGCAAAGGCCCGGTCCGGGTCGCCTTCGGCCTGGGCCAGGGCATGCTCCAGGGTCTGTGTCGCGTCGATGCGCTCGAGGCGGCGCAACTCCTCGACAGATGCCGGCTGCGCCAGGCTTTCCACACGCAGCAGGCGGGCGCGGTTGATGTCGTTGACGAAGCGCTCGACGTACTCGTTGGCCGGGTGCAGTACGATGCTCTGCGGGTCACCCTGCTGCACCACCTCGCCATCCTTGAGCATCACGATGTGGTCGGCGATGCGCAGCGCCTCGTCGAGGTCGTGGGTGATGAACACGATGGTCTTGAACAGCTCGCGCTGGAGTTCCAGCAGCAGGTCTTGCATGTCCTTGCGGGTCAGCGGGTCGAGCGCCGAGAACGCCTCATCCATCAGCAGTACGTCGGCATCGGACGACAGCGCGCGGGCGATGCCCACCCGTTGCTGCATGCCGCCGGAGAGCTGGTGCGGGTAGCGGTCCTCGAAACCGGCCAGGCCCAGCCGCGCCAGCCAGCGCCGGGCATCGGCCTCCACCTGCGCAGCCGGCTCGCCACGCACGCGCTTGGCCAGGCAGACGTTCTGCAGCACGGTCTGGTGCGGCATCAGCGCGAAGTTCTGGAACACCATCGAGATGCTCGACCGGCGCACTTCGCGCAGTTCATTCGCCGACAGCGCCGTGAGGTCGACGCCATCGAGCAGGATTTCCCCTGCGGTCGGCGCGATCAGGCCATTGAGGTGACGGATCAGCGTGGACTTGCCAGACCCGGACAGGCCCATGATCACGGTGATCTGCCCGGCACGCATGTCGACGTTGATGTCGCGCAGCCCGCACACATGGGCGTGTTGCTGCAGCAGCTCGGTCTTGCTCATGCCGGCACGCACCCGTTCGACCATCTGCTCTGGTGCGCTGCCGAAGATCTTGTAGCAGCCGCGCACGGCCATCTTTATTGCCTGGTTCATGGGTTGTACCCCTTGCTCTGTGCGCTCAGCCGAGCCATGGAGGCCTTGGTCACGCGATCGAAGGCAATCGCCAGCAGGACGATGGCGAGGCCAGCCACCAGGCCGACGCCCAATTCGAGGTTGTTGATCCCGCGCAGCACCAGCACGCCCAGCCCCGGCGCCGACACCAGCGAGGCGATCACCACCATCGACAGCGCCATCATGATGGTCTGGTTGACCCCGGCCATGATGCTCGGCAACGCCAGCGGCAGCTCGACGCTGGTCAGGCGCTGCCAGCCGCTCATGCCGAACGACTCGGCGGCCTCGCCGACGCTGCCATCGACCTGGCGGATGCCCAGGTCGGTCAGGCGCACCACCGGGACGATGGCGTAGAGGATGATGGCAATACCGTACAGCTTCGGCTCGGTGATGCTGAACAGGAAGATCAGCGGGATCAGGTAAACGAACGATGGCAAGGTCTGCAGCATGTCCAGCACCGGCAAGGCGGCGCTCTTGAAGCGCTCGCTCCTGGACATGAGGATGCCGATGGGCAGCCCGGCGAGTATGCAGATCAAGGTGCAGGTGAACACGATGGCCATGGTCTGCAGCGCGTAATGCAGGTGATCGACCAGGCCCAGGGCCAGCAGGATCGAGCCCGCCAGCGCGGTGATGCGCAACGACCGCGACAACCACCACGTCAGCGCCAGCAGCGCCAGGATCATCAGCCACCAGGGCACCAGGTCGACGACTTTCAGCGACAGCTCCAGCAGCCACGACAGCGGCTGGGTCAGGGGGTCGAGCACCACCTTCAGGCCGTCACGCACCGTCAGGAAGCCATGCTCGATGGCTGACGTCATGTCGCGTGTGCGGGGGATGGCCGGGCAGGCGCTGTTCAGCGCATCCAGCGACGGGAACGGCAGGCTGGCCTCCCCCGCGCCTGCCTGGTTGGCCTTGGCCTTGGCCAGCAGTTGCGCCAGCGTCACCGGCCCGCCCTGCGTGCCTGCACTGCACCAGCCCTGCAGGCCGAGGCTCTCGAATACGGCGTTGTATCCACTCATGGCAATGTCCTCGGCGAAGGCCCGCGCACAGGCGGGGCGCTTCGCCACACAGCGGGTTACTGAATGATGGCGTCCAGCTTGCGGCCGGCCTCGTCTGAGACCCAGGCTTGCCAGACGCTCTTGTGCTGGGTCAGGAAGTAGGCTGCGGTTTCATCCGCGGTGGCCTTGTTGCTCTCCTGCCAGGCCAGCAGCTCGCCCATCTGCGTGTTGGTGAAACTGACCTTGCTCATCAAGGCGACGATGTCCGGATGGCTATCGTGGAAGGCACGGGACATGGTGGTCAGCACGGTCGCCGTCGGCCAGCTGGTCTTGCCCGGGGCTGCGCAGTCGATGCGCGCATTGCACTTGGCCTTGTCGGCATCCAGCGGCCCCATGTCGACGCTGACCATCGGGTACTTGCCCAGCAGCCCGGTGGGTGCCCAGTAGTAGCCGAACCAGGGCTTCTTGCTTTCGTAGGCCGAGGCCAAGGACGCGGCCAGGGTCTCGCCCGAGCCATGGTTGAACACCTTGATGCCATGCTGTTCAAGCTCGAAGGCCTTGATCAGGTTGTCGCTGGACACGCGCCCGCCCCAGCCGCTGGGGCCGTTGTTGAACTGTCCGCCCACCCATTCCGGATGGGCCATGATGCCCGCCAGGGTGGCGGCCTCGGGGTGCTGTTCGACCAGGTACTTCGGCACCCACCAGCCATCCTGGCCGCCGTCGGACAGCACATTGCCGACCCTGACCAGCTTGCCCTGCTTTTCCAGGGTGAAGTAGACGTCCGCCACCGCCGGCCAGATTTCCGTGAGGATGTCGGGTTTGCCGGTTTCGGCCAGAGAGGTCAAGGCCGGCACCGTGGAGGTCGGCACCTTCTGTACCTGGCAGCCGTAGCCCTGCTCGAGCAGGAAGCTGGACACCGCGGTGACCACTGCGCCAGAAGCCCAGTTCATCTCGGTAATGGTGACCTGGCCGCAGTCTGCCTGGGCCGAAGCGTTCAGCGATATCAATGCAGCGGTAACAGCGCCAGCAAGGGACACACGCAATCTCATGAGGTTATTCCTTCTTATGACAACGGGTCAGTGAGTCGAATCGGCAGCGAAAAGCGCGTAATGCCAGGATCACCTCCCGGTCCTTCAGCGGTCATTGCGGCGCCTTGCGGCAACCTCGACTCTTGTTGTAACGCACACGCAAGTGTGGGCAATCGCCCGGTACCGCTACTTTGCAGGTGCGACCTCGGCACGCTTGGCCGGCGCCTGGTGCACCGCCCGCGACACGCCCTGGGCGCGCTGGGCATGGCTGGTGAGGATCATTTCGGCGCCTTTCTCGCCGATGGCCAGGCTGATCGCGTTGAGGTTGCCGCTAGGGATCTGCGGAATGATCGACGAGTCCACCACCCGCAGGCGCTGCACGCCGATAACCTGCAGCTGCGGGGTCACCACGGCGGCAGCGTCGACGCCCATCTTGCAGGTGCCGCAGGGGTGGTAACTCTGGCTGGCGTTCTCCTTGAGGTAGGCATGCCACTCATCATCGCTCTGCACGTCCTTGCCGGGTTTGCACTCGCCCAGCACATAGGGCGCGAACGCCTTCGACTGCAAGGCCCGACGCGCCATGCGCCCGCCACGGATCAGGGTGGCGACGTCGTAAGGGTCGCTGAGCATGTTGAACTGGATGCGCGGCGGCGCCAGCGGGTCTGCCGAGCGCAATTGCAGGTAACCGCGGCTGCGCGACTGGTTGACGTTGGGTTGCAGGTTGATCGAGGCCTCGTCGAGCAGGCTGATGCCCTGCGGGGTGTAGGCCGACGAGAAGGCGCCGAAGTGGTACTGGATGTCCGGGTACTCAAGCTCGGGCAGCGTGCGCACCAGGCCGAGGCCGCAGTAGGTGAAGGTGGCCTGGCCGGTACGGGTGAGCAGGAACTGCAGGCCATGCTTGAGCATGCCCGGCAGGTTGAACTCCTGATTGGCAGTGCGCACGTTGACGAACGCCTTGACCTGGCAACTGGGATGCTCCTGCAAGTTACGCCCCACGCCAGGGCTGTCCTTGACCACCGGGATTCCCATGGCCTGCAGGTGTTCGGCCGGGCCGATGCCCGACAGCATCAACAGTTTTGGCGAGTTGATGGCGCTGGCACTGAGGACCACCTCACCGTGGCAGCGTTCGCTGCGGGTGACGCCGCGGTGGTCGAATTCCACGCCCACGGCAGTATCGCCTTCGAACAGCACGCGGCGCACCAGGGCCCCGGTGAGGATGGTCAGGTTGCGGCGCTTCTTTATCGGGTCCAGATAACCCTTGGCGGCGCTGAAGCGCAGCCCGCGGTGTTGGGTGGAGTGGAAGATCGCCGCCCCTTCGGTGTCCTCGGCGTTGTAGGAGGGGTTGCGAGGGACGCCGATCTCCTCCATCGCGTCGAGGTAGACGTGGGCCAGTTTCGGCACACCACGGATCTCGGTGATGATGATGGCGCCGTCTTTGCCGTAGGTGTCTGACACGCCATCACGGTTGCTTTCGACCTTGCGAAAGTACGGCAGCAGTTCGTCGTACGACCAGCCGACGTTGCCCAGTTCCGCCCAGTGGTCGTAGTCACCGCGGTTACCGCGCACATACCAGGTGGCATTGATCGAACTCGAACCACCGAGCAAGCGGCCACGTGGCACCACTTCGGCGCGGTTGTTGCGGGTCGGGTCGGGCTCGGCCTGGAACATCCAGTCGGTCTTCGGGTTGCTCATGGCTTTCATCGCCAAGGCCGGGATCTGGATCACCGGGTGCTTGTCGCTGCCGCCGGCCTCCAGCAGCAATACCGTGTGCCGCGGGTTGGCGCTTAGCCGGTTGGCCAGCACGCAGCCCGCCGATCCCGCGCCGATGATGATGAAATCCCAACTCATGCTCCGACCTCTCTTGTCATACGGCCATCTCGCGCAAGGCTTGCCTGTTGTCACGCCATTCGATCATGCATGGGCCACGCCAGCTACTGCCTGGCGGCCGAGCAAGCGGTCCAGGGTGGCCAGGGTGATCTTCAGCTCATGGGCCGAGGTGCCGGCCAGCTGGGCCTTCTGAAAGGCGTGCCAGCGGTCGCGGATGGCGATGCGTGAACGCTCGCCCAACGCGGTCAGGCGCAAGCCGCCGTCGCTGTCGCGCAACAGCATGGCCCTGCGCTGCAACTCGGCCAGGGCATCCTCGACATCGCGCTGGCCGAGGTAGGTTTCCCTGGCCAGTGCCTCGACGCCGACCCCGGGGCGGGCATACAGCGAGGCCAGCACGCGCGCGACCGCGACGCTCACGCCTTCGGCCCGGCGATGCTCCTCGAAAGCTTCCGACAGCGCATGGTGGGCATCGAAGATCGACGACAGCAGGTTGTATTCGGGGCGTGGCTGGCTTCCCGCCGACTCCGGCTCCCCGGACAGGTCCGGGTGCACGTCGGCGATGCTGTACTGGCCCTGGCTGAACAGCAGCGGCGTGCCGGCATAGCGGGCGATGCGGGTGACGCGCCCGACCAGTACCAGGTGGTCGCCACCCTCGAAGGTCTGTTCCAGGGTGCATTCCAGGTGCGCGATGCAGCCGGCCAGCAACGGCGAGCCGTGCATGCCGGGCTGCCATTGCGCGGCGCTGAAGCGGTCTTCCTGCTTGCTGGAAAACAGCTGCGACAGGTGCATCTGGTCGGCGCCCAGCACGTTGATCGCAAAGCTCTGGCACTGGCTGAAGAAGGCGAAGCTGCGCGAGGTGCGGGCAATCGACCAGAGCACCAGTGCCGGCTCCAGCGACAGCGAGGCGAACGAGTTGATGGTCATGCCATTGAGCTGTGCCCCGCTGCTCGCGGTGACCACCGCCACACCCGTGGCGTACTGCCCCAGGCAACGGCGGAACAGCCGCGGGTCTGCGGCAGGATCACCGGTTTCCAGCGCTACCGGGGTCAGTTCGGTTTGAATCTGGGTCTGCGACATGATGATGTCTCTCCGGGCAGGGATCAGGCGAAGCGGCTTTTCGGCACGCTCAGGCCAAGGTTCTCGCGCAGCGTGCTGCCTTCGTATTCCTCGCGGAAACGCCCGCGACGGCGCAGCTCGGGCAGCACGTACTCGACGAAGTCATCGATACCATGGGGCAGGTGCGTGGGTGCGATATTGAAACCGTCGGCGGCTTCTTCATCGATCCAGGCCTCCATCTGGTCGGCCACGTCCTGGCCGGTGCCGACCACGGTCAGGTGCTCCTGGGCCATGCCGATGCGCTTGTACAGCTGGCGAATGCTCAGGCCTTCGCGCTGGGCGGTCTCGTAGTACATCTGCGCGCTGCTGCGCAGCCCTACGTTCTCCAGGTTCGGCGCCGGCACCGGGCCGTCGAGGTCCATCGCCGACAAGTCGCCGAACGAGCGCTTGAGCATCGCCAGCCCCACCAGCGGGTTGATCAGTTCCTGCAACTGTTCGTACTTCTCCTGGGCGTGGGCCCGGCTGGAGCCGACGATGGGGGTCAGGCCGACCATCATCAACAAGTCTTCGCGACGCCGCCCGAAGCCGGCCAGGCGGTCCTTGACCGAGGCGTAGTACTGCTGGGCCGAGCCGATGTGCTGCTTGGCGGCGAACACGATGTCGCAATGCTGCGCGGCAATCTGCTGGCCGACCTCGGAAGTGCCGGCCTGGACCAGGATCGGCCGGCCCTGGGGCGAGCGCTTGACCGACAGCGGGCCACGCACCGAGAAGTGCTTGCCGACGTGGCCGAGCACATGCAGCTTGCCCTCGTCGTAGAACACGCTGCTGTGCTTGTCGTGGACGAAGGCGTCCTGGTCCCAGCTGTCCCACAGGCCGGTGACCACCTCGACGAACTCCTCGGCGCGCTCGTAGCGGGTGTCGTAGTCCAGGTGCTTGGCACGGTTGAAGTTCCAGGCCTCCTGCTCCGACCACGAGGTCACCACGTTCCAGCCAGCGCGCCCGGCGCTGATCATGTCCAGCGAACCGTACTTGCGGGCGATATGGTAAGGCTCGTTGTAGGTGGTCGAGGCGGTCGCGACCAGGCCGATGCGCTGGGTGCAGGCGGCGATGGCCGAGAGCAGGGTCAGCGGTTCGAGCTCGGCATTGTGGCTGGAGCGGCACAGCGAACCGGCCGGCACGTCATCGGCGCGAATGCCGATGCCGTCGGCAAGAAACAACAGGTCGAACTTGTTGCGCTCGGCGGTGCGGGCCACCTCCAGGAACGACTGGAAATCCGACGCCGCGTCGACCTTGAGCTCCGGGTGGCGCCAGGCGCCCACGTGGTAACCCATGTAACGCATGGAAAGGCCGAGTTTGATCTGTTTCTTGCTCATCCGGTGTGCCCCTGCTGGTCTGTTGCAAAATCCAGGCTGAACGGGCCCGCGCAAGGCCACGGATGGCTCACGGGGAAGGTTCGGTTGACTGGACGTTGATTGGGTAACTTCACCCCGGCGCTAACGGCCGGGTGGCTGCGTTTTCAGGTCAAGGGCCGGCGTTGTTCTTTTCCTGATGCGGCATTTCCTGTGAAGGCAGGCTCATCCTGCCGCGATCGTTCAGGCCTGTAAACGTAGGATTTTCAGTGCTGTTTGCGTAAGAAAAACTTAACCAGAAAGGCGCCGCGCACCCTTCCGGTGCACGCTTGGCGACCCCGCTTCATCGGGGTTCGCCGAAGGTCTGCGTGATCCACTCGCCGACCTGCACGGCGGCCGTACTTTCGCGCGCCCGCGCCGGCCTTACCAGATGAAAACCGTGGCACAGCACCGGCTCGGTCTGCAGCGGCTGCACCAGCAGGCGGTTGGACAGGAAGCGCTCCATCAGCGGCGGCCCGATCAGGCCAAAGCCCTGCCCGTCGAGCACGGCCTGGACCAGGTTGGTGTAGGTGTCCACGGTGATGCTGGCTTTCGGCTTGGCCATCGCCACCTGCTTGGAGGCGAACCAGGTCGACCAGCGCGTCAGGCGGTCGTAGGGCCCTTCCAGGTGAATCAGCGGGTGGTCGAACAGCTCCTCGATGCTGCGCGGCGGCTCGCGGTGTTCCAGGTACGCCGCCGAACAGGTCGGGGCGATACTCTGGCGCACCAGCAGGGTCGACTGCCCACCGGCAAACGGCGGGTTGCCGTACGCCACCACCAGGTCGGCGTCGACCTCGTCGACCGAGGTGCGGTCGAGCACGATCAGGCGCAGTTCGACGTGCGGGTGCTGGGCCCTGAGCGTGCCCATGTTGGGCATCAGCCAATAGGTGATGACCCCGGCCGTGGCGCTGACGGTCACCACATGGCTTTCGGGGCGACGGGTCAGCGCCACCGTGGCTTCCAGGGCCATTTCCAGCGAAGCGGCGATCGCGGCGTGGTAGCGGGCGCCCTCGGGGGTAAAGCGGATGGTGCGGTCTAGGCGCTGGAACAGCTTGACCCCGAGGAACCGCTCCAGCCCGTTGATCTGCTGGCTGACCGCGACGCGGGTGACATGCAGTTCGAGCGCTGCGCGGGTGAAGCTCAGGTGTCGCCCCGCCGCTTCGAAGGCGATCAGCATGTTGGGCGGTGGCAACGTGGTCTTGAGCGTACTCATCGGGTCGGGTCCTGGGCAGCGACGGGCGCTATCGGACCCGCAGTGTCCCAACGGCGGCCTGTGGAATCAAGCGCACCGCGCCGCCCGCGACGCCTTCAGCTCTGCCTGCGTCGTACCCTTCACATCTCGACCTGGGTACCCAGTTCGATCACCCGGTTAAGCGGCAGCTGGAAGTACTTGAGGTTGCTGTTGGCATTGCGCAGCAGGAAGGCGAACAGGTGCTCGCGCCAGCGGGCCATGCCCTTCTGCTTGCCGGCGATGACCGTCTCGCGGCTGAGGAAGTAAGTGGTGCGCATCGGGCCGAATTCCAGGTCCGGGTACGGGCAACGGCTCAGGGCCAGCGGCACGTTTGGCTCTTCCATGAAACCGAAGTGCAGGCTCACCCGATAGAAGCCATCGCCGAAGGCCTCGACTGCAAAGCGCTTGCCGGCAGTGACCCGCGGCTCGTCCTCGAACACCACGGTCAGCAGCACCACCTGCTCATGCAGCACCTGGTTATGCAGCAGGTTGTGCAGCAGCGCGTGGGGCACGGCTTCAGGCCGGGCGGACAGGAACACCGCCGTGCCATTCACCCGGTAGGGCGGTTGCGCCTGCAGGCTGGCGATGAACAGCCCCAGCGGCAACGCGCTTTCGTCCAGCCGCTCGACGATGATCGTGCGCCCGCGCTTCCAGGTGGTCATCAGCATGAACAGCGCGACCCCGGCAATCACCGGGAAAGCACCGCCCTGGAAGATCTTCGGGGCGTTGGCAGCAAAGTACAGGCTGTCCACCAGCAGAAACGCCAGCAACATCGGCACTGCCAGCCAGCGGGGCGCCTTCCACAACAACAGCACCACCGCCGAAGCCAGCAAGGTGGTGATCAGCATGGTGCCGGTCACCGCCACACCATAGGCCGCCGCCAGTGCCCCGGACGACTCGAAGCCGACCACCAGCAGCACCACGCCGACCATCAGCGCCCAGTTGACCATACCGATGTAGATCTGCCCCTGCTCCTCGCTGGAGGTGTGCTGGATGAACATGCGCGGCACATAGCCCAGCTGGATGGCCTGGCGGGTCAGGGAGAATGCGCCGGATATCACCGCCTGGGAGGCGATGATGGTCGCCAGCGTGGCCAGCCCGACCATGGGCAGCAGGGCCCAGTCCGGCGCCAGCAGGTAGAACGGGTTGCGCACCGCCTCCGGGTTGCCGAGGATCAAGGCGCCCTGGCCGAAGTAGTTCAGCACCAGCCCCGGCAGCACCAGCAGGAACCAGGCGCGGGCGATCGGCTTGCGGCCGAAATGCCCCATGTCGGCGTACAGCGCTTCGGCGCCGGTCAGCGCCAGCACCACGGCACCGAGAATGGCCACGCCCATGCCGGGGTGGTAGACGAAGAACTTCACCGCCCAGGCCGGGTTGAGCGCCTGCAGCACCTCCGGGCGTTGCACGATGCCGTGTACGCCCAGCGCACCGATTACCACGAACCACAGCACCATGATCGGCCCGAACAGAATGCCGATGCGCGCGGTGCCGTGCTTCTGGATCAGGAACAGCGCCACCAGCAACAGGACTGCCAGGGGCACGACCCAATGCTCGATGCCGTCGAAGGCCAGTTGCAGCCCCTCGACGGCTGACAGCACCGAAACCGCCGGGGTGATCATGCTGTCGCCGTAGAACAGCGCTGCGCCGAACAGGCCGAGCAGCACCAGCATCCTGCTCAGCCGCTTGTAGGGCGCCGCCGCACGGTGTGCCAGCGCGGTCAGGGCCATGATGCCGCCCTCGCCCTGGTTATCGGCGCGCAGGATGAACAGCACGTACTTGAGCGATACCACCCATAGCAGCGACCAGAACACCAGTGACAGGACACCGAGGACACCGGCGGTATTGGCCTGGACGCCGTAGTGCCCGGCGAAGACTTCCTTGAGGGTGTACAGGGGGCTGGTGCCGATGTCGCCATAGACCACGCCGACGGCAGCGACGAGCATGCCGATGGCAGCGGGCTTGCGGGAATGGGGAGGGTTTGCTGCGACGGCGAACTGGCTCACGGAAGGGCTTCTCTGGACTGGCGGGTAGAAGTGCATGCCATCCTTGAGCATCGCGAGATAAGTATCCCTTCGGGCAAGCAGGCCAGTCGTAAAAAGAGCGTAAAAAAATCAGGGGGTCGCCTTGGGAGGTTCGACGCCTGTGAGATCGAGCGCCGCCCGCGCGGCGCATCGCGGATAAATCCGCTCCCACAGTCTGTTTCGGGCCAGTCCCTCCTGTGAGGTCACCACTGTCCGCCTTGTTTGTCCCCTTCGATAACCGAGGTGGACGCAACGGCTTTCCATTGATTTTCAGTCATGCACCAAGGCGGGCAGCGGTAATTGCACAGGACAGCTTGGCCCGAAACAGACTGTGGGAGCGGATTTATCCGCGATGCGCCGCGCGGGCGGTGCTCGATCTCACAGGCGCTGCAAATCTCCCGCCAGGCAAATGTGCTGTATGGTTGTCACAAACGAGTAACCCCCGGAGACCTTCATGTTCCGTGCCTTTGAACGCTGGCTCGACCCCTTCCCGCCCGACGAGGTGCCGCCGCCCCCGGTCGGCCTGCTGCGCTTCCTGTGGGCCTGCACCCGCGGCGCACGTGGCTATATCCTGGCGCTGGCACTGTTCAGTGCCGCGGTCTCGATCTACGAAGCCTGGCTGTTTTCCTTCCTCGGCCAGGTGGTGGACCTGCTCTCCAACTGGCAGGCTGGCGGTGATGTGAGCCCCGAAGAAAGCCGTGTGCTGTGGGGCGTCGGCCTGCTGCTGATCGCCAGTATCGTGCTGGTGGCCTTGCGCACACTGATGCAGCACCAGGTGCTGGCGATCAACCTGCCGCTGCGCCTGCGCTGGGACTTCCACCGGCTGATGCTGCGTCAGAGTCTGTCGTTCTTCTCCGACGAGTTTTCCGGGCGGGTCACCACCAAGGTGATGCAGACCGCGCTGGCCGTGCGTGAAGTGCTGTTCACCCTGATCGAGATCGTGCCGGGCATCGGTGTGTACTTCATCGCCATCATCGCCCTGGCCGGTGGTTTTGCCGCCAAGCTGATGCTGCCGTTCATTGCCTGGCTGGTGCTGTTCGGCCTGGCCATGCTGTACTTCGTTCCGCGCCTGGGCAAGGTCGGCCAGGAACAGGCCCATGCGCGTTCGTCGATGACCGGGCGGGTGTCCGACGCCTACACCAACATCACCACCGTGAAGCTGTTTTCCCACTCCAAGCGCGAGGCGCACTTCGCCCGGGCGGCGATGGAAGACTTCAAGCAGACCGGCTTTCGCCAGATGCGCCTGGTCAGCCAGTTCGAGATCGTCAACCAGGCGCTGGTGGTCGGGCTGATCTTCGGCGCGGGCGGCTACGCCCTGTGGCTGTGGCACCAGGGCCAGGTCGGTACCGGTGCGGTGGCCGCGATCACGGCCATGGCCCTGCGTGTCAACGGCATGTCGCACTGGATCATGTGGCAAATGACCTCGCTGTTCGAGAACATCGGCACCGTGCAGGACGGCATGGCCACCCTCACCCGTGGGCCCAAGGTACAGGACGTGCCGAATGCCGCCGTGCTGGAAACCCGTGGCGGCGCGGTGACCTTCGACAACGTGCGCTTCAACTACAACGGCGAACGCCAGGTGCTCGATGGCCTGAGCCTGAGCATCCGCGCTGGCGAAAAAGTCGGCCTGGTGGGCCGCTCCGGCGCGGGCAAGTCGACGCTGATCAACCTGCTGCTGCGCTTCTATGACGTGGACAGCGGCGAGATCCGCATCGACGGGCAGAACATCGCCCACGTCACCCAGGACAGCCTGCGCAGCGCCATCGGCATGGTCACCCAGGACACCTCGCTGCTGCACCGCTCGATCCGCGACAACATCGCCTACGGCCGCCCGGACGCCACCGAGGCGCAGATCCAGCGCGCCGCCATCAACGCCCAGGCCGATGGTTTCATTCGCCAGCTCAGCGACCGCGACGGCCACAGCGGTTACGACACCCTGGTCGGTGAGCGCGGCATCAAGCTTTCCGGCGGCCAGCGGCAACGCATCGCCATTGCCCGGGTGATGCTCAAGAACGCCCCGATCCTGCTGCTGGACGAAGCCACCAGTGCGCTGGACTCGGAAGTCGAGGTCGCGATTCAGGAGAGCCTGGACGAGATGATGCAGGGCAAGACCGTGATCGCCATCGCCCACCGACTGTCCACCATCGCCGCCATGGACCGGCTGATCGTCATGGATGAAGGGCGCATCATCGAGCAAGGTACGCACAGTGAGTTGCTGGCGAAGAACGGTACTTATGCGCGGCTGTGGCAGCACCAGAGTGGTGGGTTCCTGGGTGAGGATCAGGGGGTGGCCGAGGCAATGGAATAGTCACGCGCTGTCAAGGTAATGACCTTGCTCAGTATCTGAAGGTCGGAGCCATCCTTGCAGGAGCGGATTTATCCGCGATGCGCCGCGCGGGCGGCGCTCGATCTGTGCCCCCCGCATCACTCAGGCAACCCCCTCTGCGCCCTGATGCCATCACCCGACATGCACCTGCAACCAATAAACACGCAGAGCGGGCATTCTTGGGTGCACGGCTTGAGCATCGGATAAGGCTGGAGGGCTTGCCTTGACATGTTCTGCGCTTATGAAATCGAGCGCCGCCCGCGCGGCGCATCGCGGATAAATCCGCTCGTACATTTGTTGCAACGAGCCAGACTTGCTACGCCAGGGTTGCCTGCCTTGGTGCATGACTTGAGCCTTGTAAACGTCTGACAACCATGGCCTCACAGGCATGACCACGTGGCAAAAAATGTAATCGATGGACGCGCTCGCAGAGGCATCACCGTGCCACGGTGGCGTTCAGCGAGACGTCTCGACCTTGAGCACTTCGGTATGCACGGCATCAACGGTCTGCCCCACCTGCAGGTGCGGAATGTATGCCTGCACCTCAGGGTTCTGCACGGTAATGACCTGCTCCTGCCCGTCAGGCTCGAGCACGGTCACCTGGTGGTTCGGCCCGTCGATGTGGGTGATTTGCGAGGTCACCTTGACGGTCCGGTACAACTCACCGCCCGGCATGCTGGCCGGGTCGGCGCGGTTGACCCAGGCATCGTTGCTGACACTCGGCGCACCTTCGAGGCTGGTGTCCAGCACGTAGTCGATCGAACGGGTGATACGCATGTCGACCTTGTCACCGACTTTCAGGTTGCGCGCGGCCTTCGCCTGGTCAGTGAGTTGCAGAACGACCGGCCGCTTGTCCACCCCCTCCAGGGTGACCTGATGCTTGGCCGGGTCGACGGCGAGCACATGGGTTTCAAAGCGCTCGCTCAGCGCATCACTGGCCAATGGCACCTGGGCGGCATGGGCGGTGATGCTGGTGGCGATGACAAGCGCAAAGGCATAGCACGGAAAATGGTCGGGCAACAGTTTCATAGGCCAGCTTCTCCAAGCGAAGTCAATCAGGTGTCAGAATTGCCAGATGGGCCCGTAGGTGCCATAGCAAGCGTTCTCCAGCGCATCGCTGCGCACGCCGTGGCGGGTAACCGCGCCCCATGCGTCGACCTCGAACACCAACTGCGGCTCACGCACCTCGCCATTGCGCAGATGAACACTGTCATAGACCTTGATGCCCTTTCCCGCGCTGGCAACGCGGGTCTCGATCCAGGCGTTGGATTCGTTCTCCTTGTACAGGCGTGCCAGCAGGGCGTTATGCAACGGCAGGTAGCGACCGTCCATGGACCGGCAATCGATATTGATGCTCTGCACCGTACGCTGTGCCTGCGCATCGCTGAAATGCAACCGCGCCGCGAAATCCCGCTGCAGCCGTTGCACATAGGTCAGGCCATCGCCCCCCGCGGTCTTGGTCGGCGAAGTGGTTTCAGGCTTTCGCTGCAAGTCCCGCTGGCACAGCGCGGGTTGCTTGTAATAGCGATGGGCGACGTGCTCGCCAGAGGGTTTGTGTTCGGCAGACAGCACCAGCACCTTGCCTTCCTCGAACAGCATCGAGGTTTCGCGACCGTAGTCACCTGGCGGGTTCCAGACAGACGCCGGCAAGCCGGCATCCAGCTGCACACATTGGGGCCCCGTAGGCGTGGCGCGCAGTTCGTATAACGGTGGCTGAAGGAAGGCTTGCGGCGTTTCAGCGTAGGCTGAACCGGCCAGCGATGCGAAAACTGAAATGCAGGTTGCGGGAATAAAAGAAGTCCAGTTCACGGTGCTCTCATGCGCAATCAGGTCGTCGAGATCAGCATAGAAGGCCTTTACCGTTTCATTGCCTTTTCTTTAGCCGACCCCGGCGGGTCCCCCGGCCTGAGCGTTCCATCAATCATGTTGATGAATACTATCGAGTGTCTCTCCTGTCGAAACGCCGGCGTTATTTCCTACAATCCCTTTCCGTTTTCCCTCTTCCCCTCGTCTGCAACAGGCGACCTCACCTTGGAATCAGGAACATGCCAAGCGTCAGTCAGGCCTCTCACGGCCGTCCCGAACATGATCAACAAAGCGTCAGGCAACAGTGGCTGGCGATTCTCTCAGTCGCCGTCGGTGCCTTCGCCCTGGTCACCAGCGAGTTTCTGCCGGTGGGCGTGCTCAACGATGTAGCCAGTGACCTGGGCATCAGCGCCGGCCATGCCGGGCTGATGGTGACCCTGCCCGGCATCATGGCGGCCCTCGCCGCGCCGCTGCTGTCGGTGGGCATCGGCGCCCTGGACCGGCGCTACCTGCTGATCGGCCTGACGCTGATCATGATCATCGCCAACGCGGTGGTGGCCTACGCCAGCGACTTCAGCCTGCTGCTGTTCGGTCGCGTACTGCTGGGCATCAGCATCGGTGGCTTCTGGGCCACCGCCATTGCCCTCAGCGGCCGCCTCGCGCCCAAGGGGGTGAGCGTGGCCCGCGCCACCTCGATCATCATGGCCGGCGTAACCCTGGCCACCGTGCTGGGCGTGCCCGTGGGCACCTGGCTGAGCGGCCTGATGGGCTGGCGCATGACCTTCCTGGCCACCGCGCTGCTCGGCGTACCGGTACTGGTGGCGCAGCTGTTGCTGCTGCCGCGGCTCAACCCGGACAAGGCGATCCGTGTCAGTGACCTGCCGGCGCTGTTCATCAACCCGCAAGCCCGGGTCGGCTTGATCGCCGTGCTGCTGATCGGCCTGGCGCACTTTGCCGCGTACACCTATGTCGCGCCGTTCTTCAAGCAGAGTTCCGGCTTCGATGGCTCGACCATCGGTTCCCTGCTGCTGCTCTACGGCGCAGCCGGGGTGATCGGCAACCTGTTCGCCGGCTATGCCGCCAACCAGAGCGTGCGCCACACGCTGTTGCTGGTGGCGGTGATGATTGGCGTCAGCACCGCGCTGTTCCCCTACTTCGCCACCGGCCTCACCGGCGCGGCGATGCTGATCGCGCTCTGGGGCTTCGCCTTTGGTGCGTTCCCGGCCTGCGCCAGCATCTGGATGTTCGTCGTGGCACCCAAGGACGTCGAGCGCGGCATGCCGCTGTTCGTGGCCATGTTCCAGGTGATCATCGCCCTGGGCTCATTCTTCGGTGGGCGCATCGTCGACCAGCTGGGCAGCTCGGTGCTGCTGAGCCTGGCCACGGCACTGGTGGGCTGCGGGTTCGTCACGGTATGGGTGCTGGGGCGCAAGGTCAGCAACAGCCTGGCGGCGCAGGCTGGTTGAGGGGATGACCGTTCGCGATGGATCGCGGGACTCTAGCAGGCGTCGGGGACTTGATGCAGATTCATCTCCAGCCAGTCGGCAAGCGCGGCGACATGGGTCGCCGCTTGCTCACCCAAAGGCGTCAGATCGTACTCGACATGCGGCGGTATCACCGGATAGGCAGTCCGGCGCACCAGACCATCGCCTTCCAGCCGCTGCAGGGTCTGCGACAACATCTTTTCGCTGACGCCGTTCACTTTGCGGCGCAGTTCACTGTAACGCAGCGTGCCGTCAAGTAACGCCATGAGGCATAGCATGCCCCACAGACTCGTCACGTGAGACAGCACTTCCCTGGCCTTGCATTTGCCAGTGAACACGTCGCCGCGCCTGAGCTTGGCCGTCAGTGTGCGCTCATCAGGTGCTGATGGATTCTGGGCTTGGGCGGCGTTCAAGCGAGTGTGCATGATACTAACCAAAAGGTGCGTACTTCCGTGGGTGGGCGTAGCGAACTTATAGTGCGCGTCGAGAACCGGTCAAGCTCAGGTGAACGACTTGCAACGTCCCACATTCAACAAAAGCTGGATGCCCGTCCTGGCCATCGCGTTCATCGTCGCAGCCTTGGCACTGTCATTGGTCTGGGCCGCAGGGCTGCTTGGCGGCCGCACGACCACCCGGACATTCCTCGGCGACTCGCTGGACCACTTCGAACCGGGCTATCGCCGGGCGCATGGCAAGGGGATCTGTTTCGCGGGGGTCTTTCATAGCAGCAAAGCGGCGGCGACGCTCTCGACGGCCCGGGTATTCGCTCAGGATCAAGTCCCGGCCGTCGGGCGCTTCTCCATCGGGACCGCAGACCCCCATGCCGCGGACACGTCTACCACGACCGTGAGCATGGCCTTGTTGTTGAGTGCCGACGACAAGTCTCAATGGCGGATGAAGCTGAACAACGCCCCCTACTTCCCTACGCGTGATGCCGAGGGGTTCCTCGCGCAAAGGCGCGCTTTCGAGCCGGACCCGGCAACTGGGCAGCCTGATCCCGCGCGTGTCGCGGCGTTCTTCGAAAAGTACCCCGAGGCTCGCAAGGCAGTCGAGTACAAGGCGACAGCGCCTGGGCCGAGCAGCTTTGCGCAGGCCCAGTACAACGTCATCAACGCCTTCATCCTGCTCGCGGCAGATGGCAAACGCCAGCCAGTGCGCTGGTTCATGCGGCCGCATGCCCCGTTCCATGGCCTCTCCGTGGAAGACCGGGCGCGACTCGGCCATGACGTTCTGTTCGACGAGATCAAGCAGCGGGTGGCGCGAGAGCCCGTCTACTGGGACTTGGTACTGCAATTGGCGCAGGCGGGGGATCCGGTCGATGACCCGTCACAACCCTGGCCCGCCGAGCGACAGCAAGTGGTCGCCGGTACGCTGGAGGTGACGCGTGTTCGCGACCAGGCCGAAGGTGGCTGTCGCGATATCAACTTCGACCCGACCCTGGTGCCGTCCGGTATCGCGCTTTCCGACGATCCTGTGCTGGCAGCGCGGGCGGGTATCTACTCGCACTCCTACAATGCACGCCTGCGCGAAATCGCGTTCGGCAAGGCCACCGACGCCATTGGCAAGAAGGATGACCAGTGATGCAAGACGCACCCACCCCCCGCAGGCGCCCCCCCCGGCATTTCAATCTGACCGCCAGGCTGCTGCACTGGGTGATGGCGGTCGCCATCCTGGCCATGCTGTTCATCGGCGTCACCATGATGAGCTCACTGACCCTTCGCCCCGTGCTGATCGATTTGCATCAACCTTTGGGGGTCGCCATCCTCTGCCTGGCACTGGTGCGCCTGGCCAATCGTCTATGCCGGCCGGTGCCGGCACTGCCCGCCAGCATCCCGCGCTGGCAAGCCGCAGCCGCGCATCTGTCGCACGGCGTGCTCTACCTGTTGATGCTCGGGTTGCCATTGCTCGGCTGGGCGGTGCGTTCGGCAGGCAACTGGCCCGTCATCCTTGTGGGCGACTGGCGCTTGCCCGCGATCATCCCGGAAAACCCGCTGCTCTATGCATGGCTCCGGCTGGCGCATGGCGCGCTGGCATGGCTGCTGTTCGCGATCATCCTGGGGCACCTGGGTGCCGCACTGATGCACGCCTGGGTTCTCAGAGACGGTGTCTTTTCCAGCATGGCCCGGGGTAACAGCAAAGCACCCACCAAGCCTGAATCCGGCTCAAGGCCAACGTCTTGAATCGATGGCGGTCAGCTGTCACTGACCGCCATCGGCTTGCGCGAGGCAGCCTCAGATGCCGAAGAAGCCCCGAGCGTTGTCCGCACAGATGCGCGCCTTCTCCTGATCGCTCAGCCGAGGATGTTCCAGCACACCGGCGCCAATGGCCTGTTCACCCAGCGGGAAGGGAGCATCGGAACCGAGCATGACGCGATCCGCCCCCATGACATCCACCAGCAAACGCAGCGCACCCGGGTCGAAGACTGCCGAGTCGACGAAGAAACGTTTGACATAGCTGGACGGCAATTGCGGGCAATCTTCGCGAACAATGTCCCGATGGCGCCAGGCGTTATCGACACGCCCCAGCAGGAAGGCGAAGCCGCCCCCGCCATGGGCGAAACAGATGCGCAGGGACGCCGGCAAGCGTTCGAAAGCGCCAGACAGGATCAGCGACAGGATACCCAGCTGGGTTTCCGCCGGCATCGCGACCAGCCAGGGCAACATCCATTTCTTCATGCGCTCGCCGCCCATCATTTCCCACGGGTGCACCAGCAACGGGATATTTTCCACCGCGCAGTGGTGCAGGAAGGTGATCAGGCCCGCTTCGTCCAGATCGTGGTTGCCCACGTGATTGCCGATTTGCACCCCGACATGGCCACAGGCCTTGGCCCGGCTGGCCTCGAGGCACGCCGCCTCGATATCTTGCAGAGGTACCTGGGCCAGCACCTTGAGGCGACCGGGTGACAGGGCCGTCATCTCCAGGGCCCGATCGTTCATCATCTGTGCCCACGGCAGCGCCTGCGCGATGGGTTGGTCATAGCCGAACATCACCGGCGTCGCGCACATCACTTGCACGTCCAGGCCCTGCTCATCCAGGTGTTCGATGCGGCGCTGCGGATCCCACAGCACATCATGTACCGGACGGAACGGTTTATCGCCGAGCATGATCTGCCCCTGGCGCCCCTCAGTGTGCAGCCAAGGGCCACGCTGAGGACTCAGGCGGGCGGCCTCGGCTTGCGTAATGCGGGGGAAAAAATGCGAGTGGATATCGATTTTCATAAGCCGTGGACCTCACGCAGCGTCGTGTGCCAGGTCTGCCAGTCGCGGCCTGGGTGGATTTCGCCGCAACCAGGGCAACGACGCTCTTCATCGGTGGTGGTATAGAACTGGTCGTATACCGGTGGAAGATCGGCAACGATGCTCTTGAGCCTCAACTCATAGCGCCGGACCACGGTGCCGCAGTGCGCACAGGACCACTGCAAGGCGTCGGACTGCCCTTGCGGGCGGCGATGCTCCACCACCAGGCACAGACTGCCGGGCTCAGGACGCTGCGGCGAATGGATGACGTGGGGGGCCATCAGGTAGATGTCGCCTTCCTTGAGGTCGACACGCTCGTAGCGACCTCGGTCCCAGACGTTCAGGTAGGCATTGCCCTTGAACTGGTAGAAAAACTCCTCCACCGGGTCGTCATGGAAGTCGGTGCGCTGATTAGGCCCACCCACCACGGTGACCATGTAATCGCTGTCCTGCCAGATCTGCTGGTTGTTCACCGGCGGCTTGAGCAGGTGCGCGTGCTCCTCGATCCAACGGTTGAAGTTGAACGGGGCGCTGAAGTGATGCTTGTCCATGGTTGTTTTCTCCCAGCGGTTCAGCGACGACGCGGCGCGTACGCTATGGCCTTGATCTCGATACGTAGATGGGGGTGTGGCAACTGGTGTACGGCTACGGTGGTGCGGGTCGGGCCGCTTTCGTCAAAGTATTCGGCGTAGACGTCGTTGTAGCCGCCGAAGTCGTTCATATCGACGAGGAAGCTGCTGATCTCCACCACGTCTGCAAGGCTTGCACCTGCAGAGGCGAGGATGTCGCGCATGTTCTCGATCACGGCGCGGGTCTGCGTCCGAATGTCCAGCCGGGTGGTGCCCATGGCATCCACCTCGACGCCGACAAAACTGTTGTCCGGGCGCCGTGAGCTGGTACCGGAGACGAACAGGAAGTCACCCGCTCGCTTGATATGCGGGAAGCGCCCGCGCGGTGTGGCCTTGCCGGCGACGACCGTGGCCTTGACGTCACTCATGGCTGTTTCCTCGGTTATCGCCGCGAACGCTGAAACTGCTCTGTCCCAGGCCCTGGACTTCAACACTGACATGCCCCCCTGGGTACAACGCCACCGCCGCACTGGCGGCGCCTGCCATCACCAGGCTACCCGCCGGCAGTTCGAGTTCGGCGGCGTGCAGCAGACGCGAGGCTTGCACCAGGCTGCGCAGCGGATTGCCGAGGATCGCGGCAGTGGAGCTGGCCTGCGCCACACGGCCATCCAGGCGCAGCACCACACCGGCATTGTCCAGCCCAGAGAAGTTGCGCGACCAGGGGCCAAGGGTGAGGCCGGCCGAGGAGCAGTTGTCCGCCACCACATCCTCCAGGCTGAACCTGAACGCCTGGTAGCGTGAATCGATGATTTCCAGTGCCGGCGCCACCGCCTCGACATGGTTGGCCGCTTCCAGCAGGGTCAGCGGGCGATCGATCGCACGGCGGGTGAGAAAGCAGACCTCTGGCTCGACACGCGGGTGAATGTAGCGCGCCAGGTCGACCAGGCCGCCGTCCTCTTCCACCATGGTGTTGCTGAGCCACCCCCAGATCAGGCTATCGACCCCCATTTGCTCCATCTTCGCGCGGCTGGTGAAGCCCAGCTTGATGCCGATGCTGTGCTCACCATCGGCATAACGACGCTGCATGGAAGCGCGCTGGATGCGGTAGGCGTCATCCAGGGAAAAGGCGGTGCTGCCACTGAACTGCGCCAGTGGTTCGGCGCTTCGCGCCGCCCGGTCAAGGGCTTCGGCGATACGAGCAATATCGGTATTCATGCACGCTTCTCCAGCGATGGCTTCAATAGGTCGAGTGCGACGTCAACGATCATGTCCTCCTGGCCACCGACCATCCGCCGCTTGCCCAGCTCGACGAGGATGTCCACGGCCTTGATGCCATAGCGGGCAGCCGCCACTTCGGCATGGCGCAGGAAGCTCGAATAGACCCCGGCGTAGCCCAGGGCCAGGGTTTCACGGTCCACCCGTACCGGGCGGTCCTGCAGCGGGCGCACCAGGTCGTCGGCGGCATCCATCAACGCGTACAGGTCGGTACCGTGCTGCCAGCCGAGCTTGTCGGCAGCGGCGATGAACACTTCCAACGGTGCGTTGCCGGCGCCGGCACCCATGCCGGCGAGGCTGGCATCGATGCGGTCGCAGCCCTCCTCCACGGCGGCGATGGAGTTGGCCACGCCCAGGCTGAGGTTATGGTGGGCATGGATACCGGTGTGGGTGGCCGGGTCGAGTACGGCCTTGACCGCACGGAAGCGCGCGCGGATGTCGTCCATGTTCATCGCCCCGCCCGAATCCACCACATAGATGCAGGTGGCGCCGTAGCCCTCCATCAACTTGGCCTGCTGCGCCAGCCCTTCAGGCGTTTGCATGTGGCTCATCATCAGGAAGCCGACGGTGTCCATGCCCAGCGTACGGGCATACTCGATGTGCTGGCGCGAAACGTCCGCCTCGGTGCAGTGGGTGGCCACGCGGACAATGCGGGCCCCGGCGTCGTAGGCGTTCTTCAGGTCATGGAGGGTGCCGATCCCTGGCAGCAGCAGCGTGGCGATCTTGGCGTGGTTGACCGCGTCGGCCGCTGCTTCGATCCATTCGAGGTCGGTGTGGGCACCGAAACCGTAGTTGAAGCTGGAACCCTGCAGGCCATCGCCATGGGCGACTTCGATGGCGTCGACCTTGGCGCGATCCAGCGCCGTGGCGATGGCGCGCACGTCGTCCAGCGAATACTGGTGGCGGATGGCGTGCATGCCGTCGCGCAGGGTTACGTCACTGATATAGAGTTTCTTGCCGTTCATGCCGAGGCCCCCATTGCTTGCGCCATGCGCTCGGCGGTGGCCAGCGCGGCGGAGGTCATGATGTCGAGATTGCCGGCGTAGGCCGGCAGGTAATGGGCGGCGCCTTCGACTTCGAGGAACATGGAGATCTTGAGGCCGGTGAAGGTGCCCTGCCCCGGCAACTTCAGGCCGCACACCTGTTCGAACTGCACCTGCTGTTTGAGGCGGTAGCCCGGCACGTAGGCCTGCACCGCGGCAGCCATTTCCTCGATGCTCGCCGCCAGTCGCTGTTGGTCGGCGGTTTCGCTGAGCACGTACACCGTGTCACGCATCATCAGCGGCGGCTCAGCGGGGTTCATGATGATGATCGCCTTGCCCTTGGTCGCGCCGCCGATCACTTCGATGGCCTTGCTGGTGGTCTCGGTGAATTCGTCGATGTTGGCGCGGGTGCCGGGGCCGGCGGACTTGCTGGCAATCGAGGCAACGATCTCGGCGTAGTGCACCTTGGCTACCCGCGATACCGCCGCGACCATGGGGATGGTCGCCTGGCCACCGCAGGTGACCATGTTGACGTTGGTCGCCTGCAGGTGCTGCTCGAGGTTGACCACCGGCACGCAATACGGGCCGATGGCCGCCGGGGTCAGGTCGATCATGCGCAGGTCGGCCTTGTGCTGGCGCAGCAAGGCGTCGTTGGTCACGTGGGCACCGGCGCTGGTGGCGTCGAAGACGAAATCAATGTCCTTGAACACCGGCAGGCGCGTCAGGCCCTGCACGCCTTCGTGGGTGGTGGCTACGCCCAGGCGAGCGGCACGGGCCAGGCCGTCTGAGGCCGGGTCGATGCCGACCATTGCGGCCATCTCCAGGTGCTTGGCGTTGCGCAGGATCTTGATCATCAGGTCGGTGCCGATGTTGCCGGAACCGATGATGGCAACTTTGCGTTTCTGGCTCATTCAGGCCTCCTTACTCGGCTTGCGCAAAGGACGCGGTGACGCGGCCCAAGCCCTGGATCTCAGCGGTAAACACATCGCCCGGGCTCACCGGCACCATCGGCCCCAGGGCACCGGTCAACACCACGTCACCCGCACGCAGTGGCTCGCCGAGACGAACCATGGTGTTGGCCAGCCACAGCGCCGCATTCAAGGGGTTTTCCAGGCAGGCTGCGCCGGCGCCGACCGATACGGGTTCGCCGCGCAAGCTCAGGCGCATGCCACAATTGACCAGGTCCAGTTGCCCGAGGGACACCGGCTGGCTGCCGAGCACGAACAGCCCGGACGAAGCGTTGTCGGCGACGGTGTCGAGCAAACTGATGTCCCAGTTGGCAATACGGCTCCCAACGATTTCGATGGCTGGCAAGGCGAAGGCCGTGGCACGGATGATGTCAGCCAGGGTGTGCTGCTCAAGGCACAGATCACGCTCCAGAACCAGGGCGATCTCTGCCTCGGCCTTGGGCTGCTGGCAGTCACTCCAGCGGATCGACTGGCCATCACCTCGCGCCATCTGCGCGAACAGCCGACCGAAGTCTGGCTGGTCCACCCCCAACTGGCGCTGGACCACGCGGGAGGTCAAGCCGATCTTGTGACCTACCGGGTTCCAGCCAGCGGCAATGTCGGCGGCGTGGTTGTACTGCTGCACGGCGTAAGCCTGCTGGAGTGCGGGTCCCTCTTGCTCGGCGGCCGCACGCTCGATGAGGTCGCGTACTGGCGCACAGGGCCTGCCCTGTTCACGAGCCTGACGCAGACACGCTGCTGCTTCGGCGATTGCTGGATGCATGGCGTACTCCTGTCCTTACGGATTGACACAAATGGTGGTGAGCTCGGAATAGAAATCCAGCGAGTGGCGACCACCTTCGCGGCCAAGCCCGGACAGGCGTGCACCACCAAAGGGCGTACGCAGGTCACGCAGGAACCAGGTATTGACCCACACCATGCCAACATGGATACGTCGAGAGAAACGGTGAGCCCGCCTCAGGTCGCGGGTCCACAGCGAAGCGGCCAGGCCGTAGGCCGAATCATTGACGCGCTGCAGCACGTCCTCATCGCTGTCGAAGGGGGCGATGTGGCAGACAGGACCGAACACTTCTTCGCGCATGCAGCGCGCATCATCGGCAAGCCCGGTCCAGATGGTCGGCTGGACAAAAGCCCCGTGGTCGCGCTCGTCACCGAATTCCGGCACACCGCCACCACTGACCACCGTGGCGCCCTCGGTCAGCGCCAACTGGAAGTAGCCCAACACCTTGTCGCGGTGCTTATGGGAAATCAGCGAGCCCATGTTCACGCCGTCTTCGTCGGGATAGCCGATTTTCAGCTTCTCGGCCCCTGCTTTGAGCGCCGCGACAAAGCGCTGGTAGATCGACCGCTCGACATAGACCCGCTCGGTGCACAGGCAGACCTGGCCAGAATTGGTGAAACTGGAACGCAGCACACCGGCAACTGCCGCGTCAAAGTCGCAATCGGCGAAAACCACTGCGGCATTCTTGCCACCCAACTCGAAGGACACTTCGCGTACGCCCTCGGCAGCGGCGCGCATGATGGTCGAGCCGGTGCGCGACTCACCGGTGAAGGTAATGGCATCGACCTCAGGGTGGCGGGTCAGGAACTCGCCGGCAGAGGCAGGACCGAAGCCATGCACAAGGTTGAATACCCCCGCCGGCACACCGGCCTCGTGCATGACCTCGGCCAGCAGCGTGGCACTGGAAGGCGTATCTTCCGACGGCTTGACCACCACGCAATTACCACAGGCCAATGCTGGCGCGACTTTCCAGGTGAGCAGCAACAGCGGCAGGTTCCACGGCGAGATGATGGCCACCACGCCGTGCGGCTTGCGCACGGTGTAACTGAACACATCCGTGCCGTCGCCAGTGCGCATTTCAAAGAGTTCGCTGCCGCCTTGTCGCACCAGATCCGCGAAGGTACGGAAGTTCTGCACGCCCCGTGCAACATCCAGGCTGCGCGCCTGATGCACGGGCCGGCCGGTATCAGCGACTTCGGCAGCCACGAACTCATCGAAGCGACGCTCGATGCCGTCGGCGATACGCCCGAGCAACTCGGCTCGCTGGGCAGCGCTGAAGCCTCCCCAGGGCCCCGACTGGGCGAGTTTCGCCGCTTCGACGGCAGCATTCACTTCATGTTCGCCAGCTTCACACACCTGGCCCAAGACGCGCCCGTTGACCGGCGAGACATTGTCGAACTTACGCTTACTGTCAACGAAAGTTCCCGCAATATAGTGACGATATAAAAGATTGGACACAGCAACCCCCTGAACAGGATGTTTTCCGTTTGTCGTTGAAGATCGCCTATACATCAGATTGAAAGATCTTCAACTTTGTATAAGAAGCAGGCGCGACTATTCTCAAGTCGCAAACTTGTCAGACATGTTTTCAGCCATTGCGCGCCAACATGAACTTGGCGCAAACAACGTGTTAATCCGAATGCGTGATTATCCGGAGCCGCTCACAAGTAGCGGGCGAAATCGGCCTGTACCGTTGTCCGATCAACCGCGAGCTTCTGCGCCACCTGCAGCGCCATGGGGTCTGGATAGACTTCAACGGCACCGCTGGCCAACCCCGTCACGATCGCTTCGGCCACTTCCCGGGGGCTGGCCTTGGCCCCCGCGACGCCATGGCTCATCGCCGTATCGATCACACCGGGGAGCACGGCCATCACGTGCACCCGGCCGGCCAGCTCGGCCCGAGCGGCCTCGGTCAGGCGCAACGCGGCCGCCTTGGACGCGCACAGCGACCCCATTGCTGGCAAGGCCACCCGCGCCAGGATCGACAGGACGTTGACCATCGCGCCCGCTCGCTCGATAAGGGTCGGAGCAAAGGCACGCATCATCGCCAGCGTGGCGAAATAGTTGACGGCCATCTCCTGGTCGGCGGCTTCGGGTTCGTCGGTACCCAGCAACCGCTGCTGCCGATTGACGCCAGCGTTGTTCACCAGGATATCGATCCCGATCCGCCCCGCGACCTGTGCTACCTGCTGCGGCTGCGTCACGTCCAGAGACACGGCTTCTACCTGCGGGTGATCGAACAGCAGACGCTCAGGGTTGCGGCAGGCGGCGTAGACACGCCGTGCCCCGGCGGCCAGAAAGGCCTCGATCAAGGCAAGGCCCAGCCCGCCGTTGGCGCCGGTGATCAGCACCTCCTTGCCCATGGCAGTGGTAGCGTTCACAGGTGCTCGCTCGTGGCCCAGCGGGCCATCAGCGTGTTCGAGGGCAGCGATTCATCCAGCAATTTCTTGGCCGTTTCGATACCCGCCACCGGCAACCCTTCGGGATCGAGCAGGCCGATCTGGACCAGCACCGACGCCTGGTCCCAGTAGATATGCTCGTGATAAAGCTTGTCGCCGCGGAAGTTGACCACCGCCACCATGGGGATTTCTACGTATTTGCCGGTGGGTGCTATCCCGGGCAGCATGTAGTCCATTTCGCAGGTGTGGGTGAAGGACATGATGAATTCGTCGACGACCTGGTAGGCGCCGACCGTGCGGGAAATCGGAATCATCTTGGTGTCCTCGGGGTTGGCGTGGACAAAGTGATGCTGATAGAAGCGCCCGAGTTGCTGGCTGCCCACCCCACCGGTCAGGGTCGGAATGTGGTTCACGTAAGGCTCGGCGACCATGGTCGCCAGGGTAGCCGGTACGTCTCGGGTAACGAACTCATGGTGGATGTGCTCGTCCCACAGGTCTGAGAGGTTGTAGGCCGGCCCGATGCACTTCTTCAAGGCTGCGATGGTGCGCCCATGGGCCATGAGCGCCGAGGGTTTGTGGAAGTGATCGCTGCCCAGCCGGGCGAACGCATGGTCGGCCCCTTCGTAGGTATACAGCTCTACGCCTGGGCGGCCACGCAGCACCTCGGCGATCTGCGCACGGGTCGCGGCGTCGCACATGCCATCGAGTTCGCCATGGTGCAGGACCAGGCCGCCGCTCAGGCCATCGGCTTCATCCAGGTACTTCTCGATGCCCATCCCGTAGTAGCCCACCGCAACAGCGACATCGGTACGGGCGGCGGTGAGGTAGGCCAGCTTGCCCCCCAGGCAGTAACCGACGAAGCCCAGGGCCGGCCCGGTGACCTGGTCAAGGGCCCGCAGCGTGTCGAAGGCAGCTGCGATGTCGTCCACGGCCTTGTTCAGGTCCAGTGCGGTGTAGAGGCCCAAGGCCTTGTCGAAGTCAGCGGGGGTGTAGCCCAGGTCGATACCTGGCTCCAACCGCCAGAACAAGTCCGGCACCAGGACCACATAGCCTTCCTCGGCATACATCTGCGCCACCTCACGCATGTTGGCGTTGACGCCGAAGATCTCCTGGCCCAACACGATGCCGGGGCCTTTGCCCTCAGGCGGCAACGCCAGATAACCCTTGAAACTTCCAGCCTGGTCTCGCGCCAGAATATCGATGTATTGGCTCATCTCATTGCTCCTTTTACGGTAAGCGGATCAGGTTTTGCCCTGCAGGAATCTTTTGCCGAAGCAGCCGTTGTCGAAGCGCTGCCAACGGCGCGCTTTACAGCAACTTGAAAGGTAATTCGGTGATCAGGCGAATCTCGTCCATGTCACCGCGTGGCTCGGCCGAGTTACCGCGGTGCACGCCGTAGCGCGCCCTCAGGCTGAGGTTTTTTGCCGGCCCGCTTTGCACCACATATTGCAACTCGATATTGCGTTCCCAGTGGCGCCCGCCATCCTGAAAGCCGAGTGAAGCGTAGGAACTCTCCGGCACGATATTGGAGCCCTTGCCACCCTGCCCCTGGATGTAGCGAATCATGCACTTCAGGCCAGGCACGCCACGCGCGGTGAAGTCATAGTCGTAGCGAACCTGCCAGGACCGATCGTTGGGCGCGTTGAAGTCACTGAGCTGCACGTTGTTCGCCAGGTGCGCCACGGTGGTTTGCCCGTCACGGAACGCCAGGTAGTCGAAGGGCGTGTCACCCTGCACCTTCTGGTAGGCAAGCATGATGGAGTGAGCACCAAACTTGACGCCCGGGGCCAAGGACCAGGTCAGGTTGTCGATGGGCCCGCCATGGGCGGCACCGATGTCGACCGTGCGGTACAGGCTGAAATTCACGGTCGGGGTCAGCCCCTCGACCAGGGCAGGCAAGTAGCGAAACCCCAGGTAATCCTGGCGCCAAAGGTCTTCGGCACGTTGAGTGCCGAGGTAGCCTTTGACTGCGCCCTGCTCGTAATTCAGGCTCAGGTAATCGACCGTATCGGTCTGCGTGGCGCCGTACAGCGAGCGCAACGTGCTGTCGTTGCGGTTTTCCGACGGCGCCTTGCCGGCAGTGATGTGGGCGGCATCGAAGGTCAGCGGCTGCAGGTCACGGCTGGTGAGCTGCCATGCCGTCACCGTTTGCGGCAACAGGCGCCCGGAGCCACCGTCGGTCATGAATACCGGGGAGGTGCGCAATTCCATGGACCCGTACTTGAGCACCGTTTCACCGACCTTGAGCTTGAGCGCACCACCGCCCACGCTGTACTCATCCGCCACCTCCCCGTCGTTCTTGACGTGCAGCAGGTTGGTGCCGGTCCTGCCACGGCCACTGTCCAGTTTCAGCCCCCCGTACACATGCGCATCGAACCCCAGGCCGACAAGGCCAGGCGTGAACGCGGAGGTGTAGTCAAGGGTCAAGCCTTGGGCCCACTCGGCGCGGTAACCGTTGACGGTGCCGGGTCGGCGGTTGGCACCGCCGTTGCGAAAGTCGCGGTTGAGGTAAAAGTTGCGGGTAACACCGCTCAGGGCACCCTGCTGCAAATACCGTGCGGCATCGGCCCATGGGTCATCCGCCAAGGCCTGCTGGCAGGCCAGCGCCAGCCCCAGGCTGGACGCGAGCCGGTAATCGATTGCTGAAGGCATAACCACACTCCTGGGTACTCGTGTACACCACGCGCAAGGCCCTGGGGCCGTGCATGGTCAGTGGTTGACTGGCTGAACGCAGGCCGACGGCGCCCGCTTCGGCGGGCGAAGTCGGCTCGACCGTGTGGGTTACACGTCGCGGCAGGCCGGCTGGGCTACGATTCGCCGGTGCTCATCGATGGCGACGTCGACCAGGGTGCCGGGGGGCAAAGGCCCTGAAGTCTGGGCAATGACCACGGGGCCTTCGAGCAGCTCGACACTGGCCAGGTGCAGGAGCTCTGCGCCCGCCATGCCGACCCGCGCGCGCACCACGGTGGCCTGGGCAACCCGGCCGACCTGGGCAGAGACGTCCTGCCACTGCGCCTCACCGCAGCGCGGGCAGCTGTAACGCGGCGGGAAACTGGCCTGGCCGCAACCGACACATTGCTGGATCATGAACGCCATGCCACACCCCCTTGCCACCGTTCGAGCACCACCGCGTTGGCGCACATGCCGTAGCGGTACTGGACCATGCCATAGCCGGTCACCACCGCCAGGCGCGCATCGCTGACCTGGCGTTGACCGGCGTCGCCAAGCAGCTGGGTAATGGCTTCGACCAGCCCATGCATGCCCCCCGCCGCGCCCGCCTGGCCGGCCGAGAGCTGCCCGCCCGAGGTATTGACCGGCAGTTCGAAACGGCCTATCCGCCGCAGCACTCGCCGGTAATCGTCGTCGGGGACGAAGCCCAGGTCGGCAAGCTGGATCAGGGCCATGACCGGATAGTCGTCATACACGCACGCCAGGTCCATGGCCTCAGGCCCGGTATTGGCGCGGTCCCACAGTGTGTCGGCAATCTTTGCCAGCGGCGTCTGCAGGCCATCACCAGCCTGGTGGTCATCGTTGTGCAGCGCCTTTACTGCACGCACCGCCACGTTGACCCTGTTGCGGGCGAGGTCGGCGCGGGTCAGCAGGATGGCGTTGGCGCCATTGACTACTGGTACGCAATCAAACCGGCACAGCGGGTCGGCCACCATGGGCGCATCAAGGTACTGCTCGAGGGTCAGCGGCTCGCGGTAGACCGCCAGCGGGTTGCGCTGCGCCCAGGCTCGCTGGGCAATGCACAACTGTGCATAGTCTTCGCGGCCAAGGCCGGTGCGTTGCGCATGGCGCTGGGTGAGCATCGCGAACACCCCATTGGGCCCGCCGTGCTGAAGCGGCTTGAGGTACTCCTCGGTGGTGCGGTTGTAATGGTCGACCAGGTTCCTGAAATCCTCCGGAGTGAACGTATCGCCGGCCACCAGCACGATCACGTTGGCATCACCGTGCTGGATGGCACGCACGGCATGCTGCAGCATATTGATCGCGCTAGCCCCGCCATTGCGGTCATCCATGCACCAGGTCAGGGTCAGCCCGAGGCGCCACGCCAGATCGATGGCGTTGTCCGGCCGGTGGGTGAAGGATGCCACGCCCAGGCCGTCGACCTCATGCGCTGCCACGCCTGCCTGGCGCAGCAATTGCTGCACCGCCCTGCCGAGCAGTTGCGACGTCGACTCGCCCGTGCCGCGCCGGTTGTAAGGTACCTCCAGGGCCCCGGCGATCAGCGCCACGGCGTCATTGCTTGCTGACCGGTTCATGACCGCCCTCCCTTGGCCCGCACGCGGGTCTCCTTGGTGAAACACAGAGAGATGACCGTGACCAGCCCCAGCGCCATCATCATCAGCGACACTGGCCAACTGGCCTGGTAATGCGCCAGCAATGCGGTCGCGATCATCGGCGACAGGCCGCCGGAGAACACCGAGGCCACTTCGTGCCCCAGCGCCATGCCGGAATAGCGCACTTCAGTGCTGAACAGTTCCCCCATGAGGCTGGGCTGGGTACCGATCATGGCGCCATGGCAGATGGCATTGCCGATCACAAAGGCCAGCCAGATCCAGGCAGGCTCTCGGGTCTCGAGCAACCAGAAGAACGGAAATGCCATCAGCACCATCCCTACCGCGCCCACCATGTACACCGGCTTGCGACCTACGCGGTCCGACAGGCGCCCCCAGAACAACATGGTCACCAGTTCCACGCAGGTGGATACCGTGACCCCCGCCAGCATCACGCTATTGGGTACGCCGAGAAACTTGCCGTAGACCAGGGCGAACGCCAGCATGAGGTAGGAGCCGCCGTTTTCAGCCACCCGCAAGCCCATGGCCATCAGCACTTCGCGTGGATGTTTGCGCAGCACATCCAGCACCGGCATGTGCGACGTCTTGCCGGTGGCCTCGGCGCGCTGGAAATCCTGGCTTTCGGGCAAGGAACGGCGGATGTACACGCCCAGGCCGAATATGACGATCGAGACCAGAAAGGGAATGCGCCAGCCCCAGCTGTGGAAATCCTGCTCCGGCAACAGCTGGACCACATAGAACGCCCCGGCGGACAAGACAAACCCACCGCCCACGCCGATCTGACTGATCGACGCGAAGAAGCCGCGGCGCTCGGGCGGTGCCGACTCACTGATCATCAGCACGCCACCGCCCCACTCACCGCCCGCCGCGATGCCCTGCAGGACACGTAACAGCAGCAACAACACAGGTGCCCACACCCCCGCCTGAGCGTAGGTGGGCAACAGCCCGATCAGGAAGGTTGCGCCGCCCATGATCGAAAGCGTCAATACCAAGGCTTTCTTGCGCCCGTACTTGTCGCCGATATGACCGAAGATCACGCCACCGAAAGGCCGGGCGAGAAAACCCAGGGCGAACCCGGCCAGGGCCGCGATCGTACCGACCAGCGGATCGGTGCCCTTGGGAAAAAACAGTTCGCCGAAGATGAGCGCCGCCGCGGTGCTGTAGAGAAAGAAGTCGTACCACTCCAGCGCGTTGCCTGTGACCGAAGCCAAGACAATCTTGCGAAAGGTTTTGCTGTCGATCGGTGCGCGGTTATCAACCCCTGCGCCAACATGACTCTGCACTGACTGGGTGTCAGAAAGTTCAAGCGAATGCGTGCCCGTCATGGCGGTCTCCGTCAATGACTGAATAATTATGAACGCTGTTGTTATTGTTGTTGCATCGTTTGTTATTGCACGGCAGTCAAAGCCAAGTAATCAGGCGCGTTTAAGCCTATAACCGGAGCCCTCTAGGTCCCACGCAGTGGCGGTAACACCGAGTGCTCTCAATTTATATTTCTGCACTTTGCCGTTTTCGGTTTTCGGCAATTCGACAACAAAGTCCAAATAACGCGGCACGGCGAAGTACGCCAGCCGGGATTCGCAATATTGCGTCAGTTCCAGTGGGTCGAGCCGCGCGCCTGCCTTGATGACGATCGCGGCCATGACTTCATCTTCGGCCAGCTCCGACTTCACCGCATAGACCGCTGCCAGTTCCACTGCCGGGTGGCTCAACAGCACCTGCTCCACCTCGAAAGACGAAATGTTCTCGCCGCGGCGCCGGATCGCGTCCTTCAAGCGGTCGACAAAGCGGAAATAGCCGTCGCCATCGCGCACCACCCGGTCGCCGGTGTGATACCACAGGTTGCGCCAGGCTTCGACGGTCTTTTCCGGCATACCGAAGTAACCGCAGGCGAACGCGAAGGGCTGCTCGGCGCGCAGCAGCAGCTCCCCCGGCTCGCCATCGGCTACCGGCCGATCCTGGCTGTCCACCACGCGGGCACTGAAGCCTTTGGCCAATCGGCCCATGAAACCAGGCCGCTGCAGCGCCAGTGGCCCGCCAATAACGGCATTGGTTTCGGTGGCGCCATAGCCATCGATCAGGCCGATACCGGTGCGTTGGATAAACGGCGCGTGGAACTGCTCCGGTACCCCTGGCGCCAGCGCGACACGCACGTTGTGGGCGTGCTCTTGCTCATGGTGCGGGCGGCTGAGCAGGATAGGCACCATGGCGCCCAGCAGGTAGGTCACCGTCGCCCCTGTCTGCGCCAGCGCCTGGTAAAAGCCGCTGGCGGAAAAGCGTTTGTCCACCACCAGCTGGGCGTCGTGCAGCAATGCCTGGAAAAAGGCGTTCAACGCATTGGTATGGAACAACGGCAGGCAGGTGTACAGCACATCGCCGGGCACCACCTGCAGGTCGCCACCGGTATTGATGCCCCACCAGTAGAACTGCGCGTGAGGACAGATCACTCCCTTGGACAGCCCGGAGGTGCCGGAGGTGTAGAGGATAACCAGCGGGTCGCCATCCTCCAGCACGGCAGGTGCAGCCCTGGACGCACTGGCGGGCGGCATCGACTGCACGCGCAGACGCCCCTGCCATACCGCGTCAACAGCGCACTGGGGCGAAACGACCCACAGGGTATCGACAGCAAGCGTTGTGTAATCCTGCGCCGCGAGCACCTCCAGGTGGGCTTCTTCGCTGACCAGCAAGCGCGCCCCGCTATTGGCCAGCACATGAGTCAGCTGCATGCCGCGACAAGCCGTGTTGACAGGCACCGCAATCGCCCCCAGCCAGCCGCACGCCAACAGCACCTCGAGGAACTCGGCGCGGTTGGCGCACATCAACGCCACCCGGTCGCCACGTTGAATGCCATGTTCCACCAGGGTTGCCGCCCGCCTGGCTATCGCATCGACAAGTTGCGCCGCGCTCCAGGTGCAACTGCGGTCGGAAAAAAGTGCAGTGTCAGGGCTGCGTTCAATACGCGTGGACAACAACACCGGAAGTGTAAGTGCGCCGCCACTTGCTAGTTGCTTGCAAAAACTTTCGTCCATTACCCAACGCCTCGAATTGTTGTATCACCTCGTTGTTGTTCCGAAGTCTATGAACCTGTAACCTATAAGTCAAATTCATGACTATTATATAGTTAATAAACAGGATTTATTCGAATGCGCCATTTGAATGACGTTGATCTGAACTTGCTCAGGGTGTTCCAAGCCATCATGGAGGAACGCAGTCTGACCCTCGCGGCGGGTCGCCTGGCGATTACCCAACCGGCTGTCAGTTATGCCTTGGGGCGTCTTCGCAAGCTGTTTGATGACGCGCTGTTCGTGCGCACGCCGGAGGGCATGATGCCGACCCAGACCGCCGAGCGCATTGCCCTGCCGATCGGGCGGGCACTGACGGCCGTACGCGACGCCCTGAACGAAACCGAACCTTTCGAGCCTGGCACCAGCGACCGAGAGTTTCGTTTGTGTATGTCGGACATTGGCGAACAGGTTTTCCTGCCGGCACTGTGCGAACGGCTTCAGACCCTCGCGCCGCAGATCAAGCTGTCATCCGAGCTGGTACCTGTCGCCATGGTGGTCGAACGCATGCGCATGGGGCAGCTGGACTTTGCCATCGGCAACCTGCCCACGCTGAAGACGACTACCCGCTACACATCCCTGTTTCATGAGCAGTACGCCTGCATGACGCGCAAACGCGAGGGGCTTCCAGCAGGGAATATCAGCGTGGAGCAGTTCCTTGCCCTCTCCCACGTCAGTATCACGTCCACCGACAGCAGCCACGTGGCCATCGAGGAAAACCTGGCTGCGCGCGGCCTGAACCGCCACATCGCGTTGAGGGTTCCGCATTTCACCGTGGTGCCGCAGATCCTCAGGCATACCGGCTGGATGGTCACCCTCCCCGAGGGCGTGGCCCGTGCGCTCAACCATTCCGAAGACTTCGTCATCTACCCCTTGCCGGTGGAGATGCCGGGGGTCGAATCCACGGTTCACTGGCATGCTGCCTACGATGCCGATGCCGGCAATCGGTGGTTCAGGACATTTCTATTCGAGACCTTGCGCAGGTAGGGTGAGGTTCACCTGCGCGGCGGGGTCCACTGGGTCAGGAGACTTTGATGACGACTTTGCCGAAGGCGCCCCTCGCCAGGTGTTCGAACGCGTGGTGCACCTCGTTGAAGGAATAGACCCGATCGATCACTGGCCGAATCGCGTGTTCGTTGAGGAATGCGTTCATGCGGTCGAACGACGAGCGCGGCGCCACGGCGATGCCACGAATCGTGGTCTGGCGAAAGATGAGCGGCATGAGCGCCAAGGAGGTGGATTGCCCCGTCAGAAAACCAATCTGGGCGATTTTGCCGGCGGCCTTGGTTGCCAGAATGGACTGGTTCAGGCCCTCCCCACCTGCCACATCCAGAAGCAAGTCGACGCCTTTGCCGGCGGTGAGTTTCAGGGCTTCCTCCTCCCAGCGCGGGTTGGTCCGATAGTTGATGCCAGCCACCGCGCCGAGCTTTTTCACCGCCTCCAGGTTCGCATCGCTGCTGGAGGTGACGATCACCTTGGCCCCCAGTGCAGTGGCCAACTGAACGGCAAAAATCGATACCCCGCCGGTGCCCTGCACCAGCACCGTCTGGCCGGGCTGGACCTGGCCATAGTCGACCAACGAATACCATGCGGTCAGTGCCGCAATCGGCAGCGTCGACGCTTCTTCGTCGGACAGGTTGTCCGGCGCCCGTACCGCGCTTTGCTCATCAATGATCATGAATTCGGCCAGGCCACCTGGCAGCGGCATGCCGAAGCAGTAGGCCGGTTCGTCAGGCCCTGGCTCGCCGTCGATCCAGCGCGAGTAAAGATGCGAATTGACACGGTCGCCCACCTTGAACCTGCTGACGCCCTCCCCCACGGCAACCACTGTGCCCGACGCATCGCTGACCGGTATCAATGGCTTGGGTACCAGGTGAGGTTCGTAAAAGCCATCGACGATGGCCTTATCACGATAGTTGAGCGAAACAGCGCCGATCTTGACCAGCAACTCGCCTGCCTTGGGGGTGGGTGTGTCGACTTCGCCGAGTGCCAGATTATCCAGCCCGAAATCGTTCAAAAGCCATGCTTTCATGTGCCTGTCTCCAGTTGGTGTGTGCCACTGACGGCATCTTCCCAACGAAGTGAGGCTCGATAAATGCCACGCCAGGCAAAGGATTGTTATTTCCAGAGGCAACAATCACACTTTGCACATCATCCAAACCGGCAACAGACAATCGACCTGAGAAGACGCGATGGAACTGCTCCAGTCCATGCAAGTGTTCACCCGGCTAGCCGAACTCGGCAGTTTTACCCGCGCAGCGGACGCCATGCAGATTGGCCGTCCGCAAGTCACCCGGGCAATCCAGGCATTGGAAACCTCGCTGGGGGTGAGGCTGTTCCAACGCACCACCCGTGCAGTCAGGCTCACCCCCGAGGGAGAAAAGTATTACGCGCGCGCTACGCAGATTCTTGCAGACGTGGCGGCTGCTTCGACGATGTTCTCATCGCCAGGTTCGACCTTGCGCGGTCGATTGCGGGTTGATATCCCCACCGCGTTTTCGCAGCCTGCGCTGATAGAGCGATTGAAAGCCTTTTCAGATTTGCATCCTGCCATCGAGTTGGCGCTTGGGGTCACGGACAGGACCGTCGACCTGGTCGCAGAAGGCGTAGACTGCGTGCTTCGAATCGGGCCATTGCCCAGCTCCAGCCTGGTGGCCGCCCGTATCGGCATGGCTACCATGGTGACGTGCGCAGCGCCGCGCTACCTGCGCGAACATGGCGAGCCGAAAAGCCTGGAGGAGCTGAGCGCGCACCTCGGTGTGACCTTTATTTCCGGTCAGAACCAACGCCCACTGCCATGGCACTTCATGGATGGCGGTCAGGAGCATTCCTACATCAGCCGTCAGGGCGTCACGGTCAACGAATCCAATGCCTATGTTCAATGTGGCGTAGCGGGCTTCGGCTTGCTTCAGGCCCCTGGCATCGTGCTGGACCGTTTTCTGGCAGACGGCACGCTGACGGAGGTGTTGCAAGCCTATCGGCCGCCGCCCAGACCCGTATCAGTGCTGTACCCCAGCCGATCGCACCTGGCGCCGCAGGTCGAGGCGTTTGTTTGCTGGGTACGTGAACAATTGCCCAGACTGTATGGGCAGTGGCTCGAGCTTTAGCCAGCTCAACGAGATGCACCAACACGTTGTATAACTGCTGCGGTTCGCTTCGACTCCACGGTATTCTTGCTGCATGCCAGGAATGGCTATGTGCCATGGCCTTCCGCCATTGAGCGCCAACGTCGAAATCCGGACTTCTCTCAGGTACTAACGTGAAGCGTGACATTCACCTCGTTGTCCTTTTGCTAACGGTCATTGGTTGCTCGCTCGCTTCGTTGACGCTATGGAAGGTCATGGCTTCTCGTGAACAGGCACTGGAAGACATCAACACCCATGGCCTGAACCTCACCCAGGCGCTTTCCACCTATTCCGAAGGCATCGTGCGGCAAAGTTCGATGATCCTGCTCGGCCTGGTGGAACGCCTGGAGACCGAAGGCAGCGGGCCGGCACAGATCGAACGGCTGAGCCAGCTGATCAACCGGCAACAATCGCTGATGCCACAGATGAGCGGTATCACCATCTACGGGCAGGACGGGCGCTGGCTGATGTCGTCCAATCGCCCGATCCCGGTCGGTGCCAACAGCAGTGACCGGGCCTACTTCATCCATCACCGCGACGACCCTTCGCGCGAGTCGTTCATCGGTCCGCCCATCCGCAGCCGCGCCAACCAGGAATGGGTCATTACCATCAGTCGTCGCTTCAATGATGCCAACGGCGATTTCGCCGGCGTGGTGGCAGTCACGCTGGGGATCGAGAACTTTCTGCACCTGTTCGGCCAGATCGACGTCGGCCGGGATGGCGCCATCGGGCTGACCTATACCGACGGCACATTGCTGGTGCGCTACCCGTTTCGCGAGCAGGACATGGGGCGCAACTTCTCCCAATCGCCGATCTACACCAAGTACCTGGTCGACAAAACGGTCGGTACCGCCTCGTTCACCTCCAGCCTGGACGGTGTCGAGCGCCTGTATGCGTTTCGCAGGAGCGACCAGCTGCCGCTAGTGACAACCGTCGCCCTGGGGCAGCATGAAGCCCTGGCAGCCTGGCGGATGGAGGCACAACTGTCGGTGCTGGTGGTGTGCGCGCTGCTGGGCCTGACCGGCACCATCGGCTGGCTGCTGATCCGCGCCATGCGCCGACGCAACCTGGCCGAGGATGACCTGCGGGTGGCCCAGCAACAGCTGCTCGACAGCAACCAGCAGCTTGAACGCCTGGCCATGCACGACCCCTTGACCGGGCTGGCCAACCGCCGCAGTTTCGACCAGGCCCTGGCCCAGGAGGCAGGCAGGGCCCAGCGCAGCGCTGGCTCGCTGAGCCTGCTGATGATCGATATCGACCACTTCAAACGCTACAACGACACCTACGGCCACCCGGCGGGTGATGCCTGCCTGCAACAGGTGGCCAAACGGCTGGCAGCCTGCATGCGTCGCCCGCCCGATCTGCTGGCCCGTTATGGCGGCGAGGAACTCGCGGCGATCTTGCCGGGCACCGACAGCGCTGGCGCGGCCGTTGTTGCCCAGGCAATGCTCGAATGCCTGAGCAATGAGCCTATCGCTCACCAGCAAAGCCCGTTTGCCCGGGTCACCGTAAGCATTGGCATCGCCTGCACCCAGGGTGGTGAACTGCACAGCTACCACGACCTGCTCGTGCGCGCCGACCAGGCGCTGTACCAGGCCAAAGGTGCAGGCCGCAATGGTGTGCACATCGGCTGAAACCGGCAGCCAAGGTCAACGGCTCGCCGGTCGCCGGGAGAACACGCTTGGCTCGGCTGCGGGTTTCACAGGCGCAACAGGTGCACCGCCAGGCCTGCCAGTGCGCAGGCGAACAGCACCTGGATCACACCGCGCCCGAACCTGAACAAAGCAATCGCAGCGCTGAGCGCAATCACTGCGGATGGCCAGTCGAACGCCCCATTGAAGCCCGTTGGCCAAAGCACGTGGTAGCCGAAGAACAGGGCGAGGTTGAGGATCACCCCCACTACGGCCGCCGTGATGCCTGTCAGCGGTGCAGTGAACTTCATCTCGTTGTGGGTCGATTCCACCACCGGGCCTCCGGCAAGGATGAAGATGAACGACGGCAGGAAGGTGAACCAGGTGACGAGGCTCGCCGCGACTGCACCGGCAAGGAACGGGTGCTGCGCACCGAACATCGGATGCACGTACCCACCGATGAAGCCGACGAAGGCGACCACCATGATCAGTGGCCCTGGCGTCGTTTCGCCCAAAGCGAGGCCATCGATCATCTGGGTGGGGGTCAACCAGCCGTAATGCCCCACCGCTCCCTGATAAACATAGGGCAGCACCGCGTAGGCGCCGCCAAAGGTCAGCAGTGCGGCCTTGGTGAAGAACCAGCCCATCTGCGTCAGGGTGCCGTCCCAGCCAAACGACAGCGTCAGCAACCCCATGGGCAACACCCACAGCCCTGCGCCGACCAGCAGCAGGCGTACCAAATGAGCCCATCTGAAACGTGCATGTTCCGGCGTTGGGGTGTCGTCATCGATCAGCGCCGGGCCATAACTGTCTTTTGCCGCACCATGACCGCCACCGGTCACGAATTTGCCTGGGGCGAAGCGACCACCCACATAGCCGATGATGCCGGCCACCAGCACGATCAGCGGGAACGGCACGTTGAGCGCGAAGATCGCCACGAACGAGGCGCCGGCCATGGCCCACAGCCAGCCATTCTTCAGGGCTCGTGAACCAATCCGGTGGGCGGCATGGACGACAATCGCGGTGACCGCGGGTTTGATGCCATAGAAGATCCCTGCAACGACCGGCACCTCGCCGAAGGCAACGTAGACCCAGGACAGGCCGATCAGGATGAACAGCGAAGGCAGCACGAACAATGCGCCGGCAATCACCCCGCCCCAGCTGCGGTGCATGAGCCAACCGATATAGGTGGCGAGCTGCTGGGCCTCGGGGCCAGGCAACAACATGCAGTAGTTCAGCGCGTGCAGAAAACGCTTCTCGCTGATCCAGCGCCTGCGTTCGACCAGCTCCTGGTGCATGATCGAGATCTGCCCGGCAGGCCCGCCAAAGCTGATGAAGCCTAACTTGAGCCAGAACAGGAAGGCTTCATACAGGCCGATCGGCTGCCGGGTCGCTTGCGATGGCGGCTGCTCGCTTACTGCTGAGGGGGTGTCAACCATTTTGCGATTCCTCACTTGCAAAAGCCGCCAGCAGGCCATCGAAGATGCCCCCGGCGACCACGGTCAGTTGATCGTCATCGTCAATGCTCGCTCTCAAGCCTGCGAGGACACGCTCGATACCGGCGGCCTCGGCAGGTTGATTGCCGCCTGCATCCAGGTAATGAATGACGCCGGCCAGGCGTGCCAGGCCTGGCTGCTGCACGGCAAAGCTCTCGATGAGGGTTTCGAAGGAAACCCGCTGGCCCACGTGGCTGAACCTGGCCCCATCAAAATCGAAGCCCAGTGCATCGCTTGGGCAGTCGCCGGGATGGTTCAACCAGATGAATTGGGCGTCAGCGTCGATGAAGCGACGGATCAGCCAGGCACAGGCCAACCGATCCACCCAGGGGCGTTTTCGGGTTGCCCATCGTCGTCCCTGGTAGTCGGTGCGGCTGAGTCGAGTGATGGCTTCGTCGTGCGCACGCGGCTCATCGGCGGACAGCGCCCGGCTGATAGCGGTCTCAAGGTCTTGCAGGGCCGCGTCGGCATGAGCCTTGAGCAGGCCCGGGAAGAAATCGATTGCTGCCAACTGGCCAAAGGCCTTTCTGAGCTTGCGTGCCTGCCGTGCAACGTGAAGCGCATTATCCGGCGTCAGCTCAGCCCGGCTGCCGGCAACGTCTTCCATCAGCCTGGTGTACTCATCGCTCCTGTCGAACAGCCCGCTGAAGCGTTCCTCAGGTTCAGACAGCGAGAACAGAAACGCTGTGCCGTTGCTGGCCAGTACATCACGCTCCACGGCTTCGAAGGTTTCTCGGCCCACGTGAGTTTCTGGCAGCAGGTATACGCCATCGCGCAGCACTGCTGCGCCAGAGGCTTTAAGGGTTCTCCAGGCACGCATTCGCTCGGTGGCGTTGGCCGTCGGCAACCCAAGGATCAATAGCGACCACTGGAGCATGTAGAGTATTCAACAAAAAATGTACTTACTTCTACATTAATACAGGTTTATCCAAAAGCAACGTTTATTCTTGGAGCGTGCTGAAAACAGGGACGCTACTTCTGATTTGTCCGCAGACCGGGCGTGGGATGCCGGCTACCGGGGGCGTCAGATCGGTGAGAACATTGCCGCCGGCCAAGGGTCCCCGAGCAGGCGATGGCCGGCTGGCTGGCCAGCCCTGGGCATTGTGCCAACCTGAAGAACCTGATGTTCACCCAGGTTGGCGCGGCCTTTGTCGCGAATGCGAGCAGTGATGAGGGGGTGTACTGGACGATGCTGTTCGGCGCGCCTTGAACGGGGCGCCAACCTCGGCGCCGATCAGTCGTCGTCGCGCCAGTCGCGGTGATGTTTGCGCCAGCCATAGTGATGACCGCGGTCATGATGGTGACGGCGCCAGCCACGGTCGTCGTCATCATCGTCATAGTCGCGACCACCGCCGCGATGACCACTTTCATCGTCGTATTCGCGGCCCATGTGGTTACCCAGGGCACCGCCCAGGCCGCCACCGGCTGCTGCACCGATCATGCTGCCTGTAGTGCCACCCATCTGCCGACCCACCACGTTGCCGCCGGCGGCGCCCAGTGCGCCGCCAATGGCCGCTTCGCCACGGCTGTGCTTGTTGGCCCCCACCGCACCGCCGGCCGCGCCACCCAAGCCTGCGCCGATTGCCGAGCCGGTGCTGCCGCCGATCGACTGACCGACCACCGAGCCCAGTACCCCGCCCAGCGCGCCGCCTATGCCTGCTTCGGTATTGCCGCCTGCCGAAGCGACGCCGCTCAACAGGCCAAGTGACAACAAGAGAATCGAGGAGTACTTCATGGATGAGAGCCTCAAGGGAATGCCGAGGCGATCCTGAGGCTCTGCACGGAGGCTTTCAACGGAAATCCGACCAGTAACACGGCTTGCAAAAATTCTCTAAGTTACTGTTTTTCGGGTGAAACTTTGCGACATTTTGACGGTCTTTGGCTACTTGGCACTCAGCAGTTCAAAGCCCGCCAGCGCCTGACGCAGCTGCTGCTCGTCGACAAAGCGCACGGCTTGCATCCCCTGCGCTTTCGCCGCATCCACGTTCTTCTGCACGTCGTCGATAAACAGCGTGCGCGACGGATCGAGTTCATACCGGCGAAGCAGCAACTGGAAAATCTCCGGTTCGGGCTTCATCAGGTTTTCCCTGCCCGACACCAGCACCCCTTCGAATTTCTCGAGAAACGCGAAACGCTGCTCGGCATGCGGAAAGGTCTCTGCCGACCAGTTGGTCAAGGCAAGCAGCCTTACACCGGCAGCGTGCAGTTCGTCCAGCACCTGGACCGTGCCGTCCATGGAACCGGCCAGCATTTCCTCCCAACGCTCGCGATACGCCCTGATGTGCGCCTCGTGCGCCGGGTGCTCGGCAATGGTCTCCTCGATCGCGGCCGCCCATGACCGGCCGCGGTCCTGGCGCTCGTTCCAGGCCGTGTTGCAGACGTTGGCCAGAAACGCCTCCATCGCCGCTTCGTCATCCACGAAGATCTTGCGAAACAGATACCGTGGGTTCCAGTCGACCAGCACGCCGCCCAGATCGAATACCACCGTATCGATGCCGTTGACAGTTTCATGCATCCATCGATTCCTCCCTGGCTGGGCCTGAAGGGGCTTCAGGCAAAATGCCGCAGTGCGCTGTCATCCCATTCGTGGCCTGCATGCGACCAGCCATTGTCCATCGGCAACGGGAACCCGGTACGGCAATGCCCCTGCTTGGCTTCGAAGTCGAAGACTGCGTGGGGGTAGTCGTTGATCAGCAGCAGCGCCTTGCGGTGGTCTTCTGACCAGGCAATCTTGACCTCCGAGGGCTTGTCACGATCCGAGACGCTTTCCACGTCGTAGATGTGCAGCGCATTCTGGATCGGGTTGCCGGCACCTGAGGTATCCAAGGCGTAGAAATAACCGGTGTCCTCATCGTCCTCGAACACCACGACGAAGGGCCCTTCCGCGGCCGGCGCCTCGACTACCAGGCCGTCCCCTACGAGCAATTCGTTCTGCGCAGCAAGATAGGCAGGCATGTTGGCGATCCTTTCCTTTGAGAGAAGACCTGATCATGCCCAGCAACGGATACCCGCTGCAAGCAAAACCGGGCTGCACTGGTTTGGGGTCATCCAGGCACCTTCCTTTCACCCTCCCAACCACCTCCCAAGGCCGCCATCAGCCCGATCCGCGCCTCCAGCTGGCGGGTCTGCAGATCCTGAAGCTTCTGCTTCTCCTGCAACGCATCGAGCTGAGCGGTCAGCACATCCAGCAGGCTGACCGCGCCCTGCCGATAACTGTCCATGGCAATCTGCTCGGCGCTGCCTGACGCCTGCGCCGCTTGCCGCACATCATCCGCTTCCCGGGCAAGGTCGTGCACCTGCGCCAGGTTGTCTTCGACCTCGCGCACGGCCAGCAGCACCTTGCCGTGATAAGCCGCCGCCGCCGCCTCGAACTCGGCCTGGGCCCGGCGCTCCTCGGCCGAACGACGGCCGCCGTCGAACAGCGGCAGCTGCAGCACCGGGCCGATGGCCCAGTAGCGATTGGCTGCCGCCAGCAGGTTGCCGCTACCCTGCGTCTGCCCACCCACCAGCCCCACCAGGCTGAAGTCCGGGTACCAAGCGGCACGGGCCACGCCGATCGTGGCGTTGGCGGCAAATACGCGACGCTCGGCGGCGGCCACATCCGGCCTGCGCAATAGCAACGAGCCGGGCAACTGCGCGGGTACTTGCGGTACGTTGAGCGGTGCAGCGTCCGCTGCCAGCGCGAACTCGCCCGGCAAGGCGCCGACCAGCTCGGCAATGGCATGTTGCGCCAGGGTGCGCTGGGCGACCACGTCATCCACGGCAGCCTTGGCCTCGGACAGCCTGGCGGCCGCCCGATCGAGGTCAAGCTCCGAGGCGATATTGCCGTTGAAGCGCTGCTGAATCAGCGCCTGCAACCGGGCACGGTCGGCCACGGCGCGGTCGAGCAACTGGCGTTGCGCGTCCAGGCCTCGCGCACGAACGTAGAGCACCGCCAGTTGCCGCTGCAGGCTCAGGCGCGCATCGGCCAGGTCGTCCGCCGAGGCCTGCGCTGAAGCATCCCCCGCTGCCACCTGGTTGCGCAGCCGGCCCCACAGGTCTAAATCAAGATTCAGGCTCAGGCCGACGGTGTCGCTGTCGTAAATCGAGGGCTGGGTAGCACCGCGCAGCGGCCGGCGATCCGACTGGCGCTGGCGTACCGGTGTAGCACTTGCGCGGGCTTCGGGCCACAGCCCGCCATGCAGGCCCTGGGCGTAGGCTGCGGCGGCATCGTAGTGCGCCACCGCCGCGGCCAGGTTCGGGTTGGATGCCTCAAGCTGTGCCTGCAGCGCGTCGAGACGTTGGTCATCGAACAGCTTCCACCATTGCTCGGGCAACTGCCCTTGCTCACCCACCCTCTGCCAGGCACATGAGCGCTCGCCGTAATGCGCCGGTAACTGCACCACAGGCGCCTGGTAATGGGGTGCCAGCGAGCAGCCTTGCAGGGCCAGGCACAGCAACAACCCGCCACGCTCAAACCGAAGGCGCATGCCCACCTCCCGGTGTTACGCTGCGCACCGCATCATTGTCACGCAGGGCATCGGGCGGGTTGTCCACCACCAGGTCCTTCAGGCCCAGGCCGCCATCGACGATCAGCGTGCTGCCCAGGTCCTGGGCAATGTGAATGCTGCGCAGGTGCGCGTGGCTTTGCCCATCGAGCACCGCCACCTGCGGCCCCTGGGCCCTGAAGATCAGCGCACTGGCGGGAATGCTCACGGCCTGGGGATTGCTGTGCAGGGTGAGGTGGGCGTTGGCGTAGTCGCCCGGCAGCAACGCCGCGCTGCTGTTATCCACTGCGTACTGCGCGAGCAGCGTGCCCGACCCCTGGTCGACAGCGGTCGAGGTGCCCAGCAACGCGGCCATGAAGTGCTCGCCGGGCCGCTCGGGCACCGACAACTGCACCTGCATGCCGGGCAGAATCTGGCTGGCGTAGTTCTGCGGCACCGGCACGTACAGGCGCAGGCGGCGCGTGTCGGCGATGTCGAACAGCGAGGTGGCACTCTCGCTGTCGGCCTTGATCAACTGGCCGACCTGCGCGTGGCGGGCGGTAATGGTGCCGGAGAACGGTGCCCGGATGACCTTGTACGCCGCCAGGTCCTTCAGCCGCGCATAATCCGCTTCGGCGGCCTGCGCATCGGCGCTGGCGACCGCGGCAGCAGCTACCTTCTCGTCGACTTCCTGGCGCGATACCGAATGGCTGGCCAACAAGTGCTGCCAACGCGCGGCAGTGCTCTGCGCCAGCGCCGCACTGGCCTGATGCTGCGCCAGCCTGGCCTTGGCCTGGGCCAGTTGCTGGTCGAGTTCGGGACTGTCGATTTCAGCGAGCGGCTGGCCGGCCTTGACCGCCGTGCCGATGTCCACCTGCCAATGCTTCAGATAGCCGCTGACCCGGGCGTTGACCCGCGCCATGTTCCAGGCCTGCAGGTGGGCCGGCAGGCTGAGGACCTGGCTGGCGGCATTCATCGAAGGCGTAAAGGTGACCACGGCAGGCGTTGCCCGGCTCTCGGTCCACGCCTGCACCGCAGCGGCCTGGTGCTGCCGGGCATACACCCCCAGTGCAACCACCAGGGCAGCGAGACCCAGGCCGGCGCCCCCCAGGCGTTTCAAGCGCCGGCGATCAGTGATGGAACGGCTAGGCATGCAGGTTTTCTCCAACGACAGCGTGAGGGGTTGAGCGGCGGTGGGCCAGGCTGAACACGACGGGGACAAACAACAGGGTCGCGCAGGTGGCGACCACCAGGCCGCCAATCACCGCCCGGCCCAGTGGTGCGTTCTGCTCTTGGGACAAGGCCAGCGGCAGCATGCCGATGATCATCGCCAGGGCGGTCATCAGCACTGGCCGGAAGCGGGTGAAACCGGCTTCCATGGCAGCCTTCACGGCATCGCCGTGCACCGCCAGGCGCTCGCGGCAGAAGCTCACCACCAGCACCGAGTTGGCCGTGGCGACACCCATGCACAGGATCGCGCCGGTGAGCGCCGGTACCGACAGCGTGGTGCCGGTGACGAACAGCATCCAGACGATCCCGGCCAGCGCGGCGGGTAAGGCGGTAATGATCACCAACGGGTCGATCCAGGACTGGAAGTTGACCACGATCAGCAGGTAGATCAGCACCACGGCCCCCAGCAGGCCCAGGCTCAGGCCGTGGAAGGCCTCATGCAACGCGCTGACCTGGCCGTGCAGGCTCACGGTCGCGCCTTTGGGCCGCAGCTGGGCGGTGTCGTCGATGACGTGCTGGATGTCTGCGGCGATGCCGCCCAGGTCACGGCCCTGGACGTTGGCATACAGGTCCAGGGTCGGGGTGATGTTGTAGTGGCTGACCACGTCGGCGGTGTGGGTCCGCGCCAGGCTGGCGATGCCGCCGAGCACGGCGGTATGCCCATTGCTGCCGGTGATCGGCAGGGCCTCCAGCTGGGCGATGCTGCTCATCTGGTACTGCGGGGTGGCGCCAACCACGGAGTACGACACACCGTTGGCCGGGTTGAGCCAGTAGGTCGGCGCCGTCTGCGAGGTGCCGGCCAGCGAAGCGCCCAGGCTGGCCGTGACATCGCGCTCGGTGATGCCCAGCTCGGCGGCGCGCTTGCGGTCGACGTTGACCTGCAGCGACGGGTAGCTTTCCGACTGCTGCAGACGCAGGTCGGCGATGCCCGCAACGTGCTGCAGGCGGCGCATCACTTCGGCGGCGTAGGCGCGGTTGGCAGCATCGTTGGGGCCCGAAATCTTCACGTCGAGCGGTGCTGGCGAGCCGAAATTGAGGATCTGGCTGCTGATGTCTGCCGGCAGGAAGGCAAAGGTGGTGCCGGGGAAGCTGTCCGGCAGTATCTCGCGCAGGCGCCTCACGTAATCGGCGGTCGGGCCTTGGCCGGCCTTGAGCGCAATCTGGATGTCACCGTCCTGCGGCCCGACCGTGCCGCTGGTGTTGTAGGCCATGTCGATGCCGCTGATGGGCAGGCCGATGTTGTCGATGATCGACGCCACCGCCTCTGCCGGCAGCACTTCGCGGATGCGGCTTTCGATGCGGTCGAAGGCCGCCGCGCTTTCTTCGATGCGCGTACCCAGCGGCAGGCGCACATGCAGTGCCATCGCCCCGGCATCGGTCTCGGGGAAGAAGTCTTCACCTAACGTCGGCAGCAGGGCAAAGCTGGCCAGCACGCAGCCGAGGAAGCCAAGCAGGAAGCGCTTGCGGTTTGCGAGTGCCAGTTCGAGCCACCCTTGGTAGCCGTCACGCAGCCGCGAAAAGCCCACTTCGAAACCGGCTTGCAGGCGCACCAGCGGGTTGGCCGCCTGGTCGCCTTCATGGTGATTGAGATACGCGTCCTCGGGGTGCCGCCCTTCGCCCTGCTCCACCCGGTGCGGCTTCAGCAGGAACATGGCCAGGGTCGGCACCAACGTGCGCGACAGAATAAAAGAGCTCCCCATGGCGAACATCACTGCCAATGCCATGGGCCGGAACAGGTATCCGGCGATGCCCTGGAGCATGAACATCGGAACAAATACAACGCAGATGCACAACAAGGCCACGAAGGCAGGGCCGACGATCTGCCTGGCGCCATCGAGAATGGCCTGGCGCACCGACTTGCCCTGCTCCAGGTGCCAGTTGATGTTTTCGATGGTCACCGTCGCGTCGTCGACCAGGATGCCCACGGCCAGCGCCAGGCCGCCGAGGGTCATCACGTTGAGGGTCTGCCCGCTGAGCGCCAGCAAGGCGATGGCCGACAGCACCGCCAGCGGAATGGACGCGGCGATGATCAGGGTCGAGCGCCAGCTGCCGAGAAACAGCAGGATCATCGCGCTGGTCAGCAAGGCGGCGATGAGGCCTTCGCGGGCCACGCTGCCGACCGCTTGCTTGACCACCGTGGAGGCATCGCCGAGCAGCGAGGTCTTGAGCTCCGGCGGCAGGGTTTCATTGATGCGCGGCAGCATGCCGCGGATGCCGTCGACGATCGACAGGGTCGAGTTGTTGCCGTTCTTCAACGCCGGCATCAGCACCGCACGGCGGCCGTCGACACGCACGATATTGGTCTGTGGCGGCGCCCCGTCACGCACGTGGGCTACCTGGCCGATGGTGATCTGCGCGCCGTCGACGACCTTGACCGGCAACGCGTTGAGCTGGTCGATGGCCGTCGGGCTGTTGTTCAGCAGGACGGTGAATTCGTTGCGGCCGATTTTCGCCGTGCCCACCGGGATGATCTGGTTCTGCGCGGCCAGCGCATTGGCCACGTCCTCGGCGGACAAGCCCTTGGCTGCCAGAGCCTGGGGGTCGAGGTCGAGGGTGATCTGGCGCTGCTTGCCTCCCATCGGGGTCGGCATCGACAGGCCGGGTACCGAAGTCAACGGCAGGCGGATGCTGTTCTGCACCAGGTCGCGAATGCGCGCTTCAGACAGCGTCGGGCTGGAGAAGGCCATCTGCAGGATCGGCACGGTCGAGGCGCTGTAGTTGAGGATCAGCGGCGGCGTGATGCCCGCCGGCATCTGCTTGAGCACGGTCTGCGAAACCGCAGTGACCTGCGCGTTGGCGGTGCGGATGTCGACACTGGGCTGGAAGAAGATCTTGACGATGCCCATGCCCGGCAATGACTGCGATTCGATGTGTTCGATGTCGTTGACCGTGGTGCTCAGTGCCCGCTCATAGGTGTAGATGACCCGCCCCGACATGGCGTCCGGGGCCAGCCCTGCGTATTGCCACACCACGGCAATTACCGGTATGCCGATATCGGGAAACACATCACTGGGCGTGCGCACTGCCGCCAACGGACCGACGATGCAGATCACAATTGCCAACACCAGAAACGTGTAGGGTTTGTGAAGTGCCGTTTTGACCAGACCGAGCATACCCTGCCCCCGAAAGTTGAACGGGGCGCAGTCTTCCACGGACTTTCAGGTGCGTCGGTTAAACCTGCATTAACGTTTTTTAAGCAAAATCCAGGGCCATATTCATTTGCAGCGAAGCGGCTTGGTGACCATCCTGTGCGAATCATTCGCAGCTGCAATCAGAGGTCGTAGATGGGTACAAGATGGCGGGTAGTGATACCTCTACTGGGAGCACTCGGGGTGCTGGGTGGCTGTGCCGGGCCAATGCCCAAGGCCGCTCCAGACGAGGCATGGGTGAGCCTGCGCGAAGAGCCGACGACCACCCTCATGGCCGAGACACTGGATGGCAAGCGGCTGGCTGACGGGCGCTTTTTCGAGGTCCCCAAGGGCCAGCATACGCTGGGCAGCACACTGTATGTCGAGGGTGATGGGGACAGTAACGGCAGTGCCTGCAATGCCAACATTACTTATAAGGACTTCAAAGCCGGCAAACATTACACCTTGGTGGAAAGTAGCCTTGGGCAACAATACATGCTGACACTTTACAGCAGCACCCATCGTCCATTGGCCCAAACTTCGGATATAGACTGCATGGCCGGATAGTTGATCGGCCTCAAACTTTCAGCGCACGGGAATGTTCAATCCAGCACCGGTTTGAGCAACCCCTGCGCCTCATACAACGTCGCCAGGTAGCGCAGGCGCATCTCGTCAATGCTCAACCGCGACGCATGGGTGGTAATCGTCAAGGTCGCCTTCAATTGGCCGCTGCGGTCGAGCAGCGGCACGCCCAGCACACGCATGCCGATTTCATATTCCTGATCGACGATGCTGTAGCCTTGCGCCCTCACCCGCTGCAACTCCGCCTCCAGCAATACCCTGTCGGTCTGCGTGTAAGGCGTCAGCGCCTGCAGCGGGTTGCGCGCGAAATATTCCTCGCGCTGCTGCGCCTCCAACCACGCCAGCCAGACCCTGCCACTTGCCGTGCAATACATCGGCACCCGCGACCCGGGGCGGATCGACAACGAAGCGATGTGGCTGTAGCGGCTGCGCACCAGGTGAATGATCTCGTCGCCATCACGGCTGCCCACCGACACATGTTCCTGGGTCTGCCGCGCCACCTGCTCGACGATCGGCCGCAACATGCGTGGCAACTGCGCCGAGTCGACATAGGCCTGGCCGAGGCGCAGGGCCTTGGGCGTCAGCCAGTAATGGCGGTTGTCGGTCTCGGCAAAGCCTTCGTGCACCAGCGTCAGCAGAAAGCGCCGGGCGGCACTGGGGGTCAAGCCGGACAGCCTGGCCGCCTGAGGCACGCTCAGGCGCGGGTGTTCGGCGCTGAACAGCTGCATGAGCGCCAAGCCTTTTTGCAGGCCGGCGATCAGGTCGCGGAGGTGGATCTCGGTCTGGGACATGAGTTCGGCTCGTGGAAAGTGGCTATTGATGCGATTACCGAAAGATGACTGCGATTATCGCATCTAATGCCCGATAAGCGCATTGTCGATGAAATCGCCTCGCCACAAGCTTGCCTCCACAACAACAGTCATGAAGGAGGTCAGCATGATCCGAGGTTCAACCGAACTGGTCGCCATCGTCGGTTCGCCTATTGCTCAGGTGAAGTCGCCGGAAAACTTCAATACCTGGTTCGCCAACAACGCCCGCGACCTGGCGATGCTTCCCATCGACCTGCAGGAAGCCGCGCTGGATGCCTTCGTCGACACCCTGCGCGGTTGGCGCAATGTACGCGGCTGCGTGGTCACCGTGCCGTACAAGCAAGCCCTGGCCGCGCGACTGGACAGGCTCAGCGCACGCGCCCAGGCACTGGGTTCGGTCAACGTGATCCGCCGCGAAGGTGACGGGCGCCTGGTTGGCGACAACGTCGATGGCGCGGGTTTCCTCGGCGCTGCCCGCCAACAAGGCTTTGTGGCCAACGGCAAGCGTGCGCTGGTGGTGGGCTGTGGCGGGGTCGGCAGTGCCATTGCCTATGCGCTGGGTGAAGCGGGCCTTGGCCAGATCACCCTCAGCGACCCGTGCGCCGAACGCGTCGGAGCGCTGGGAGAAGTGCTCGGCAGTGCCTTCCCGGCACTGGCAATCGCCACCGAATACCACTCGCTGGAGGACTTCAACCTGGTCGTCAACGCCTCGCCCGTCGGCATGGGCAACAGCGGCGATCTGCCGCTGCCGGTGACACTGCTGGAGACCCTGAAAGCCAGCACGCTGGTGGCCGACGTGGTCACTTCGCCAGAAATTACCCCGCTGCTGCACAAGGCGCGTGAACGCGGCTGCCCGATCCAGACCGGCGCCCAGATGGCCTTCGCCCAACTGGGCCACCTTGGCGCCTTCATGGGCGCCACCCCGCTGGAGATCTGAAACCATGAACACTAGCGAACAAGCCGTGTTCGACCTGGTGGTGCTCGGCAGCGGTGCCGGAGGGTTCGCCACGGCCGCCACGGCTGCCCGCCACGGGCTGAAGGTGCTGGTGGTGGAAAAGGCCGAGCACTTCGGCGGCACCTCGGCAATCTCCGGCGGTGCGGTGTGGATCTACGGCAGCGATCAGGCACGGGCCGCCGGGGCCAAGGATTCCCCCGAGGCCCTGCGCACCTACCTGAAGGCCATCATCGGCGCAGGTTACAACCCCGCGCTGGTGGACGCCTTCATCGACCGGGGCCAGCAGGCCCTGCGCTGGCTGGAGCACCACACCGAACTGCGTTACAGCCTGCGCCCGCATTCGCCCGACTACTACCCCGACGCGCCTGGCGCTACCGAGTTCGGCCGCGCCCTGGAAATGGTCGAGTACGACGGACGCCATCTCGGTCCGCGCTTCAAGGACCTGAAAATGCCGCCGCCGGGCATGTTGTTGTTCGGTGGCATGATGGTCAACCGCGTCGACATCCAGCACTTTCTCAACCTGCGCCGCTCGCCCGCCTCGCTGTGGCACTGCCTGAAGCTGATGGCACGCTACGCACGGGATCGCCTGAAGCACCCGCGGGGGACCCGCCTGACCACCGGCAACGCCCTGATCGCCCGCCTGGCCAGCAGTGCCTTCGCCGACGGCACGACACTTTGGCTGCGCAGCGAAGCACAAGCGCTGATCGTCGAACGCGGCGTGGTAACCGGCGTGATCGTGCAGCGCGAGGGCCGACGGATACGGGTGCAGGCCCGCGGTGGGGTGGTCTGTGCCATGGGCGGCTTTGCTGCCGGGCAGCTGGCGGCAGGTTACCGTCCGGATACCTCAGCGCCACACCTGAGCATGTCGCCGCCCACCAACGACGGCGCCGCGCTGCGCCTTGGCGAGGCGGTGTCGGCAGCCCAGGGCGAAGGCCTGGCGGCCAATTTCTTCTGGGCGCCAGTGTCCGAGCTGCAGCATGCCAATGGCCAACACGAGCGCTTTCCGCACTTGGTCACCGACCGTGCCAAGCCTGGGGTGATCGCGGTCGACCCGGCCGGGCGGCGCTTCGTCAACGAAGCCAACTCCTATCACCACTTCGTGCAGACCCTGTTCGCCAACGGCATCGGCCATTGCTGGCTGATCTGCGACGCCGAGGCGATGAACCGTTACGGCCTGGGCCTGGCGCGGCCCAAGCCGGTGGACAATTCGGCACTGATTGCCGCCGGCTACCTGCTGCGCGCCGACAGCGTGCCCGCCCTGGCTGCGGCCATCAGCGTCGATGCGCAAGCGTTGCTGCAGACACTTGAGCACTTCAATGCCGACGCGCGCAACGGCATCGACCGTGCATTCGGCAAAGGCGGCAACAGCTACAACCGCTACATGGGCGACCCTCAGCACCAGCCCAACCCGTGCCTGGCTCCGCTGACCAAGGCGCCGTACTACGCCATCCGCCTCCATACCGGCGACCTCGGCTCGGCGCGCGGCCTGGTGACCGACGCCAATGCCAACGTGCTGAACCGCAGCGGCGCACCGATTGCCGGGCTGTATGCGGTGGGCAACGACATGAATTCAATGATGAACGGCACCTACCCCGGCCCCGGAATCACCCTGGGCCCCGCCCTGACCTTCGGCTGGATCGCTGCCAGCCATATCGTCGAGCGCCTGCAGGCGCCAGCCAGCCACCAGGAGAAACCCGCATGTACTACGAACTGAGAACCTACACCCTCGACCCGCTGAAGATGGCCGACTGGCTGGCGCTGTACCAGAGCCATGCGCTGGCGGTGCAGCGCGAGCACCTGGGCAACCTGGTGGGCTTCTTCACCAGCGAATTCGGCGAGGTCAACCAGGTGGTGCACCTGTGGGCCTATCCCAGCCTCGACGAGCGCATGGCACGCCGTGCCGCAATGGCCGCCGACCCGCGCTGGGCGGAGTTCTCGCGGCGCAATCGGGAGCTGGGCGCGGTGCTGCAGCTGCACTCGCGGCTGCTGCGCCCTACCGGCTTTTCACCGCTGCAATGAATGACCCCTTCCCTAACCTGAGCGGGCCCCCAGCATGCAACCCCTCGATTGTGACGTACTTGTCATCGGCTCCGGTGCCTCTGGCCTGGCAGCTGCCGTTACCGCCGCGCATCACGGCCTGCGGGTGATTGTCGCGGAAAAGGCCAGCCAGCTTGGCGGCACCAGCGCGTGGTCGGGGGGCTGGCTGTGGATTCCACGCAACCCGCTGGCGGTTGCCGAAGGCATCGTCGAAGGCGACGACGCCCCGGAACGCTACCTGCGTGCCCAGACCCACGTCACCGAACTGGACCCTCGCCAGCAAGCCTTCCTGCGCCATGGCCCGGAAATGGTGGCGTTCTTCCAGCAGCACACTGCCGTGCAGTTCCAGTCCGGCAGCAAGATGCCCGACATGCAGGGAGGCGATGGCAGCGCGAGCGGCGGGCGCTCGCTGTGCGCGCTGCCGTTCGACGGTCGGTTGCTTGGCCCATGGCTACACACGCTGCGCCCGCCGCTGGACATCGTCAGCCTGGCGGGCATGGGCATCGCCGGGGGTGCCGACATGGCCGCCTTCTTCAATGCCCGCCGCTCGCCGCGAGCGGCCTTGCACGTTGCCAAGCGCCTGCTGCGCCATGGTCGCGACCTGCTGCTGCATCGGCGCGGCCTGCAGCTGGTCAACGGCAACGCCCTGGTTGCCCGCCTGTTGCGCAGTGCCCTGGACCTTGGCGTGACAGTGCTCACCGACAAAGCGGCTGTCCGCTTGCTCGGCGATGGGCGCATCGACGGCGCGCAGTTCGCCGATGGCTGGGTGGTCCGGGCACGCCGTGGCGTGGTCCTGGCCTGTGGCGGGTTTGCCCATGATCGCCGACGCATCGCCCAGCTGATGCCCCACGCGCCCGATGGCACACAGCATCACTCGGCGGCGCCGCCAGAGAACAGCGGTGATGGCCTGAACCTCGGCGAACAGGCCGGGGCCCAGCTCGGCACGCTGGTGCAGGCAGGCGCCTGGGCACCGGTTTCCCGGGTGCCACGCCGTGACGGCAGCGTTGGCCACTTCCCGCACCTGATCGACCGCGCCAAGCCTGGCTTCATCGCCGTGCGCCGCAATGGCCGACGTTTCGTCAACGAAGCGGACTGCTACCACGATTTCATGAATGCGCTGTTTGCCGCCACGCCAGCGGGCGAAGCGCACGAAGCCTGGCTGATCTGCGACCATGCCGCACAGCGACGCTACGGTATCGGCTGGGCCAAGCCGTTCCCTTTCCCGACAGGCTTCTATCGGCGCCGCGGCTACCTGTTCAGCGGCCAGTCCCTGGCAGAACTGGCGCAGCGCTGCGGTATCGATGCCACGCAACTGCAGCGCACCGTGGCCGACTTCAATCGGCACGCCGCGCTCGGCGAAGACCCGGCCTTCCAGCGCGGCGCCTCGGCCTACAACAAAGCCCAGGGCGAACCGCTGCATGGGCCAAACCCTTCGCTGCGCCCCTTGCTGTACGGTCCTTTTCATGCGGTGAAACTGCTACCTGGCAGCCTCGGTACCTTTGTCGGCCTGTGCACCGATGCCTCGGCACGCGTGCTCGATCATACGCAACAGCCGATACCCGGCCTGTTCGCGGTCGGCAACGACATGCACAGCGTGATGGCCGGGCATTATCCTAGTGGCGGTATCACCTTGGGGCCGGGCATGACCTTCGGCTACTTGGCGGGCAAGGCGCTGAGCTGCCCGTGAGCACGCGCTATTGTTCGGTTACCGAACAATAGCCCCCTCCCCTGAATTGACGCTCGCCGATTCACTGCTCACCATGCACCGGCCTTGCGTGTACCCCCTGCCTGGGGCCAGGTCACGTTCGAGAAAAAGCCGTCCATTACAATTTCAAGAAACGACCCGGATATGAATCACTCCAAGCTCACAACCGCCAGCTCACGGCTGCCCTGCGCCGGCATCGGCGACAAGATCCGTGGCGCCTTCGCCGTCGGCAAGACCCGTTGGGGCATGCTCGCCCTGGTGTTCTTCGCTACCACCCTGAACTACATCGACCGCGCCGCGCTCGGCATCATGCAGCCGGAACTGGCCAAGGCCATGAGCTGGACGGCGATGGACTATGCCAACATCAACTTCTGGTTCCAGGTCGGCTATGCCGTCGGCTTCGTGCTGCAGGGCCGGCTGATCGACAAGGTCGGCGTCAAGCGTGCCTTCTTCGCCGCCGTGCTGCTGTGGAGCCTGGCCACCGGTGCCCACGGCCTGGCCACCTCGGCGGCCGGTTTCATGGTCTGCCGCTTCATCCTCGGCCTGACCGAAGCGGCCAACTACCCGGCCTGCGTGAAGACCGTGCGCCTGTGGTTCCCTGCCGGCGAACGCGCCATCGCCACCGGGCTGTTCAACGCAGGCACCAACGTCGGCGCCATGGTCACTCCGGCCCTGCTGCCGCTGATCCTCACAGTCTGGGGCTGGCAGGCCGCATTCATTGCCATGGGTTGCCTGGGCCTGGTCTGGCTGGTGTTCTGGGGCCTGAAGTACTTCAACCCGGAAGAACACCCCAGCGTGCGCCAGAGCGAACTCGACTACATCCTGCAAGACGTTGAGCCGCAAGTCGCGCGTTTGCCCTTCAGCCGTATCCTCGGCATGCGTGGCACCTGGGCCTTCGCCGTGGCTTATGCGATCACCGCGCCGGTGTTCTGGTTCTACCTGTACTGGCTGCCACCGTTTCTCAACCAGCAATACAGCCTGGGCATCAGCGTCACCCAGATGGGCATCCCGCTGATGTTGATCTGGCTGACCGCGGACTTCGGCAGTATCGGCGGCGGCATCCTTTCCTCGTGGCTGATCGGCCGCGGCGTGCGCGCCACCACGGCACGCCTGGTGTCGATGCTGATCTTCGCCTGCACCATGGTCAGCGTGACCTTTGCCGCCCATGCCAGCGGCCTGTGGATCGCGGTGCTGGCCATCGCCCTGGCAGTCGGCGCGCACCAGGCCTGGACCGCCAACATCTGGAGCCTGGTGATGGATTACACACCCAAGCACCTGATCAGCACGGTGTTCGGCTTCGCCAGCATGTGCGCAGCGATAGGCGGGATGTTCATGACGCAGATCGTCGGCAGTGTGCTGATGGCGACGAACAATAACTATGCCGTGCTGTTCACCATGATCCCGGCCATGTACTTCCTGGCGCTGACCTGGATGTACTTCATGGCACCGCGCAAGGTCGAAGCCCGATAAGGGCGGGTTTCACTGACCTCGAAGGGGCCTTGGCGGGCCCCTTTTTCATGCCTGCCCGGTTAGCGCAGGTATCGAACCCGGGCGAACCGGTACCCAGCCCTGAACCGGGCAAGCGGCGTCAGACCGCCGTTCGTCGTGATTAACTGATTTACATACAACCTTCATGCTCCGGACCTCCTTCTAACTCAGCACAACAAAACATTCGGCAACAATTACGGGACCGGGCGCATGGTAAAGGGAACTTCCACAGCCGCACGACTCATCGGGCTGCTGATGCTGGGCATCATCACGCTACAGCTTACGGGCTGCGATATGGTGCTGTTCAACCCAAAGGGCCAGGTCGGGCTGGAACAACGCAATCTGATCATCCTGGCCACGCTGTTGATGCTGCTGGTGGTCGTCCCGGTCATGGTCATGGCGCTGGTGTTTTCCGTGCATTACCGCGCCTCCAACGAAAAGGCGCGCTATACGCCCGAATGGAGCCACTCGCGCGCAATCGAGGCCGTGGTCTGGGGCGTGCCGCTGGTCATTATCATCGTGCTCGGGGTCGTCACCTGGCGCTCGACCCACGCGCTCGACCCGTACCGCCCACTCGATGCCGACAAGGCGCCGGTCAAGGTGCAGGTCATCGCCACGGACTGGAAGTGGCTGTTCGTCTACCCCGAACTGGGTATCGCCACGGTCAATGAAATGGCCATGCCGGTGGACACACCCGTGGATTTCCGGGTGACCTCCGATGGCGCCATTACCTCGTTCTTCATCCCTGCACTGGGTGGGCAGATCTACGCGATGGCCGGCATGCAGACCCAGCTGCACCTGATTGCCAACGCGCCGGGGCGCTACACCGGTATCGCCGCCAACTACAACGGCCCCGGCTTCTCCGACATGCACTTCAATGCCCTTGCACTCGACCAGGCCGGTTTCGATGCCTGGGTGGCCAAGGTGCGCAGCTCGCAACGCCAGCTCGATCAGAGCCGCTATGCGCAGCTGGCCAAACCCAGCGTCGCTCACCCGGTAGAGCATTACGCTGCGGTCGATGCCGGGCTGTTCCAGTCGCTGATCGACAAGTACCAGGGTGTCAACCGGTCCCGCGAGGTCGAGGAGCGCCTGGGCGCCCCTCAGGGTCAATCGCCGCAAGGCAGCAAGGAGTGAGGCACATGTTCGGAAAACTGACCTGGGATGCCATCCCCCTCGGCGAGCCCATCATCATGTATACCCTTGCGGTGGTCGGGCTGATCGGCTTCGGCGGGGTCGCAGCCATCACCTTCAAGCGCAAATGGACCTACCTGTGGAAGGAGTGGTTTACCTCGGTCGACCACAAGCGCATCGGCGTGATGTACATCGTCGTCGCCCTGGTGATGCTGCTGCGCGGTTTCGCCGACGCGTTGATGATGCGTACCCAGCAGGCCATGGCTTCGGACGGTTCGCCCGGCTATCTGCCGCCAGAGCACTATGACCAGATCTTCACCGCCCACGGCGTGATCATGATCTTCTTCATGGCCATGCCGTTCGTGGTCGGCCTGATGAACATTGTGGTGCCGTTGCAGATCGGCGCCCGCGACGTGGCCTACCCGTTCCTCAACGCGGTGAGCTTCTGGCTGTTCGTTTCCGGCGCGGTGCTGGTCAACCTCTCACTGGGCATTGGTGAGTTCGCCCGCACCGGCTGGGTCGCCTATCCGCCTTTATCCGGCATCGCCTACAGCCCCGGAGTGGGCGTGGACTACTACATCTGGTCACTGCAGATATCGGGGATAGGCACCTTGCTGACGGGGCTCAATTTCTTGGTCACCATCCTCAAGATGCGTACCACGGGCATGACGCTGTTCCGCATGCCGGTGTTCACCTGGACGGTGCTGTGCACCTCGATCCTGATTCTGGCCGCATTCCCCATCCTGACCGCCACCTTGTTCATGCTCAGCCTCGATCGCTACCTGGGGATGCATTTTTTCACCAACGAGCTGGGCGGCAACCCGATGATGTACATCAACCTCATCTGGGCCTGGGGCCACCCCGAGGTGTATATCCTGATTCTGCCGGCGTTTGGCATCTTCTCGGAAGTCGCCTCGACCTTCTCGCGCAAGCGGCTGTTCGGCTATTACTCGCTGGTATGGGCGACCATCGTCATCACCGTGCTGTCGTTCATCGTCTGGGTGCATCACTTCTTCACCATGGGTGCCGGGCCGAACGTGAACGCATTCTTCGGCATCATGACCATGATCATCGCCGTACCCACGGGGGTGAAGATCTTCACCTGGCTGTTCACCATGTACCGCGGGCGGGTGCGCTTCGAGACACCGATGCTGTGGACCGTCGGCTTCATCGTCACCTTCAGCATCGGCGGCATGACCGGCGTGCTGCTGGCCGTGCCAGGCGCCGACTTCCTGTTACACAACAGCCTGTTCCTGATCGCGCACTTTCATAACGTGATCATCGGTGGCGCAGTATTCGGCTACATGTGCGGGCTGACCTACTGGTTCCCCAAGGCGTTCGGCTTCAAACTCTACGACCCGCTGGGGCGCGCTGCGTTCTGGTGCTGGCTGGTGGGGTTCTATTTCGCTTTCATGCCGTCGTACTTTCTCGGCTTCATGGGCATGACCCGGCGCCTGAACCATTTCAACGTGCCCGAGTGGCGGCCGTTCCTGCTACTGGAGATGGTCGGCGTGCTGATCATCCTCTGCGGCGTGGCCTGCCAGCTGATGCAGCTGGTCGTGAGCATCCGCAAGCGCCACGAAAACCGCGACCACACCGGCGACCCCTGGGACGGCCGCACGCTGGAATGGGCCACTGCGTCACCGCCGCCGTTCTACAACTTCGCCGAGCAACCGGTAGTACACGGCATCGACGCCTATTGGGGCATGAAGGAACGCGGGGTCAAGACCCTGATCGAGGCGGATTTCCGCAAGATTCACATGCCCTGCAACACCAGCTTGGGGGTGGTGATCGGCGCGTTGAGCACGGTGCTGGGCTTCGCCTTGGTCTGGCACATCTGGTGGCTGGTGATCGCCAGCCTGCTGGCCACGGTGGCAGCATTGATCGTGCGCAGCTACGACCAGCATACCGAGTACTACGTGACAGCCGAGGAAGTCGAACGCGTGGAAACCGAACGGCGCCAACTGATGGCGGAGGCCTGATCCATGTCGCATATCGTCCTGAACGAAACCGCCCATCAGCAAGAGCAAGGTTACGAGGATGCGGGTTCCCTGAGCCTGTTTGGCTTCTGGATCTACCTGCTGACCGACTGCATCCTGTTCGCCACGCTGTTCGCCACCTACGCCGTGCTGGGCCAGTCGGTGGCAGGCGGCCCGGGTGCGGCAGACATCTTCGAATTACCCTACGTGCTCGCTGAAACCAGCCTGCTGCTGTTCAGCAGCGTCACCTACGGCTATGCCATGCTCGCCAATCACCGCAAGGACAAACGCCGCGTGTTGCAGTGGCTGGGTGTCACCTTCGCGCTGGGCCTGGGCTTCATCGCCATGGAGGTGAACGAGTTCCATCACCTGATCGCCGAGGGCTACGGGCCGCAGCGCAGCGCGTTCCTCACCGGCTTCTTCACCCTGGTCGGCACCCACGGCCTGCACGTGCTGACAGGCCTGGTGTGGATGGCCCTGCTGATGATTCAGGTGCAGCAGCGCGGCCTGTGCTGCGTCATTTCCACACGGCTGAGCTGCCTGAGCCTGTTCTGGCACTTCCTCGACATTGTGTGGGTGTGCGTGTTTACCGTCGTTTACTTGTTCGGGGTGATCCGATGAGCAGCGAAAGCCAGGTTCATAGCAGCGCAGGGGCCAGCCAGTCCAGCCACAAGTCCTACAACGTCGGCTTTGTGCTGGCTGCATTGCTGACGCTCGTCCCCTTCGGGCTGGCCATGTATCCCAGCTTGTCGCGCAGCGCCACGTTCCTGCTGGTGCTGGCCTGCGCGGTGATGCAGATTCTGGTGCACATGGTGTTCTTTCTGCACCTGACCACCGCACGCGAGCAGCGCTGGAGCCTGGTGGCGCTTGTTTTCACCATAGTGATCATCGTGCTGCTGGTGGGGTTGTCGCTTTGGATCATGTACTACGTGCATTACAACATGCTCGGTTTGTGACAGCTGACCGGCCTGTGGCCAGGTCGCCGAGCGGTAATGCTTGACACGCCAACAGGCCTTGAAGAATCCGCGCCCGCCAGGCTGTGGCTCTTTGACTCCAAAAAAAGGCCCGCACTGGGCGGGCCGAAGACCTGACGTGGAGAGTCGAACGAACTCTACAACTGTTTTGATGGACGTCTTCGTCGAGGGTTTTTTCCTGTTTGCAGAGCCCCGACGGACGGATGGATCGTGTTTGCAGCTTAAGAGCGGATCTCAGGTGAACGACCTTGGCCGCTGTGCCGCTCGCACTCGGCAAGCGAGTCCGAACGCCTCGAAAATGGCGCGATATTGTGGATGGAACATCACCTGCCACTCAGGATGCCACTGCACGCCGAGGGCGAAGGAGCGGCTACCTTCCACCGACAATGCTTCAACGAGGCCATCCATGGCCACAGCCTCGATGCGCAGACCTTCCCCGACCCGTTCTATCCCCTGCCCATGTACCGAGTTGACTTCGATCACTTCGGGAAACCCCAGCCCATGTAACACGCCATCTGGTCGAACCGTAAGCCTGTGGGCGGGTGCGTACTGGTCTTCAAGCGGTTCGTTGCTTGGCGGCTCATGCTCTATGCCAGGTTGATGGAGCTGCTGGACGAGCGTGCCGCCAAAGGCCACATTCATTTCCTGGAAGCCCCGGCACACGCCTAGCACCGGCAGCCCTGCTTCTACGGCCGCTCGCCACAGCGGTAGCGTGAGGTGATCACGAGCGGCATCTTTTTGCGTACCGGGTGGACTCGGTGGACCGTCGTAGTGGTGAGGCTCGATATTGGAAGGTGAACCGGTGAAAAGCAGACCATCCAGTCCATCGATGATGTCTGCTATGTTCAGCAACTCTGGAAACATCGGTAAGATCAACGGCAATCCATGGGCAGCAGTGGCCACTGCGCGGGCGTTTTTATCGTCATTCAATTGAACTGCATGCGGGCCGACCTTGTAGCTACAGGCCGTCACCCCGATTATTGGCAGCCGCAATGTCTTCTCCCCCTCGCCAAGCCGCTTGTCGCTGTAGCCCCAGTCATCAAAACCAGCGATTGCCTCGAGGAAAGTACAGGTATCCGACCCTATGAAATTCCCGAGGCAGATGAAGCGCGAATCTACTGGGTTGAACCTGACGCAGTCGCATCGGTTCACCCCGATTGACGGTTGGCATATCCACAACGGTTCAATACGCCAGGCAGGCCCCCATGAGCGACATTGAAGTACTGTCCGTCTCTCCAGACGGCCGCTACCAGGTCCAGGCGACCCCGTGGGAAGCAGGCAACTCGCACTGGGTGTTTCCGCCGCAGATCATGGACCTACGTAGCGGGCACGTGGTGTTCGGCTTTAAAGACCCTCTGTGGTCGGCAGACCTCAGCAACTGGACAAGCCCGACCCAAGTCGAACTCACGCTGCGCAAATACCCCGGCCATCGAGCACCTCGGGGGCTCAAGGTAATCATTGAATGTGCGCTGGGGACCGCAGAGTATGGCGACGGCATGCACATCGAACTGGCCCGTCTGGAAAGCACCCTTGAGCGGATGCTCGATCTGCTCGGCTGAACTGTACCTCTGCCAGCGACTTGGCCAAGGCTCAAGCGGTAAATCACGCTGCCCAGGTTTCATGGAGATGGCGCCACAGAACGCGGTCTCCCTGAAGGCTGAACAGCGCCGTCGAGCGCCGTGTCGTCGCGTCCTGACCGGGCAACCGATGGGTCTCTTGATAGCGGACCATTGCACCCTCCGGCCATTGCGCCAAGGTTTCCAAGCCAGAGAGCTCGATGGTCAACCCCGGCTGGCTACCAGCACGCGTGGCGAACAGGTTGGCGACATCCTGCAGGCACACCTGCAAGCCAGTTGGCGTGATCATGGAGAACTCCGCCGTGAAGCGCTCGACCATGGCCTCGACCTGGCCCTCTCCTCTGGCGAAGAGCGCCTCGATCAACACGTGCAGGTCGATGACTTCCTGTAGATACGGATTCATGGTGTTTCAGTCCTGGTTCGATAGTTGCGAGCCTACTTTTCACTCACTTTTTCTAAAGCGGCAAGTAACTCTCGGTTGCTTCCCCCAAGCAGGCCTGTCGCCTGGGCGGCACGCTTCAACACCATCAATCGAGCCGCTTGCAGCTGATCCTTGTTGAACCGCTCGGATGGGCCCGACAGCGTCAAAGCACCTTTGAACTCGTGGGCGACGCCGAACACAGGGGCCGAGATCGACGATGTATCGGGGTCGCGCTCACCAAATGAGGTCGCCCAGAACTGCTCCCTGACCTCAGCCAAAGCGCGATCTGCTGGCGGGCCAAATGCCCTGAGGATCTTTCCGGAAGCGCCGGCATGCAGCGGGAATCGGTCGCCCTCATGGATGCTGAAGCGCACTGCTCGCTTGGGTTCCACCCGGAATAGTACAACTCGGATATCGTTCTCGATCACGTAGAACGACGAGGTCTCCCCGCTCTCTTCGGTAAGTGCCTCGAGCACCGGGTAAATCGTATCGCGTAGACGGAAGGAGGATTGGTAAATCTGAGCCAACCGCAGGGGCTCATGGCCCACAGCGTACTGCCCGTCAGCCAGGCGCCTGACAAATCCAGCCCTTTCCAGGGAGCTCATGAGTCGAAGGATGGTGCTTTTGTACAAACCCGTGCGACGAGCGATTTCCGCTAACGGTAGCGTGCTTCGATCAGGCTCGAAAGCCCCGAGGATCGCAAAGGCCCGATCAACCGCTGCCACCCCTCCGTCAGCATTGTTCTTGGAAGCTTCAGCTACCGCTGGCTCATTTTTTGGCGACATCGGACTTCATCTCGACACTCTCGTGAAAAAGCGGCCCCTTGCAGGGGCCGTTCAGATGGCTGATACCTTACCTGTGAGCACGGTCAGCAGCTAGTCCATTGTCCAGAACAACGTTCTGCATTACCGACACCAAGCGTCAGGCATCCCGCATGAACAGTCGCAGGGTCAATGCCATGATGGCGGCAAAGAACAGGATGCATCCCATGACCACCAGGCCCGCCGTGAAGGAATGGGTGTAATCCTTCAGGAAGCCCATCAGATAGGGCCCGACGAATCCACCGAACGCACCGATGGAGTTGATCAGGGCGATACCCCCTGCTGCAGCCTGGCCACTCAGGAACTTCGCCGGCAGCGTGTAGAAGATCGTCTTCGCCGAGATCGTCCCCACCAGGGCCAAGGTGATGCCTGCCAATGCGGGTATCAGAGCATTCATGTTTACCGCAAAGATCAATGCCATACCGGCCAATACCAGCGCGATGATGAGGTTCAGAATGCCGCGTCCGCTTCGATCAACATGCTTGGCCCAGAACAGCAAGCCAACCGTCGAGAAGAAGTAAGGTACCGCAGCGACCCAACCAATCAGGCTCACTTCGACACCCTGGGCCTTCAGCATCTGCGGCAACCAGATACCGATGCCGTAGGTGCCGATGGTGAAGCTGAAGGTGATGGCGCTCAGGATCCAGACGCGCGGATCCTTGAGTGCTGCACCTAGACCGTGGCTCTTTTGGGTGCCGGCCTTTTCCTTCTCCAGCATTGCGGTAAGCGCATCCTGCTCTTCCTGGGACAGCCACTTGGCCTGCGCAGGCCGGTTGGCCAGTACCTTCAACGTGATGAGCCCCAGGATGCAAGCTGGCAAACCTTCAATGATGAACATCCACTGCCAACCCGCCAGCCCCCAGGCACCATGCATCTGAAGCAGGTAGATGGAAAGCGGGCCTCCAACAAGGAATGAGATCGGCGTTGCAACCGTGAACCATGCCAGCACCCGCGTACGATATTGGGCAGGAAACCAGAGGGTGAGGAAGAAGATCACGCCAGGGAAGAAGCCCGCCTCGGCTACCCCCAAAAGGAACCGAACAGCATAGAAGCTGTAGGGGCCGATCACGAAGGCAGTGGCCGCTGCGGCAAGCCCCCAGGTGATCATGATGCGGGCCATCCAGAGGCGCGCACCGAACCGGTACATGGCGAGGTTGCTCGGGACTTCGCAGAGGCAATAGCCCACGAACATGATCCCTGCACCCAGGCCAAACTGCGCTGCGGTGAGCCCTAACTGATCAGTCATCTGCAGAGCCGCGTAACCGACGCTGGTGCGGTCCAGGTAGTTGAAGAAATAGGCCAGCGCCAACAATGGGATAAGGCGCCAAGCGGCCTTCTTCATCGCGCGTTGCTGCAAGGCAGACGTGGCTTCAGGCTGTGGCAGGGGAAAATGGGTATCCGGGGTCGTGACATTAGCCATGACTGTGTCCTCGGTTTTGTTGTTATGAATACCGTGGCTGGATCGGCCATCGGAGCGCGCAGACCGTGGTACGTCCCATACCTTGAGTGCTGCTGATTTCGCCCGAGAGTCAGTTCGTGCTGGGCGTAAAACTCATCGGGAGCGGGCCGTCAAAGGAGACCCGCCCCAATCTGATCAAACGGTTTTGATCGTGCCGCTGGATTCGAGCTGACTGATCTCGTCGTCGCCATAACCCAGCTGTGCGAGCACCTCTCTCGAATGGCTGCCCAGGGCCGGGACATTGAGACGAGCACCGAATCGCTGGCCGTTCATCTCGATAGGCAGCATCGGCACCTTCACCTGCTCACCATCAGGCAATGTCAGCTCTGCCATACCGCCAGACTGATTGAGGTGCTCATCCTCAAACATGTCTTCCGGTCGCTGGATAGGGGAAAACGGCAAGCCGGCTTTTTCACAGAGCGCCATCACGGTCTGCTTATCCATGCCACACAAGCGCTCTCGCACCATGGGAATGATTCGGTCGCGTGCCTGAACGCGCAGATTGTTCCGACTCAGTTCGGCGTCACTTCCCAGTTCAGGGAAGTCGAAGGTTTCGCAGAAGGCGACCCACTGACTGTCGCTGACGACACCCATGAAGACCTGCTCACCTTCCTGGGCAGTCTCGAACACGTCATAGATGGCCCAAGCCGAAATCCGGCTTGGCATGGGTGCAGCCGCTTTACCGGTTACGGCTTTCTGCATCATGTGCTGAGCGACCAGGAAGGCCGAGTTTTCAAACAGACCGGTCTGTACGAACTGACCGCGACCCGTCTCTTTGCGCTGCAGCAGGGCGGCAAGAATCGAGACAGTGCTGAACATACCGCCCATCACATCGTTGACAGAGGCTCCGGCGCGCAACGGGCGCCCGACAGGCCCCGTCATGTAGGCCAAGCCCGTCATCATCTGCACCACCTCATCCAGCGCCGTGCGCGTCTCGTAGGGGCCTGGCAGAAAGCCTTTCATCGAGCTGTAAATGATGTCCGGCTTGATGGCCTTGACCTGCTCATAGCCCAGGCCCAGTTTCTCCATGGCCCCAGGGCGGAAGTTCTCTGTGACGACATCTGCCGTGGCCAGCAACTTCTTCACGGCAGCCATGCCTTCTGCGGACTTGATGTCCACCGCAAAGCTCTTCTTGTTGCGGTTGTAGGTCATCCAGTAGCCGGCACCGGACCCCATCAGACGGCGCGTGTTATCACCCTCCGGAACGGGTTCCACCTTGATGACCTCAGCGCCGAGATCGGCAAGCAGTAATCCGCAGGTCGGGCCCATCACCATGTGCACAAACTCGACCACGCGAATGCCTGCCAGGGGCAGAGACTGCTCTTCACGCTGGCTCATACGGCCTCCTTCGCGTAGATGAAATTCTTGCCAACACCGGCATCTGGGATGAAGCCATAAACAGGCTCTCCCGGCAGCCCACGGCGAAGCACTTCACGCGCCGCAACGAGGCGATCGATGTCTACGCCGGTTTTCAGGCCCATGGACTCGAGCAGATACACCAGGTCTTCGGTGACGATGTTGCCCGAAGCACCCGGCGCGTAGGGGCAGCCGCCCAAGCCGCCTTGCGAACCATCGAACGTCTTCACGCCAGCTTCCAGTGCAGCGACGACGTTGGCCAGCCCTTGGCCGCGCGTGTTGTGGAAATGGGCGCTGCCTGCGAGCGGGCCGAGCTCTTGGAACAGGCGAGTGAAAAGTCGACGCACTTGAACCGGGTTGGCGTAGCCGACCGTGTCTGAAAGGCCGACCTCGTCGACCCCCAGTTCGGCCATTTTCAAGGCAATCGCCAGGGTCTCGTCGTCGGTCACGACGCCTTGAAGTGTGCATCCGAAGGCAGTCGAAACGCCCGCTTCGATCAGGACGTTCGGGAAGCGTTCATTACGCAAGGCAACCACCGCCTGAACCTCATCGAAGACTTGAGCGTGTGTCTTGCGGATGTTCGAGATCGAGTGCTGCTCGCTTACGGAGATGGGCAGCGTGATCTTGTGCACGCCAGCGTTGAAAGCAGCTTCGGCCCCCTTGAGATTCGGCACCAAAGCAGTGACGTAAAGATCTGGCAGCGTCAGGGCATGGGCTACTACCTGGGCAGTATCTGCCATTTGCGGCAGCAGCTTTGGCGATACAAAGGATCCGACCTCGATTTCTCTCAAACCGGCGCCCGCCAGAGCCGAAATCCACTCCAGCTTCAACGCGGTGGGCATGGTGGCCTTGACGCTCTGCAAGCCATCTCTGGGCCCGACTTCGCTGACGAGGATATCGATATCTGTCGCTTCTTTCACGGAGGTTCTCCTGTAGCTGGGGAGAGCCTGTCCGAACATTCACTCAGTGCGGCTGCGATGCGGAGCGCTGTTTTTATGATTGTTCTGTCAGGCAGAATTACGTTCTGATTTAGTATCTACCCACATTTTCACGCCTGTCAATGACGCTGACGATGAACGGATGCGGTTGCCTTTTCAGCTGGCTATCGAGCGATAGGCAGAGTTTCGAGCGAGACTTGACAGCAAAGAAAATAGCCCGGAAAGTGTTCTATCAAGAGCAATTATGTTCTATTAGGCAGAACTACCGCTCGAAACAAAAAGATATCCCAGGCAACGTACACTGATGAGATTGGCCCAGACTCTGCCGTTTGAGCCTCAGCGTCGTGTGTCTGTTTTCACATGGAGATTTGCCATGAGCCTGTATGCCCCTCCCGAAGACCGCCCAACCGAAGTGTTCAGCAGACTGCCGAAAGCGTTTTGGCGTGATGGTGATTCCGACTGGGTCAGAGCCAACAAGCCTGGCCAGCAAGTTGCGAGCTTCCTGGAAGGGCCCTCCTTCGACCAGGCCGGCAATCTCTATGTTACGGATATCCCGTACGGCCGAATCTTTCGCGTTTCCCCTCAGGGAGACTGGGATCTGGTTGTTGAATACGACGGCTGGCCTAACGGCTTGAAAATCCATCGTGACGGGCGGGTCTTCATTGCCGACTACAAGAACGGGATCCTCGTTCTTGACCCGATCAGCAAACGCATCGAGCCGTTCCTGACGCATCGCCGTAGTGAAAGCTTCAAGGGTGTCAATGATCTGTTCTTTGACCGACAGGGGCGCCTCTTCTTCACCGATCAAGGTCAGACAGGCATGCATGATCCAACGGGTCGGGTTTTCCGCTACGACCTGGAGCAACAACGCCTGGATTGTTTGCTGGATAACGGCCCTAGCCCTAATGGCTTGGTGATGGATCTTGAGGAGAAAGCCCTGCTGGTAGCGATGACTCGCGCAAACGCAGTATGGCGACTCCCGCTGCAACCCGATGGCACTACTTCCAAAGTGGGTGTGTTCACCGCTATGGCCGGGGGTGTGAGTGGCGCAGACGGCATGGCTCTGGATGAGTCTGGGAATCTCTATGTCTGCGATGCAGGCAATGGATGCGTATGGGCATTCGACGCCCATGCCGTGCCACTCTATCGATTCAAATCGTGTACCGAGGGCCGCACGTTGACCAATCTCGCCTTTGGCGGTGAGGGCAATCGTGGCCTCTACATCACCGACTCGTCGACCGGACACATCCTGAGAGCTGAGCCCGGTCACGCCGGGAAGCTGATGTTCTCGCACGCCCCAGCTTAACGACTGCTTGCGACAGCCCTGTGCACATGGCGCACGGGGCCTGCTCGGCCCTGGAAAAGCCTGGCGATTCTTACGACTCATACAAAACAGATAATAAGAGGGCTACATGCTCACACTCTTGAGCTACACAATGATCGTCTGCTTCATGTATCTGGTCATGAGCAAACGCCTGTCACCACTGGTTGCCCTGATTCTGGTGCCGGTTGCATTTGCCAGTCTGGGAGGCTTTGCCACCCAGCTCGGCCCCATGATGTTCGATGGCGTGAAGATGCTGGCCCCGACAGGGATCATGCTGACCTTCGCGATACTCTACTTCTGCATGATGACCGATGCAGGCTTGTTCAACCCGCTAATCAAGCTGATCCTCAAATGCGTGAAAGGCGACCCACTGAGGATTGTCATTGGCACCGCTGTGCTCGGATTCTGCGTGGGCCTGGATGGCGACGGTGCCACGACCTATATCATCACCACAGCAGCACTTCTTCCGCTATACCGGCGTACAGGCATGAGCCTGCAGGTTTTGGCCACCGTGCTGTTGCTGACCAACGGGGTGATGAACATCCTCCCTTGGGCAGGGCCCTTTTCGCGTGCGGCAAGCGCCATGCACGTAGACATCACTGAACTGTTCATCGAGATGCTGCCGCTGATGATCGCTGGAGCGGGTTGGGTGATTTTCGCGGCGGTCTTTCTGGGGGGCCGGGAGCGCCGTCGTCTGGGTGTCGTGCAGCTCGATCATGACGAGGGCATGAGCCATTTCACGGCGTTCAAACTGACCGACTGGCGCTTCCTCTTCAACGCGGTACTCACCATCACGCTGATCAGCATGATGATGCTCAGCCTCATGCCCCTGCCGATCCTCTTCATGCTCGCGTTCGGCCTGGGCGTCCTGGTGAACTTCCCAAGTGTCAAAGACCAAAAGGAAGTCATCGGAAAATACGCCGACAATGTCATGGCGGTCACCCTGCTGATTTTCGCCGCTGGCATCTTCGTCGGGATCATGTCCGGCACTGGAATGATCAAGGCAATCTCGGAAAGCCTGATCCATGTGATCCCTGAATCCGCTGGCCATTTCATGTCGGTCATCACAGCCTTTCTCAGCATGCCTTTCACCTACGTGCTGACCAACGATGCTTTCTATTTCGGGATCCTCCCCATTCTGGCCGAGACTGCGAGCCACTACGGTATCGGCGCCAAAGAGATGGCCATTGCCGGTTTGATCGGGCAGCCAGTGCATCTGCTCAGCCCGCTGGTTGCCTCAACTTACCTGCTCTGTGGACTGCTTGACCTGGACTACGGAGACAACCAGCGAGCGTCCATCGGCTGGAGCATCGGTACGTGCATGGTGATGTTCGTTGCGGCTGTCACGATTGGAACCATCGACATTCTCAACTGAGGGCATTCCTCCACCTGGCCATTCACAGGTGGGCAAGCTCATCGGTTGTTGAAGTGGGCTGGGGGCGTCGTTCTTGGAGAAGTTGCGAGGGTTTAGGGACTGACATAGGCTGCACCTTCATGAGTGGATGCTACTGACGCTGGAGAAACAATGATGGGATTACAAGGATGTGCAGCGTTTCACGGTCTGGCGTGCTGCCCTGTCGGGCCTTCTGACGCCGAAATGATCTGCACGCATCGCGAGCAGATGTTCCTCGAAGCGGGTGGTATTGCTGAAGATCTGCGCGTCATGACTGAGCACTTTCGCCCATGGCTGGAGGAGCGGCTGGGAGACGGTCGGTATTACGGATTCAAACTCCTGGATGGCGAACACGTGGTCGCCGCGATTGGCCTGATGAGCATCGATTGGCCACCCCATCCCTCGCACCCAACCCTCGACAAGCGTGGCTATGTGTTGAATGTGTACGTCCAGCCGCCCTACCGCCGCCGGGGCCTGGCTTCGTCCTTGATGAAAGCGGCTGAAGCCGAGTTCGCTCGCCGAGGCATCACCTTCGCTGTGCTGCATGCCACTGAGGCGGGCAAACCGGTGTATGAGCAAGGCGGTTGGGCTGGAACGGCGGAAATGGCCAAATCCATTGCTGTGCAGTGATCACTTTCGAGCCTTTGCAGACCCTCGGCCTTGAGGCCGACGGAGGTCCATTTGGCTAGGCCGGGGGTGTTGGCCTTGTCGCGGCAACAGGCGCGCAGGCAGGCGGAGGATTTGAGGCCCCCTGGTAGTGCTCCTGATAGGACATTTGGCTGGGCAGTCCAGGCCGCCGCTATGCAATACCCGCCAACGAGCGGACCGGATGCACCGAAAGGAATAAATTCGTTTCGCCTGCCACGGGCGGCTGCTAACGACCTATGCGCGCTCGTGACCGTCCGCTTACGACCCTTAGCTGCCTTTCGTTCGGGGCAGCAAACGGCCAGAATCGGGCATAGAGGCCTGAGAATCTATAGCGCCGAAACAGCCTCTTGGAGCGTAAAAGATGAGCAAACTCACCGCACTAATTGCAGAAGCACAGGCAGGACTTTCAATCTAGGAGAGAATTCCTGAGGAGAAATGGAAGGCAATTGCCGCGCAATGTGGGGCTGTAGAGGTAGCAGAAATCATGGAGCGGATAGCACGGCTCAAAGCCGAACTCGAAACCACTGAAGATTGGGATGGTGACACTAGGGATGACATACACGCCGCTATTTACCGCTTTTCCCAACTACTGAGGGGCACCGCCGGCTAGCTCGACAAGCTCCCGATCATACCTACCTGAGGAAGTCCGCTATGGGTCGGAAGCAGCCGCTCACCAGCGGCCGATTTCGACCCTGAGCGGTCATACATATCCGTTTTCCGCATGCGGGACAAAGTCATTATGTCCTGAAATCCAACCCTAAACGACGTACCGCCTTGGACAACGAACCGTCAGGATTGGACCACACCAAACCAAGGAGCAGGCCCGATGTCCACCTCGATCAAAAGCGCTGAAGCAGAAACGCGTTTCATTGATGTCAGCAATCGCCGACTCGCTTACCGCACGATAGGCAATGGCAAGCCCTTGCTCTTGCTGGTTCGCTATAGAGGCACGATGGATGACTGGGATCCCCTGTTTCTCGATAGTCTGGTCACGCAAGGCTTTCAAGTAACAGTCTTCGACTACACCGGTCTGGGCCAGTCAACAGGTGAGGCGAGCTATAACCCAGGCTCTCTGGCAAAGGATGCCATCGAGCTGATTCACGCCCTTGGCCTGGGCCGCGTCGTGATTGGAGGGTGGTCGCTTGGCGGCATTGCTGCACAAGTTGTTCTGACGCAAGCACCACAACTGGTGAGCCACGCGGTTCTGCTGGGCACAACGCCTCCTGGCCAGTTGGTGAAAACGGGCGAGCCGCAATTTTATGAGCTTGCACGCCGTGAAAACGACTTCGAAGATTTTGTGAAACTGTTCTTCAAGCCAGCCTCGGATCAGAGTCGAACAGCGGCTGAACTCGCCTGGTCGCGACTGGCGTCCAGAACCCAGAATCGTAGTCCGCAGGTGCCAGTTGCCTGGGCTGCACAGCAACTCGGCGACGCTCCCAAGAACCCGGTATTCCCCGTAGAAGCAGTACTGCAGGCCCTCAAGACCACCAACATCCCGGTTCTGCACATAGGCGGTGATCACGACATCGTATTCCCTGTCGAGAACTGGCAGGCGCTGACCCAACAACTTCCATCGCTGACCCAACTCAGCTTGCCGAATACCGGGCATGGCCCTCACATGCAATACCCCATCGCCACTGCCCGGCACATCGGGGCATTCGTCGCGCAGTAGCGACCAGTAGCCGCACATTGAAAAGGCCACTTTACGTGGCCTTTTCTACTTTTCTACCAGCGTCATACCTTAGCGCCACCACTCATCATCCTGTAGACCGCTACGAATGAAAGGCTCATTACCAGCACGGCGAACACTATTGCGGTTTCGAAGATGCCGTAGCCGCTAGCTACCGCATACCCAGCGATCATCGCCGGAACACCCATACCGAGGTAGCAACAGAGGAAGACAACGGACAACCACTCCTTCGTCAGTTTCGACCACGTCCTAAAACATGACGATATGCGTCGTTTAAGACAAATCTGTTTTTTTGCATCATGGCTCCACACCCAAACAACGGAGCTGGACCATGACTCAGGAATACAAAAGGCACCGCCCTGATCACAGGCGCATGCACCGGCATCGCAGCAATTTTCGCAGACCGCCTGGCTCAACGTGGCTATGACCTGATACTGGTCGCCCGCAATCGTGATCGCCTGAACGCGCTTGCCAGCCATATCACCAACGAGACTCAGCAGAGCGTTGAAGTGCTCCAAGCGACCTGGTGGATGGCGCCCTTCAAGACTTCGACAACGGTGTCCTGATCTCCATCCCTTCCATGCAGGACATACAGCATTTCGAGCTGTACGAAAGCAGCCGCAAGGCGCTGTTCGGACATCTCTCCAGCAACAAACTCGCTCCGCGTTACGACGTTCAATCAATCAATTGAAAGGATACAAATCATGAAAACGAGCGCAAACACCATCTTCATCACTGGCGGCACCTCGGGCATCGGCCGCGCCTTGGCCGAAGCGTTCCACCAGCGTGGAAACAAAGTCATCATCGCGGGCCGGCGCCAATCGCTGCTGGATGAAATCGCCAGCTCCAATCCCGGCATCGACACCGTTCAGCTTGATATCAATGATCACCAGCAGATCAAGGATGTCGCACAAGAGGTTATCCGTCGCCATCCCTCGCTGAACGTCATCATCAACAATGCCGGCATCATGCCTTTCGACAACCCAGGCTCAGGCGATTATGACGATGAGCAGGCGGTAGGGCTGCTGCAAACCAACCTGCTGGGCCCGGTGCGTGTCAGCGCAGCGTTTGTAGAGCATCTCAAGCGCCAACCCGATGCCTACATCATCAACAACAGCTCGGTACTGGCCTATCTGCCACTGGCCGCGACAGCCCTCTATTCGGCGACCAAAGCTGCGATTCACTCCTACTCGCTGTCGCAACGTTTTGCCCTGCGCGATACCAGCGTCAAGGTTCTGGAAATCGCACCGCCATGGGTAGACACCGATCTGATCCACAAAAGTGGTGATGAACGCGCCATGCCGCTGGACGATTTCATCCAGGAAACCCTGGAAAAACTGGAGACAGCGACAACCGAAGTCCTGGTTGACCGCGTCGTCCCAGTGCGCGCCAACCAAGGGCCAAACGAGCATGAACTGATCAACCAGTTCAACCAGGCTCTGGCCGAAAACCCTATCCCTGTCGCCTGAACAGAAACACATTGGACAACCTGGAAGGAAGCATAATCATGACCCGAATTGCTGCTTTGACCCTTGACCAAGCTCCAGCCGCTGCGCGCACTGCCCTTCAGGGCATTGAAAAAGGCTTGGGTTTCATTCCTAACGCTTTCGCTACCCTGGCTCACTCGCCAGCGGCCTTGGGAGGATATCTCGCTCTGGCACAGGCGCTGAGCAAGAACAGTCTGACACCTGCCGAACGTGAAGTAGCGGCACTGGCGGCCTCGGAAGTTAACGGATGCGATTATTGCGTCGCGGCTCACAGCTTCTTCGGAGGGAAGACCGGACTGAGCGCTGATGATCTGCTGGCAGCGCGCGCTGGCACGCTGAACGGAGTCGCTGCACTGGCTCGGGCTGTCACGCTCAGCCGCGGGCAAGTGAGTGACGAGCATCTCTCAAGCGCACGGGAAGCTGGGTTGGACGATGCAAAAATCGTCGACGTCATCGCGCAGGTCTCGCTGCTGACCTTGACGAACTACCTGAACAACGTGGCGAAAACAGACATCGACTTCCCACCGAAAGCGATCTGAACCGACGCCTGACTTTGAGCGACGTGTGCGCTCCTTCCGAGAGCATCAGCCATTCCTCGAATGGCTGATCGCCTCAACCTTCAGCGAAACGGCGAAAGTCTTCCTCGGGTTAGCTGGTTTTTGAGGCTCACGAAGGGAGTTAGCCTGGCATCACTCTCTGACCTGTAAAGGACAACCTCATATGAAAGCCGTAGTTTTCCAAGAAGCTGGTTTGCCAATCCAGAACGCTCGTTCCCTGTTCGAAACGGACCTGCCGAAGCCCACCCCAGGTGCTCGAGATCTGCTTGTCGAAGTGAAGGCGATTGCGGTAAACCCGGTGGATACCAAGGTGCGAGCCCGCAGTACCAGCCAAGAGGTCCAAGTGCTGGGTTGGGATACCGTTGGTATCGTCCGTGAAGTGGGCAGCGACGTTTCATTGTTCGAAGTTGGCGACGAAGTATTTTACGCCGGCGCGATCGATCGCCCTGGTAGCTACAGCGAATTTCACTTGGTGGATGAGCGCATCGTCGGCCAGAAACCACGTAGCCTGGACAATGCCAGTGCCGCAGCCTTGCCGCTGACCTCCATTACTGCCTGGGAGCTGTTGTTCGATCGACTGGGGGTTCAGGAGAACGGTGGTAAAGGACAAAGCCTGCTGGTCATCGGCGCCGGTGGTGGGGTTGGCTCGATCCTGGTCCAGCTGGCGCGCAAACTTACCCAACTCACCGTCATCGGTACAGCGTCGCGGCCAGAGACGCAGTCTTGGGTACAGGAACTGGGCGCCCACCATGTGATCGATCACTCCGCCTCGATCCCGCTGCAGCTTGAAAACCTGAAACTCAACCCGGTCGACTACGTTATCAGCCTGACCCATACCGAAACCTACCTGCCCCAGATCGTTGAAGTGCTTCGCCCACAAGGCAAACTGGCGCTGATTGATGACCCAGCACAACTGGACGTCATGCCACTCAAGCGCAAATCGCTTTCGCTGCATTGGGAACTCATGTTCACGCGTTCTCTGTATCAAACCGCAGACATGATCAAACAGCATGAGTTGCTGAACAGAATTTCCGAGCTGGTCGATAACGGCGTCATCCAGACCACCATTGGGGAACACTTCGGCAAAATCGGCGCAGATAACCTGAAGCGCGCCCATGCTCTGATCGAGAGCGGCAAAGCCAAAGGCAAGATCGTTCTCGAAGGCTTCTAACCCGCTGATACGCTCAAGGACAAGCATATGAAAGCTTTCTTCCAAGCCACTGGCCTGGCTGTCGCGGTCTCGCTCAGCGCAATGGCCATGGCCGATACCGCCTCGGGCACAGGCGCCAACCCCGAACGTGTGTTCGCTTTCAATGGCGCCATGCCTACAGGCGTGACCGTCACCGAAACGGGTCGGATCTTCATCAACTTCCCTCGTTGGGGAGATGACGTACCCTACACCGTGGCGGAGATCAAACAGGGCCATTTGGTTCCTTATCCGGACCTGAAAACGAATGTGGAAAACGCCAAGGATCCGGCCGCCGGGTTCATCAGCGTGCAGAGCGTCGTCGCTGACGGTCAAGGGCGTGTCTGGGTATTGGATACAGCCGCTCCCGCCTTCTCCGAGCCTAAGGCAGGTGGAGCCAAGCTGATCGCAATCGACTTGAGCACCAACAAGATCGTGAAAACTGTTGTGTTCCCGCGTGAAGTGATTCTGCCAGCTACCTATGTGAATGACGTACGTTTTGATTTTCGCGTAGGTAAAGAAGGCACCGCTTACGTCACCGATTCGTCGGTAAAAGGGCCAGGCGGAATTATCGTCCTGGACCTGGCCAGCGGTACGGCAACCCGTCGCCTTAGCGGGGCCAAATCAACTTCCGTAGACCCTGAGTTCCGCCCTGTCATCGAAGGGAAACCCGCACTCATCACCCGCGACGCGCAGGGTAAATCAGGACTGCTGACCGTAGCCTCGGACGGCATCGCCCTGTCGAGCGATGGCAAGACGCTGTACTTCTGCCCGCTTTCGAGTCGACACCTGTATGCGGTGCCAACGGCTTTGTTGCGAGACCCCAATGTAAGCGAAGCCGAACTTGAACGAGCCGTTGTGGACCTGGGTGAAAAAGGCGCCTCCGACGGTCTTGAGGCTGATGCTGACGGTACAGTCTATGCGGGCGATTATGAGCACAACTCCATCCGCAAACGCCTTGCCGATGGCACTTGGCAAACCGTGGTCGAGGATTCGCGAGTCCTTTGGCCGGATACCTTGTCGATCGGCCCAGACGGGTATCTGTACTTCACTGCCAACCAGCTGCATCGCTCACCTGGCTTCAACGATGGCCAGGACAAACGGGTGAAGCCTTACAGCCTGATGCGCGTCAAGATCGACGCCAAGCCTGCGCCAACGCATTGATAAGGAAATGACATGCAAAAGCACATTCGCTTGGGCTACATCGACCTCAGCTTCCATGCCGCTAGCGCAGCGCTTGTGCAGCGCACGCTAGAGCGACATGGTTATCTGGTGGAAGTCAGCACAGCGCCTCATGAGGAAATGTTCCGGTTGTACAGCGAAGGACTGGTAGAGATGCTCGTATCAGCCTGGCTGCCAGCCAGCCACGGTGCCTACCTGGCAGCTTGCAAGAATCCGAGCACTTCCCTTGGAGTTCTTTACAACCCATTCTGCATTTGGGGTGTGCCTGATTATGTACCGGAGGATCAGGTCGCTACGATTGCAGACCTGCTGAGGCCGGATGTTGCCCAACGGATGAGCCGCCGCATCCAAGGCATAAACCCTGGTGCTGGTATCAGTCGCTTTTCCAAAGCCATGGTGACGCAATACGAGTTGGATGCTGAAGGCTACTTTTTTGCGCAAGGCACCGAGGCTGATTGCTTCAATCGTTATGAGCAATCCTATGCCGAGCGGGAATGGTTTGTCGTGCCGCTGTGGCATCCTCAATATTTGCACCATGCCTACAAAATCCGAGCCCTGGATGAACCGCTCGGGCTGCTGGGTGGTGAGGATCAAGCAACGCTCATTGCCGCCAGTGACGTTGTGCAAGAGATGCCGAAAGAACTGATTGAGGACCTGGTCTCGCTACAACCTGGCAATGCTGCGGTCAGTGAGCTTGATTTTCTTATCCGTCACAAAAATCTCTCAGCCTTGCAAGCTGCAGACATTTGGCTCGCACGTCAGTCGGCACCGGCGCAAGCTTGAATCAGTAGCGGGGCCCCGTGCCCCGCCCCGACTAGCTTTCGAAACGTTTTGCCAGAAAGGCTCTAAGCGATTGGATGGCCGGCGTGAGCGATGTGCGATGGGCACAAACCAGCTGAAGCGGTGCCGGCTGCCCATAGCTTTCCGGGAATAGCTCAACCAGGCGGCCGCTACGAAGATCCTCGGCAACATCGAGCCTGGACTTGTAAACGATCCCCAATCCGGCGACAGCCCAGCGTCGAACAATATCGGCATCATCGCTGATTCGATCACCTGTCACCTGAACCGTCCGCACGCCCTGTGGGAAGTTGAAGCTCCAACGCTCGTAGGTTTGCTCGCCCATCACATATCTCAGGCAATTATGCCCGCTCAACGCTTCAGGAGATTCCGGCATACCATGACGCGCGAGATACGCCGGCGAGGCGCAGACTGTTCTGCGGTTCATCGGTGCAAGTGCCAGGGACACCAGGCCCGAGTCACTCAACTGCCCATACCTGATACTAGCGTCCAGATGTTCGCCCACCAGATCGGCCACCTGATCACTGACCCGCAATTGCAGGCGTACCATGGGGTGCGTTTGCTGAAACTCATCAAGCCACGGAAGCAACACATTCCTGCCGATATCAGATGGCATTGACAAGCGAATAGTGCCAGCGATCTCGTCACGGCCCTGGGTCAACGCCACCTCGCCATTATCAAGTGCTTCCAAGGCTTGGCGCGCGTGCGGCAAGTAGCGCTCGCCATCATCGGATAATCTCAACCGCCGCGTCGAGCGAACAAACAATCTCGCGCCCAGGTTGCTTTCCAGACGCTGAATGGCACCGCTCGCCAAGGCGGGCGAGATGTCGAGCAACCGCGCCGCGGCGGAGAAACTACCCGCAGCAGCCGTCGATACGAAGACCTGCAGATCATCGATTCGTATGATTTTCTTCACTTTGACGAAATGCTTTACGTGATGGCGAGGTTTTTCAGCGTAATGGGAAAAATGATCATTGCCCAGCCCTTCAAACAGGAACTTGCAATGACCTTCCCTAAACGATTTGTACTAACAGCTCTGATGGCAGGCTTTATCGGTGTAGCCCACGCCGAGCTGCCGCCAACCCTTCACGTGGTAGCCCAATCGGCAAATGCTGTATGGAATGCGGTGGCCGTGGACAGCGCCGGAAGCCTATACGTATCGGGCCCAAAATGGACTGGCTCAGCGGGGCCATCCGTATCGAAGCTAGACCAAGCTGGCCAGCCCCATCCCTTTCCCAATGAGCGATGGAATAGCAATGACGCGACCATTCCAGCCGAACAGCGCTTCGTCAATGTCAATGCCATGCGCGTTGATGACAATAGCCGGCTGTGGATTGTCGATGCAGGCGTAACTGACTTCGGCGGCAAAGTCATTCCAGGTGGTGCAAAGGTCGTGGTCGTTGACCTAAAAAGCGGCGAAGTGATCAAGGTCATCCCATTCGACAGCAGCATCGCTCAAGAACATAGCTACATCGACGATATCCGCCTCAATGGCAAGCATGCCTACCTGACGGACGCTGGCGTTCCTGGCATCGTTGTCTTGGACTTCGAAACCAACAAAGCCCGGCGCGTCTTAACGACCAGTCCTGCTGTACGCGCGCCCAAGAACCGCGACATTATCCTGAGCGGCAAAGTAGTCAGAGCGCCAGATGGGACAGCATTGAGGGTGCATTCCGATCCCCTTGAGGTATCCCCGGACGGGAAATGGCTCTACTTCGCACCGTTGGAAGGCCCTTGGCACAAGATTGAAACGCGCTGGCTGGATGATGCCAACTTGCCTGAAGTTGAGCTCATCAAACATGTCGAGTTCTGGCGAGATCTGCCGCCGGTCGGTGGGACAGTCATGGACAGCAAGGGCAATTTCTACTTCAGTGACCTAGCTGAAGATAGCGTCAAGCGAATCGCCACTGACGGCACCATTCAGACCATTGCAAAGGACACTCGCCTGCACTGGGTCGATGCACCTGCGTTCGACAACCAGGGCAGATTGTACTTGCCGGCAGCGCAAGTCGATCGAGTAGGCTTGTTCAACGATGGCGCATCGAAGGTCGTGCGACCACTGAGCGTCTATCGCATAGACCCTAAGTAACCTCACTGCACCCGTTTCAGAGCTAATGCCTTACGCATTGCGAGCTCTGAAACGGGTTTATCGAAAAGCCTCCGCCAAACTTTATGGTTTAGGTCCGGCGGGAACGCGAAGCTAATGCAGAGACCACGACCCCCAAAACCACCAGGCCGAGCCCGGCAAGGAACATGGTGGAAACGGTCGCACCAAAAGCCAAGCAAGAGAACACTGTTCCAATCAGAGGTACCCCAAGGGTGAAATTTGACATGCCAAACGTCGAAATTCGCCGTCCGTACTCCGCAGAAATCACAAAGCACGCCGATGTCGCAATCGGCCCGATGAAGAACAATTCCTCAGCTAGTTTCCTATCCAAGACAAGGGATGTTGGTGAGCCTTCGCTGACATATGCTGCAATCGCCAACGGTATGGTAGCCAAGAGCATCTGCCACGGGGCAAGCGCCAGAGGCGGGGTCACCCACCGATGACGTTTCACATGAAGGATGACAATTGCCCAGCTGACTGCTGCAAGAAGCAGGAATATTGCCCCCAACACTGTTTCCTGATTTGTCCATTCGAGCTCTACTGGGGAGCACACAGCCGCGACTCCTGACATCCCTATGACAAGCCCTGCAACCTGCAACCTAGAGGGCATTTCACGGAACATGACCCAGGCGACAACCACACACCACAGTGGCGTTGTGTATGCCAAGAGCACAGCGCGGCTAGTGTCGACATGAACCATCGCCACCATACCCAGACCTGTGAAAGCCATCATCTGCAACAAACCCACGCTTGCGATGATTGGCACATCCTCTCTAACGGGAAGCTTGAGCTGTCCTCTCGCGACCAGATAGGCAAAAAGACAAACCGCAGCACTGGCGAAACGAATGGTAGCCAACCAGAGCGGAGGCACGTCATGCAATGCAAGCTTGGTAACCGGCCAGCTACTTCCCCACAGAAGCACCATGACACCAAGCCAGACGTAAGTCGAAGATATCCCGAAATTTTTGGAGCGAGTCTTAAACACTTGCTGAGTTGAAGCGCGCATGGTGCCACCTCGTTGCAATCTAGTTACGTAGCACCATGATATTTTTGGGCAAGCGAAAAAACGTACCTATCTCTTCCTCAGAAGTAGAAATACCGGTACATTTCATTGGAAAGCTCTCATGCAGAGGAAAAATTTACCATGAGCCGCTCGAAGCTCGATGACGCTAGCCTGCGCATCCTTGATGCACTCCAAGAAAATGCGGAGTTAAGCAATGCCGAACTCGCTGAAATGGTAGGGCTTTCAACTTCGCCGTGCTGGCGACGTGTCTCAGAGATGAAGGAAAGTGGGGTCTTACGAGGCGCCGTAACGCTAGTTGATCCTGCAGCGCTCGGCCTTGCAATAAATGTATTCGTACACGTGTCGCTCAAACTCCAGGACAAGCAGTCTCTAGAAGTATTTACGAACGCAATCAGGGAGCGCCCAGAGGTGATGGAGTGCTATTTGATGAGCGGCGAGGCGGACTTTATGCTGAGGGTGGTAAGCGAAGACCTGACAAAGTATCAGGCGCTACTGCTTGACTGCTTGACCACCATACCCGTTGTGGCAAGCATCAAGTCGAGTTTCGCACTTAGCCAAGTTAAATATACGACTGCACTGCCCACGAATCATTTGAGAGGGCGCGCTTCAACGGGCAACAACTAACGTTCATCCTTTCTTTCACTCCTCAACCGAGGAGTGAAAGGTAGTTTCTGATTGGTAGAGCTTGCTCGTGCCGCCTGCTCACCAAGCCTAGCCAAGACACTTCCTCCAAACCATTAACGGGGCGGAAGGTAACTCCAGGTAGACTCACTGCGACGGCTGCCGATTTCGGCACGATAGAAACCCCTTGTCCCAGTGCCACCAGAGCCAATACCGCGACTAAGCTCCCGGGCTGGGGCCCAAGCTTTGGGACGAACGCGCCCAAACTGCCGGCTGTGATCGTCCCGGAGACCTGCTCTGGCAATATGAACAACTCATCACCCAGATCACCAGGATCGATGCAATGACGAGAGGTGAGCGGATGCGAGCAAGGTAACGCAAGCACATAACCTTCTTCATCTAGATGCGCGACCTTCAACTCAGCCGGAAGTACCATGGGCGCTCGCACGTAGGCGAGATCAATGCGCCCCTCCGCCACTAGCCGAGGAAGCTCTAACATAGGATATTCGCGCAAGGACAATTGCACGCCGGGGAAAGCCTTCTTAAACGTCGTCGTATGCCTCTGCAATGCTCCGTTGAACACTGCCGAGGCAACATATCCTATTTCGATGTGCCCATTTTCACCCCGCCCGGCGCGTTGCGCTTGCTCTTGAGCGATATCAAATCGATAGACAACATTACGAGCCTCTGTAAGCAACGCCTTACCCGCTTCGGTCAAAGTCGCTTGGCGCTGTGCTCGGACGAAAAGTTGAACTCCTAACTCTTCCTCCATTTCCTTGATCTGTCGACTCAGCGTTGGAACGGCGATATTTAGGCGAAATGCGGCCCTAGTAAAATGACTGGCTTCAGCGACCGCCAAAAAATACTTAAAATGTCTGATTTCCACTACTTTATGTTTCACCTGAGAACCGAACAAGTCCGAAACCAAACTTAGCCGTTACGTTAGCTTAAAGCTCATGGCAAACCGTTTCCAAGCCAGAAGTTTGGGCTTACAACAGACTCCACCTGTATAGCAGAAGCAGCTGGAGCCAAGCGGTAAACCTGTACACTCGCTTTGCCGTCGATAGCCGCACTTAAATTTTTAAACGCCTCACCGATTGTATGTTGAGTCAGCGCATCATCATTTTGCCAAAGCTCAAGCATGGTCCAGTGGCCTTGAGTGTCCATGTTTTCAAAAAGACGATAATGAAGACACCCGTGCTCTGACTGCGTTGCTTCGACAGCTATTAGCAGGGCGCTGTGAACCTCTGCTACTGATGATGGATCTGCGGTGATATGCGCTACAACGGTAATCGTACTAGTCATGGCGAGCACTCAGTGTGTTGATGCCTTAGCTTGATCACTTCCACTAGCACGTGAAACCCAAAGGGTAGTGAAACAGTTTCAACAAATTGACGAAAGTCCCGGAAACCCTTTTAGCGCGGGCCAGCGCACAGCCGCCATACCTGCGTTAGTTTTTAGCTAACGAAATCGTTCATCGATGAGAGATCTTGATCGATTGCTGCCAGATAAAATCGAGGACTGACCATCCAGGAATGCGAAAATTGGCTAGCGAACCGACCTACAAAAATCCAGGATTGATCCTCGCAACGGCATCCGCGGTATGTGCGCTTATCATCCTCGACACGAACATTGTCGCGGTGAGCTTACCGACCATTGCTCGCGAGCTGAATGCCACCCTTACCGACATTGAATGGGTTGTAAGCGCGTACCTACTGAGCTTCGCAGCTCTTTTGTTGCCTGCAGGAAGCCTGGCCGACAGGTTCGGTCGAAAAAGAACGCTTCAGATTGGTCTGACAATCTTCGCCGCGGCATCGGCTGCCTGTGCAGCTGCTCCGACTTTGTTGCTCCTGGATGTAGCCCGCGCTTTCAAGGGTGTAGGAGCTGCCTTACTCCTAACGTCTGCACTGGCAAGCATCGGCCATTGCTTCCCCAACGAACCAGCTCGTGCCAAAGCATGGGCATTTTGGGGAACCACAATGGGGATCGTCATTACTAGCGCTCCGCTCCTTGGTGGACTCATCACCACTACGATCGGATGGCGATGGATTTTCTGGCTGAACGTTCCGGTGAGCTTGTTGCTCATGTGGGCAGTGCATCGCCTGATTCCAGAGTCTGGCAACAAAAAGGCGTCACGACTTGATCCAGTTGGAGCGTTGCTGTTCAGCGCCTCCTTGGCTTGCATCATGTGGGGCCTCATTGAAGCCAACCGCGCGGGGTGGCAATCAACAGCAACTACCCTGCGCTTGACTGCAGGGCTACTGCTGATGGTGCTGTTCGTAATTTTCGAGAAGCGTCATCCACGCCCCATGGTCGACTTCGACCTGATGAAGCATGCCCGCTTTAACGCTGCGCTGCTGGGCATGTTTTCGTATGCCGCGTGCGCGCAGGTCATGATGACCCTCCTGCCCTTCTACCTGCAGGCTGGCCTAGGGTTTTCGGCCATAAACTCGGGACTCGGGATGCTGCCATTTGCTCTGGCCATGTTCCTGATGCCGCGAGTAGGTGCCTATTTGCCGAAGAACATTCACCCCGCCACGATCATGAGCATAGGCCTGCTGCTGGTGGGCCTGGGTAACGTTCTTTGCGCCATGGTAGCCACCTCCGGTAGCTATCTCCTCTTCGCGATGGCAAGCACGGTGATTGGTGCCGGTGCTGGGTTGTTGAACGGCGACACTCAGAAAAACATCATGGCTTGTATCCCTCCAGATCGCCTAGGCATGGGTTCAGGCATGAGCACAACAATGCGATTCTCGGCCATCAGTCTTGCCATTGGGGTCTATGGAGCACTGCTCGTAGTGTTCACGAGGGATGCACTCAAGGACTCGCTCAGGACGATAGCCCCTCAACTGTCCCTTGAAGCAGAAAGGCTTGCGTTGAGCACCGCAGCAGGTGATTTGCACAGTGCCTTAGAAACCATTCCGGAAGCATCCAAGGCAGTTATCCGCGTCGCTGCCGAACTCGCTTTCATGCAAGGCTTTTCCCAGATGCTATTCGTGGCCGGAATTCTGGGAATGCTTGCTGCGTTGATCGTTGGCATCTACCTACGCCGGCCGCTGCCAAACTCTGGCGTCATGCCAACTCTGAACATGAAACCAAACCAATGATTCCAATCATATCCTCCGACAGCTGATTTCTCGACCGAGAGCAAAAGGACTATCAAAAATGATCCGGAGACTGACTGTGGTTGCTGCAGCTCTTGCAGCTTCCGGCGTGCTTGCAGAACCGACAACAGCCCCCACTACAAAGCCGACCCTTAGCTTAGCGGAAGCCAAGCAGCTATCTGCCGCAGCCCAGGCCTATGCCGCCCAGCATGGATGGCCGTGTTCCATCGCGATCGTTGACGACGGTGGATGGCCGATCCTCACCGCAAGAATGGATGGTGCTCCAGTAGTAGCCGGGATAGAACTGGCCCAAGGAAAGGCAAAGACTGCGGCAATCTTCAAGCGCTCTTCAGGTGACTTGGAAACCAGCGTGAATAGCGGTCGGGCGGCAGCGATCACCTCAGGTTTCGTCATGATGAAGGGAGGTCTACCAGTTAAATCCAATGGAGTCGTCGTAGGTGCTATAGGCGTTAGCGGCGACACACCTGAGCATGACATCAGAATCGCCATGGCCGCTCTAGAGCAGTGAAAGCGAACACTCCCAAGGGCGAAAGCGGCTCAGTGCCGCTTTAATCACAGGCTCCTAAGCACGGAGGTACCAAAGCCGGATCACATTTCAATCAATGTGACTTGCATAATGAAAGTCACAGTGGAATAGTGTCTTCAAACAGCCGGTCACGCTCGGGGCGCAACATGAAAAAAGCCAGCTTCCAGTCGATGCCATGCCCAGTGGCACGCGCACTCGAACTCATCGGCGACGGTTGGAGCCTGTTGCTGCTCAGGGACGCGTTTTATGGTCTGCGTCGCTTCGATGAGTTCCAGCACAGCCTGGGCATCGCCAGCAACACGCTAACCCGACGGTTGAGCGATCTGGTCGCCGCAGGCTTGCTTGAGCGCCGGCCTTATCAAAACAATCCCCCCCGCTTCGAGTACCTTCTGACAGAGGCGGGGCGTGATCTTCGCCCGGTGATCCTGACCTTGATGACGTGGGGTGCCAAACATGCAGAAGGCTCGAAAAAGGTCTATCTGGCCGATGTAGCAACTGGCGAGCCAGTCGCCCTGACGTTGACGGACAGCAACACGGGCAAGTCGATTACCGTTGAAGACCACCGCCTGCATATTTCGCCCGATGCAGACCCCCTTACGCATTGGCGCGTGGAAGCCGGTGAAGGGTATCGGCACGAAAAACTTTGGGTCAGCCCCTTCCCGCAACCAGACTCGACCAGGAGCGGACAGCAATGAACGCTTCCGTCGACTCCCCAATCGAGAGCGCGCAGGCCGCGTCCCCCACCGGCAAGAGGGCAAAAGTCAGCAAAAAGCTGCTCAAGCTGGCCGCCTTGGTGTTTGCCATTGCTTTGGCGATAGCCTTCTTTAGCCACTGGTGGGCGATCGGCCGCTTCCTTCAAAGTACTGACGATGCCTACGTCGGCGCGGACGTGACAGTGATCAGTGCAAAGGTACCGGGCTACATCAAGGACGTAGCCGTAGCGGACAACCAGTTCGTGAAAGCCGGAGATCTGCTGGTTCGTATCGATGCCAGCGATTTCAGAGCTGCTCTGGCAAAAGCCGAGGGTGCAGTTGCAGCACAGCGTGCCAGCCTGGCCAACTTGAACGCTACGGAACAGCTCCAGCACTCCCTGATCAGCCAAGCCAAGGCGCAGCTTCAGGCGCGCCAGGCGGAAACTGAACGAGCTCTGCAAGACAAATCCCGGGCTCAAGTCCTGCTGAACAGCCACGCGGTTTCACTGGAGAATGCTCAGCATACCAATGCCATCTGGAAGACAGCCCAGGCCGAGCAGAACCATGCCGCAGCCGGGGTATTGGCGGCACAGCAGCAACTCGTCGTCATCGAGACTCAGCGCGAGCAAGCCAGAGCCGCTCTGGCACAGGCGGAGGCTGCCCGCGAGCAGGCCGAGCTGGACGTTGGCTACACCGAACTACGCTCGCCGATAGAGGGTTACATCGGCAATCGCAGGGCCAAAGTGGGCGCCTATGCCGCAGCCGGCAGCCAGGTGGTGTCGGTGGTGCCTGCTCGGGGTTTGTGGGTGGATGCGAATTTCAAGGAAGATCAGCTGGCACGTTTGCGCGTGGGACAACCGGCACGCATCGAGGCCGATATTCTGCCCGGGCGGGTGTTCCATGGGCGCGTCGAGAGCATCGCCCCCGCCACGGGTGCGCAGTTCAGCATCCTTCCACCCGAGAACGCGACTGGCAACTTCACCAAGATCGTTCAACGTGTACCGGTAAGAATTCTGCTTCAGGATCGCGATGCCGAGTTCGGTGTACTGCGTCCCGGCTTGTCGGTGATCACCGAGGTCGACACCCACGCCGACAGCCTCGCACCTGCGGTACCTGATGCCGCACGCGAACGCGTAGGCGCCCTGTGAGCAGCGGGCTGCCAGCATCAAGCACGCCACAGAAGGTCGTCGCCTTTGCGTGCATGTGCGTGGGGATGTTCATTGCCTTGATTGACATCCAGATAGTCTCGGCTTCGCTGAAGGACATTGGCGGAGGCTTGTCGGCAGGTGCGGATGACACGGCCTGGTTACAGACGGCTTACCTGATCGCCGAGATCATCGTCATCCCGCTCTCAGGGTGGTTGTCCCAAGTGATGAGCACTCGCTGGCTGTTCGCCGCCTCGGCCGCCGGTTTCACCCTTACCAGCCTTCTGTGCGCTCTGGCTTGGGACATCCAGAGCATGATCGTCTTCAGAGTCCTGCAAGGTTTCATGGGCGGCTCGATGATCCCGCTGGTGTTCACCACGGCATTCATCTACTTCACAGGCAAGCAGCGCGTGATCGCCGCCTCGGTGATCGGCGCGGTGGCATCGTTGGCGCCCACCCTCGGGCCCGCGGTGGGAGGCTGGATCACCGACGCCCTCTCGTGGCATTGGCTGTTCTACCTCAATTTGCTCCCGGGCATCTTCGTCACCATTGCCGTGCCCTTGCTGGTCAAGGTGGACCACCCCAATCCAGGCTTGTTGAAAGGCGCCGATTACCTGGGGATCGTATTGATGGCACTGTTCCTCGGGTGCCTCGAATACACGCTTGAAGAAGGCGCGCGATGGAATTGGTTCAGTGACCGCACCATAGTGTTCACGTCCTGGGTCGCGGGCATCAGCGGTGCCTTGTTTGTGTGGCGTTGCTTGACCATCGAGGCTCCGATCGTTGACCTGCGCGCGCTACGGGACCGCAACTTCGCGTTGGGGTGCCTGTTCTCCTTCATCACAGGGATAGGGATATTCGCCACGGTCTATCTGACGCCTTTGTTCCTTGGCCGGGTCCGCGGTTATGGCGCGCTGGACATCGGACTGGCGATTTTTTCCACGGGGGTGTTTCAGCTGCTGGCCATCCCGGTGTACGCCTTCCTGGCTAACCGAATCGACCTGCGCTGGGTAATGATGCTGGGGCTCGCGCTGTTCGCCATCTCCATGTGGGACTTCTCGCCCATCACCCATGACTGGGGGGCCAAGGAGCTGCTGCTACCACAAGCCATTCGCGGCTTCGCTCAGCAACTGACCGTGCCGCCCACGGTAACGTTGACGCTTGGCGCGTTGCCGCCCGCACGGCTCAAGCTCGCTGCGGGGCTATTCAACCTGATGAGAAATCTCGGAGGCGCGATCGGCATTGCGGCCTGCGCTACCCTGCTCAACGATCGGACCAACCTTCACTTCCTGCGTCTTGCGGAGCACCTGAACGTACGCAATGAAAACTTGACCATCTGGCTGGAGCAGCTTCAGGAAAATGCCCAGGCCCATGGCCAGAACAGCGTTGATGCGAACCCGTACGTACTGCATCAGCTGTGGGCACTGACCTGGCGTGAAGCGCAAACGCTGTCCTACGCCGACGCGTTCCTGGCGATCATGCTTTGCTTCGTTGTCGCGGTCACTCTGGTACCCCTCATGCGCAAAATCGTCCCACCGGCGCAACCATCAGCAGATCATTGAAGCGCAGGTCGGCAAGGGCTGCATAGCAGCCCTTGCGGCTTAATGCCTGGTTGGCAGCCAGTTGAGGAGAAAATCGGTGACTACCTGTGGATTCTCCAGGTTGGAGATGTGGCCAGCGCCAGGTATCTGCGCTGCCAGGCAACTGATGGTACGCGCCATGAGATTTGCTTCTTCTGGCGGCCGAGGGATGTCCTGATCACCACACAGGACGATCGTTCGATCGCTCTGCAGGTCGGCAATTGCCGATAGAAGATCTGGCCGTCCAAATATGATCCGTCCCATTGGATCAAGGCTATCGCGAATACGCTCGGCGCTGCTGGCCTTGAGGGATGCACGGAAATCCTCGCGCACATCCGGCACTGTCTCTCCACCTGCGTGGAAGAAGATCGGTACAACCACGTCTAGCAAGGCGTCGGGAAAGCCCCCTGCCGCACTGGCAGCATCCAGCAAGCCGAAGTATTTCAGTCGAGTTTCTTCGGGCTCTGCACCCAGAAAGGTATCCATCAGTACCAGGCGGTCGACGCGCTCGGGATGCTCAAGGGCCAACTGAGCGCCCCACATGCCGCCGACCGACAAGCCGACCAGGTGACATTGTTCAATGTCCAGGGCATCAAGCAGGGCGACGTGCTGACGGACCAGAGCGCTCATGTCTACCGTTCGCGGAGGAGGAGCGTCCGAGTGGCCGTGTCCCCAGAGCTCCGGGACGACCACCCGAAAATGTCGGGAAAGAGCCTCAATCTGGGGCTGCCACATGTCAGCAGACCAGAGAAAGCTATGGCCAAGTACAACCGGAAAACCTTGGCCTACGTCAACGTAGCTCATCCTGGCACCGTCTACTTCAATGAAACGTCTATGCATGGCTAGCGGGTCTCCATTTTCGCTGCGTCAATAATGAGCCGACATCGTGCCGCTCATCAACTGATCCAAAAATGACAAAAAAGGACAGGTTTCCAGACACTCCGGAAGATCGGACTTATCGACAAAGCGGTGTGCTGGCCTACCTGAGATGGGATAGAGCACGACGTTTACTACAAACGCGTCGCTGAAACTCATCAAGACAGCTGACATACGATTTGGTGACTGGCCCGTCGCAATGCGCCGGGCCCACCGCGAAGTCAATCCGCATCCTTCGCCAGCCTAGCCTCCACTTCACCCAGCTTTCGCCCTCGCCGATATTGTCCAGGGGTCTGCCCCAGAACATCCTTGAAGACTTTGCTGAATGACGCCTGCGTTTGGTACCCCACCCTCGCGCTGTTCGTCATGCCGCCAGCGGCAAACTACTCCAGCGAACACAACGCGTGAACGCGGGCCAGCACAGCCTTGGCCTTGTCCAGCGCCATGCGCGCCCGCTGCTCTCCACTGATGCCCTGCTCCAGCAACTGCCGGGTAGGAATTTCCAGGCTCAATGGCACCGTCGCCGGCAAGCCACGCAACAGCCCGACCAGGTCGGCGTCGCCCTCCCCCGGGAAGCGCCGTTCATTGCGCGCCTGGCGCAGGATCTCGTCCATCTCGGCCGGCACCGGGCCGGCGACGTCGCACAACTGGGCATAACGCATGCGCTGCGCTGGTAGCGTCGCCAGGTCGTCCAGCGAGGAACGCGAGCGGTTGAAGTGGAAGGCATCGACCAGCACGCAACCATTGGCCCGCTCGGCATTGGCCACGACACGCATGGCCTGGCGCAGGTCGCGCACGTCGGTCCAGGGCATGAACTCCAGGTGCGGGTGGATGCCATAGCCGGCGGCCAGATCGCAGAGTTCGGCAAAGCGCGCGGTGAGGCGCGCTTCATTCGGATCGTTGCCGGCCACCAGCAGCTCGGTGCCGCCCAGTTCGGCGCCGACCGCCAGGATCGGTTCGAAATCGGCCACGCACGTGTCAGCCTTGAGGCGGAGGATTTCCAGGTCGAGCACCTTGATGCCGGTGTCGCGCAGGCGCGCCTGGGTCTGCCGGCGCAGGGTGGGGTCAGCCAACAGCGGGAAGTGCTGTTCCTGCTCGGTGGCCGGCACCAGGCGCAGACCGACATGGCTGTAACCGGCGCGGGCGGCGGCTTCCACCATGTCTGGCGGCGACAGTTCGAGCACCGTCAGGGCGGCGAGGGAAAAGATTCGGTCGGTCATGTCATTCACCAAAGGTCGAGAAATCAGGCGATCCTTTCGGGCGCGCAGGCCCGGCCCGTTTCGGCGGCCTGGCGGATCGCTTCGATCAGGGCCAGGGTACGGCCAGCGTCGGCTGCATCGATCATTGGCGCTTCAATGCCCTGGACGACGCGGATGAAGTGTTGCAGTTGCAAGGTCAACGCCTCGCCTGCGGGGATGGCCTCCTCGCTCTGCAGCAACGGTGTGTGCCAGCCGGAACCAGCCTCGGCGTAATGCCAGCGCTTGAGCTGCGGAATGCTCAGCGCACCCTGGGTACCCGCCAGCAGGTAGCAGGGCTGACCGTCCTGGCGCGGGTAGATCGGGCTCTCACCGGAGTCCAGCTCCCAGCTCCACGGCGCGGCGACCGCGTCGGAGCCGGTCAGGCTACCCAGTGCGCCGTTGGCGAACTGCAACAGCACCGCCGCGCTGTCTTCGTTGGCAAAGCCGCGCACGTCGTTGCGGGTGAATGCCTGCACCTGCACCACCTCGCCGCACAGGTGGCGCAGCAGGTCGAGGTCGTGAATCAGGTTGGTGAGCAGAAAGCCCGCCCCCGGCTCGCGGCGCCAAGGCGTCTCGAAGTAGCTGTCGGGCTTCTGCAGCTGCCACAACGCGGTGACGTTGATCAGCCGGCCCAGTTTGCCATCGGCGATGACCTGGTGGGCCTTGGCGATCAGCGGGTTATGGCGCCGATGATGGCCGACCAGCACCGGCACGCCACGACGGCGCGACGCCTCGACCAACGCACGCACTTCATCCAGGTGCACGCCCACTGGTTTTTCCAGCAGCACCGGTACGCCAGCCTCGATGCAATCCAGGGCGGTGGCGACGTGCAAGTTGTTGGGGTTGGCGACGATCACCGCATCGGGGCGGGCCTGGTCGAGCATCTGCCGATGATCGGCGAAGCAGGCTACCCCGCATTCTGCGGCAAACGCCTCGGTCTGCGGGCCCGGGTCTGCCACGGCACACAGCTGGGCTTGCGGCAGCCTGCGCAGATGCTGGTAATGCTGGCGGCCCATGATGCCGGCACCAATCAGGGCGATGCGTAGGGGTGCGTTCAACATGCTGTCCTCTTGTCGTTATTGTGCTACCGATTGTGAAACCAGGTTCCAGAATAGACAGATGCACAATGTAGAACCAAGTTCAGCTTTACAGAACGACCTGTCATACAGACTGTGCGATTACCGACCAGAAACGCATCTCAGGCGAATAATTCGCTCGCTCGGCTGGCCGCTGACAGCTCTTCTGCCGCCGCCAGCAGCAACGGCGCCAGTTCTTCCAGGCGAGTGTGCGCCAGGCGAGCGCTGGGGCCGGCAACGCTGAGCACACCAATGACCTCGTCGCTTTGCGGGCGTCGCACTACGGCGGCAAGGGCCGATGTGCCGATGGCCGACGTCTGCTCGACCCAGGCATAGCCGCGCTCGCGGGCGCGGTGCAGGTAGGCCAGCAGGTCATCAGTGGAGCGCGGCGCGTTGGGGCCGAACTGGGCGGGATCGGCAATGCCTTGGCGCAACACCATCTGCAGCGCCTCTTCATCGCTCAGGCTGGCCAGCCAGGCATGCCCGGAGGCGGTGTAGAACAGGGGCGCATCACGCCCCATGTCCGGGTCGTAGCGCAAACCGGAACGAGCCCCTTGAGACTTGGCGATCCAGGTCTGGCGATGGCCCTCGATCACCCCCAGGCGTACCAGCTCGCCGCTGTCCTGGGCCAGGCGATCGAGAATGGGCTGAATGATGTCCGCACCGCTGCTGGACAGGTAGCGAAAGCCCATCGCCACCAGCTTGGCGGATAATTGATAGCGGCTGTTGTCGCGGTTCTGGCGCACGTAGCCCAGGCGCACCAGTTCGGTAAGCATGCGGTGGGCCGCGCTCTTGGGAATGTCCAGGCGCTCGGCCAGGGTTTGCAGCGGCAAGCCGTGCGGCTCGCCGGTAAGGCTTTCTACAAGATTGAAGGCGCGTTCGATCTGACTACCAGCCATGACACGTATCCCCGAAAATTTGCCCGATTCTAGAAGATGATTCCATGCCGTCGGCAACCAGTGCAGCCTGCGCGTATTGAAGTGTCCGGTTATCGACCAGTTGTTGGCGCCCGGCCTTGCAGTGCTACGGCCTGCAAAGGAATATTGTGGAACCATGTTCCAATAATAATGCAGGAGATACCGCAATGCCCGCCGAACCCTTCCCAAGCGACTGCGACGTACTGGTCATAGGCTCCGGCGCGGCCGGCCTGGCAGCGGCAGTCACGGCCGCCTGGCACGGGCAGAAGGTCATCCTGGTAGAAAAAGACCCGGTGCTCGGCGGTGCCACCGCCTGGTCCGGTGGCTGGGCCTGGGTGCCGCGCAACCCGCTGGCCCGGCGCGCCGGGATCATCGAGGACATCGAGCAGCCGCGCACCTACCTGCGCCACGAACTGGGCAGCCACTACGACGCCGAGCGCGTCGACGCCTTCCTCGAAGCCTGCCCGCACATGGTCGCCTTCTTCGAACAGCACACAACCCTGCAGTTCGCCGACGGCAATGGCATCCCCGACATGCATGGCGACACGCCCGGCGCCGCGCTCGGTGGCCACCAGGTGATTGCCGCGCCTTACGATGCCCGCCAGCTGGGCGCGCTGCTGCCGCGCCTGCGCAAGACCCTGCGCGAAACCTCGTTCATGGGCATGCCGATCATGGCCGGTGCCGACCTTGCCGCCTTCCTCAACATGACCCGCTCGGCGCGCGCCTTGCTGCATGTGGGCAAACGCTTCGCCTGCCACCTCTACCACCTGGCCCGCCATGGCCGGGCGATGCACCTGGTCAACGGGGTGGCGCTGGTGGCACGACTGGCAAAGTCGGCGGACGACTTGGGCGTGCGGATGATCGAGTCGACCGCAGCCCAGGGCCTGCTGATGGAGGACGGCAAGGTGCTGGGGGCTTTGCTTGCCACCGCGCAAGGCGAGCGGGCGATCCGTGCCAAGGCCGTGGTGCTGGCGGCAGGCGGCTTCCCCAACGATACGGCCAGGCGCCGGCAGCTGTTCCCGCGCGATGCCAGCGGCCACGACAACCTCGCCCTGCCCCCGCAGTCCTGCTCCGGTGATGGCCTGCGCCTGGGTGAGTCGGCCGGTGGCGTGGTGGCCACCGACCTCAAGTCGCCGGTGGCCTGGGCGCCGGTGTCGAAAGTGCCGCACCGCGACGGCAGCGTCGGCCACTTCCCGCACATCATCGAGCGCGGCAAGCCGGGCATCATCGGTGTGCTCGCCAACGGCAAGCGCTTCGTCAACGAGGCACACGGCTATTACGACTATGTATCGGCCATGGTTGCCGCCGTGCCGCAGGGCCAGGAGGTCTGCTCATGGCTGGTCTGCGACCACCACTTCCTGCGCCGCTACGGCCTCGGCCATGCGCGCCCGGCGCCCCTGCCGGTAAGGCCGCACCTGCGCAGCGGCTACCTGAAACGCGGCACCACCCTGGCGCAACTGGCCCAGGTTTGCGGCATCGACCCCGCTGGGCTGGCCGCCACCGTTGCCGAATTCAACCGGCATGCGCGCCAAGGCCAGGACCCAGCCTTTGGCCGTGGCTCGACGCCGTTCAACCGCAAACAGGGCGACCCGTTGCACAAGGGGCCGAACCCCTGCGTGGCGCCCATCGAGCATGGGCCGTTCTACGCGGTGAAGGTGCAACCTGGCTGCTTCGGCACCTTCGCCGGCCTGCGCACCGATGGCCACGCCCGCGTGCTGAACGACGCCGGCCAGCCAATCAGCGGCCTGTACGCGGCCGGGACCGACATGGCCAGCGTGTTCGGCGGCTGGTACCCGTCTGGCGGCATCAACCTCGGGCCGGCGCTGACCTTCGGCTATGTCGCCGCGCGGCATATCAGCGGCGTCACGGCATACGAATAATGGCAGCGGTTGGCAAACCATGGACATTGGCGGGGTTTGCCACTCAAACTGGGCCGGTGCCAAAAAGAGTGCCCACCGACCTTACCCGAGGAGGACGACTGCCCTTGAACAAGAACACCGAGCACTCACGCGGCTGGCTGGCCAGCAAACTGCTTGCCGATGGCCAGGAACCGGACCCGCGCTTCACCCTGGCCAACGAGCGCACCTTCCTGGCCTGGATCAGGACCGCGCTGGCACTGCTGGCCAGCGGCATCGCCGTGGACATGTTCACGGCCGAAATCTTCAGCGCCGGCACCCGCCGCCTGCTGGCAGTGGCATTGATCAGCCTGGCCTTGCTCCTGAGCTTGCCGGCCTTCGTCCGCTGGCTCAATGTGGAGCGGGCGATGCGCCAGAAGCGCCCGCTGCCGTTCCCGCTGATCGCCCCGGCGCTGTCGATTGGTGTGTCACTGGTGATGGCGTTCTTTGCCTACGCGGTGTTCTTCCATGCCTGACCCACGACTCGCCAACGTCGATGAGGGGTTGCAGCCAGAGCGCACGCTGTTGGCGTGGCGCCGGACCATCCTGGCGATGGTCGTGTGCAGTTGTTTCTTCCTGCGCTGGGTGCCGCACCATCGCTGGCTGGCGGTGGCACCGGCGGTGCTTTGCCTGCTGGCAGCCGGCGCCGCCTGGCTGCGCTTGCGGCGCAGCTACCTGCGCAATGTGACTGGCCTGCAGGCCGAGATCATTGCCTCTGGCATCACCGTGAACCTGTTGCTGGCGGTATGCGTTACCGCCCTGTGCGCCGTCGAACTGGCCGCGATCCTGGCCTGGTGAGTCAGTGCCCCTAGAACTGCGTCAGCCAGTACGTCACATCCACCTCGTCGATCTGGTCCTCTCGCAGGAAGCGCGCGGCATATTCCCTATGCACACCGCTGCTCAAGAACAGCCGCAGCAGCTGCCCATCGATGTGGTTGTCGCGGGCCATGGCGACCAGGATCTTCACCGACTCCGACAAGCTCTTCGCCGCCTTGTACGGCCTGTCCGCAGCCGTCAGCGCCTCGAAGATATCGGCAATGGCCATCACCCGCTCGGCAATGCTCAGGTCATCCTTGCCCAGCCGCCGCGGGTAACCGCCACCATCCATCTTCTCGTGGTGGTTGCCGGCGATATCCGGCACCCGCCGCAACTGGCGGGGGAACGGCAGCGCGTTCAGCATGATGATGGTCTGCACGATATGTTCGTTGATCTTGAAGCGTTCTTCATCGTTGAGCGTGCCACGGCGGATCGACAGGTTGTACAGCTCGCCGTGGTTGCTGGCATTGGCCGGCAGGCGCATGTCAAAGCCCCAGACATTGCGCGGGTCGTCCTTGGCCACTGGTGGCTTGCGCGAGCCCCAAGGCACCTGGTGGTCAGGCCGATCGGCCAGCAATGATTCAGCCACCGGCAACGGCGCCGGCGGGGCACCTGCATGGCGCTGCGCCTCCTCGTGGGAAATGCCCAGACGGTTGTCGAAATGCCGCAGCCAGCGGCGCTGGCCGATACGCTGCAGGCGCTCGACGTCATCATCCTGCATGAATTCGCCACCGATATTGGCCTTGGCGACGAAGGCGAAGTCGTCCTGCAGTTCGCCATGGCAGTGCGCCAGGGTTCTTTGCAGCACCGTTTTATCCTCGCCCGCCGCCAGGCCTTGCCAATAGGCCAGTTCGGCGTCGCGCCAGAGCACCTCGAAGCGCGTGCGGACTTCATGGATGCGGTTGTACAGGGTCTCCAGCTTGGTTGCCTTGTCCACCACGTATTCCGGGCTGGTGACCTTGCCGCAATCGTGCAGCCAGGCGGCAATGCGGAATTCGTAGCGCTCGGCCTCGCTCATGCTGAAGTCGGCGTAGGGGCCACTGTCGGCCTGCATGGCCTTGTCCAGCAGCATCTGCGCCAATTGCGGCACGCGCTCGCAGTGACCGCCGGTGTAAGGGCTCTTGGCATCGATGGCGTCAGCCAGCAGCTTGATCATCGCGTCCAGCAGGCGCTTCTGGGCTTCGACCAGCTGACGCGTCTCGATGGCCACGGCAGCGGCACCGGACAGCTCCTCGACGAAGCGACGGAACGGCGCGCCGACTTCGGCGGGCGTTTGCTGCAATTCAAGAACAAGAATACCTAGCAGCTCATGACCACGGTCCTTGAGCACCAGCGCCAGGCTGCGCCCGCCCAGCCCGAGGGCCTGGGTTACCGTAGCGGCCAGCTGAAGGTGCTCGGCTTCGCCAATGGCCAGCGCCTCAGGGTAGCCACTGCCCCGGCAAGCGGCCGCCAGGCGCAGCTGGGCGCGCTGTTCATCGAACAGGTACACCGCGCCCGCACTGACCCCGGCAGCGTCCACCAGATGGCTCAACACCCCATCGAGCATGCGTTCCAGCTGGCTCTCCCGGCTCAGCGTCAGGGTAATTGCCTGGAAGCTGCGGATGGTGCCGGACATGCGGCTGAGCACTCGGCTCAGTTCCTTTACCTCAGACACCCGCGATGCCACCCCCACTGCGCGGCTGAAATCGAAATCGGCCAGGCCGCGTACCTGTTCGGCCAGCTGATGCAGCGGGCGCCCGATGCGCTGGCCGAGCCAGCCACCCAGCAGCATTAACACGGCCATCAGCATGGCCGTCCACAGCATCTGCCGGAACAGCACCTTGCGTGCGCTTGCCAGCAACTCCTGCGCCGGCACGGCAATCAGCACCTGCAGGTCCTGCCCGGCCAGATTGGTCAACTGCACGCGCATGCCGTACCAGGTGGTGCCGTCCACCTCGTACACCTCGGGTCGAGTGCCTTGGGGCAAACGGTTGTAGACCTGCTGCAAGCTGGGGATGCCCAGTTCGGCCACCCGCGACAGGCGCACCGCTTCGCCGTCATGCACGATGACCCGCTGCAGGTCCGGGTAGGCGACGACGCTGCCTTGGTCATCGATCACGGCGATCTCGGTACCGGGGGTCATGCGCAGGTCGCGGGTCTCGTTGGCCAGGTCATCGACCGAGACATCCATGCCGATGACCGACGCCCCATCGACGCTGCGCTGGGCCATGGTCATGCCGATTTCACGGGTGGTGAAGAACGCGTAGGGCCGGGTCAGCACCGTGCTGGCCTGCGCCGAGGCGTCAGCGAACCAGGGCCGCGTGCGCGGATCGTAGTGATAGTCCGGCATGGCCTGGCGTTTGAGCAGGGTCAGCGCCGGGTCATAAAAGCGCCACTCGCCTACCCTCGCCCCACCCTCGCCCAGGCTGACACTCTGCACCAGGAAGCGGGTGCCGGGCGGCGCGGCAAAGCGCTCCAGCAGCTGCGGGTCGCGCAAGCGGCGCACCAGCAGGAATTCACCATTGGGGTAGCCGACATAGGCGGCGCTGAGCATCTTGTTGGCTTTCAGGCTCTCGACCAGTTGCGGCAGCCGCTCCAGGCGCTGGTCCAGGTTGACGGCAACCGGGTTGAAGGCCAGCAGGCGGATGCTGCTCTGCGCCGGGTCGACCAGGCGCCGGGCCCGTTCGTCGATGGTCTTGCCAACTTGCTGCGCGGCATCGCCGGCGGCGGCCACCAAAGCCTGGCTGATACCGCGGTAGCCCTGCCAGGCCAAGCCGGCGCCGAGCAGCAGCATGCCCAGCATGATGGCCATCGCCACCAGCAGTTGCAGGGGAACACCGCGACCGGCGTTGCTCATGGCTGGCTGCTCCACGAACGCCCGATGCACACCCTGCTCGCCCACAGGCGACCTGCCGACCCGGCAGCACGACCCAGCAACACGCAGACCATCCGCGGCATTCCTTGTGTGGCGACTTAAAGAGTGTAATCAGTCAAAACGAACATGCCGGGCGGAGGCAGCTAGGCATGCGTGATAGTGGCACGCCGATATCGCCGAATTCAATGTTCATGCATGCCCGGCTTTGCCTTTTTGGAGCGGCCTTACCCGGGTACCGGACCGCTCGGAAAGGGCTGCGCAGCCGACCCTGCAATCGTAATTAAAGCAGGAATTACTGAAGCTAACTCATGCAAGCGATTGTTTGCCACCCATTTATTGCTCGAACTATGTAGCTTTGAAACATGCCGGCTCAAACAACAGAAAACTTAATATTTAGGTAACTTTTCCTACAACATTTTAGGACGTATAAAGTTTCACAACGAAGTAGTTCCTCGCTAGTGTTCCGGCTTCAGCTTAGTTTCAACGACTGACTATGAATACTAATCAGAATTGCAGCTCGAACGTCACCAGCTGTTAGACGAGGACTTTCCATGAGCATCACGCAAGATATTGCCGACGCCGTCGACGAAGTCGAATTCCTCCTGACCCCGTGCAAAGCCTGCCAGCGCCAGGGCCTGCCCATCCTCCCCCTGCGCCGCGCCGTGGTCCCCGATACCCGCCCCGGCCGCGACCCCGCCACGCAAACCCGCATCGGCCTGCGCACCTTGCGCAGCGGTTATCTCTACGTACTGCTCGACCAACGCATCTGGCACGCCTATGAAGTCACCGCGCAAGGCCACCTGCGCCGCTTTCTTCCCTACGAGCCAAACCCGGGGCC